>CAZTVU010000173.1:7200-11090 GCA_964617025.1 uncultured Planctomycetales bacterium | reverse complement strand
AGAAGTGCGGCAAGCGAGAGGCCTGGAGGCTGATGAAGTGCAACGCCTGCGGCCACGTGTTTCTCCCGGAGATCTCGGGCGATCCGCCGCGACCGCCGATCGCCCCGACGTGTCCGAAGTGCAACAAGCAGGAGACCGGTGCGGCGACGCCGTAGCAAGACGCGTCGATCGGTTCAGAGAGGATCGGCAATGAAACCACGAAACCTGGTTCGTTCGGCGTTCACACTCATCGAGCTGCTGGTCGTTGTCGCGATCATCGCCCTTCTCATCTCGATCCTGCTGCCGAGCCTGTCGAAGTCGCGTGAGCAAGCGAAGATGGTCCAGTGCGGTTCCGGGCTGCGGCAACTGGGTTTGGGCCTGACGATGTGCTGGGAAGAGTACAAGGCCTATCCCAAGCATGACGATGGTGCGACGGCGGGGACGCCGGGGCACTTCAACCGCATGGCCACGTGGATCGATGTGCTTGTCGCCCGCCGGTACACGGGCGATCACAAGGTTGGATACTGCCCGTCTGACCGCATGCCGGACCCGGTGAACCGGGGCCGTGGGGTAAGCTGGGGCTTCCGGTACGCGGCGCCCACGAACAAAGGCTACGGTGCCGACTTCAGCTATGCGATCAACGTGATATACAGCGCTTACGGCCGGGGCAAGTTGACCGGGAACATGGATTTCGGCTTCGAAAAGCGACCGAGCGGCCAGGTGATGGCCACGGAAGGTTGGTGGACCTGGTCGCACGGCTTCTGCGCACAGGCGCTGCTGACCAACCTGTTTGACGATCCCTACTGGGGATCGAACGGGACGGCTTACCGACACGGGACGACGCAGAGGCCGGGGGGACAGGTTCTGTTCCGTGACGCGAGCGTTCGCCCCGTTTATATCAACATGGCGGACCGGTACAAGAACGGCAAGCTTCGCGGCCTGCGCACGTCGGACAAGTTCTTCTGGCGGCCCGGGGAGCACACGTTCATCGGATGGAACGCCCCGCTCAACGCCAACGCGCTGGACATCGACGAGAACAATCGCTTCACGAAGATCGAATACCCCTTGGCACTCAACGCCTGGAACACGGACAACCCCAGCGGAGAGAACTATCAGCCGCAGCTCCGCGACATCGACCCCGATTACCTGACGAAGAATCACAAGTGGCCGATGGGGTTCAAGGGTCGCAAGGGTTGGGCGACGAACTAGAATCGGGGGTGGTAGAGGTCGAGAGAGATTCAGCTTGAGCGTATCTGCCCATGCCGTGGGGCGTGGGTGTGTTCTGTACCTGGTATGACAGGAGGTGGCTTGTGAAGAAGTCACGCACGTGTTGGGTGTTCGGCTGCACGGCCCTGGTCGCATGGTGCGCTTCCTGGGCCGCGGCCGATGAGATCGCCAAGCCGTGGGGCACGGTCCACGGCAACATCTACGGGACGCAGTCGTCCGACGATCCCGCGCTCAAGTTCAGCTCGAAGTGGTACAAGGGCGCGAAGACCGCCTGGAAGTACGATGCCCGCGCGAACGGCCTCGACCGCATGGGCGGCCGCGGGTCCATCACGTTCGACGAGGCCGGCAACCTCTACATCCGCAGCAGCAGCGGCGGCGGCACCGGCGGCGACTGCCAGGCCTTCTCGGTGGCGCCGACCGGCGTACTTCGCTGGAAGGGTACCACGGACGGAACCACGAAGCACGGCCTCGGCGGCTTCCGCCACACGAGTATCGTTGTCGGCGACGGCGGGCCGACCGGCCGCTGCTACGCGGTCGGCGTCAACGGCGGCAGCCCGATTGCGGTCGCCTACAGCAAGGAGACGGGCATCGTCGTCTGGCAGACGGCGATCGCCGGCTGCGAGACGGATTTCACGCCGATCCTCTACCAGGGCAAGCTGTTCATCATCGGCAACCAGACCGGCGGCATCTCCAAGTTCTACTGCCTGGACAGCGCGACGGGCGCGATCCTCGGCACGAGCGATCTCGCGGTGCTCACCAGCGGCAACGGCCAGATGGCGATGGTCCCGAACGCCTTCGGCGCCGGCAAGCACGGCATCTACTTCAACGTCGACGGCGGGGTGGCCGACCCGGAGATGTACGGTGTTCTCGTGGACACCACGGGCGCCCCGATCACGGCGGTGGTCCAGTGGACGGCGCAAAGCAGCAACAACGGCCGCAGCCACGTGAACTACATGGCGGCGCTGGACCGTCTGGTCATCTGCACGTACTGGGACCGCACGGGCAACAACCTGTCGATGTGGGACCCGGACGGCGCCAACGAGACGTTCTATCGCGGGCAGGTCTGGACGGACGGCTTCTATGACTTTGCGGCGCAGGACTTCAACGGCCGCGACCTGATCTGCGGCGGCAGCGACGGCAAGATGATCCGCTTCATGGACTTCCAGCCCGGCGGCCCGCCGGAGCCCACCGTGTACACGATCTACGACGCGGGCGGATTTGAGTCCTTCTCGCTCGGCGCCGTCAACGGCCAGGACGGGTGGACGGGCACGGCCGAAGGGACCAGCGGCGTCGCGCCGCAGGTGGTGGACGCCTCGGGCGGCGACCCGGTCGTCGGGACGAAGGCCGTGCGGCTCGCGGTCGGCGACAGCGCTGGCGACAAGTCGATCATGGACCGAGCCCTCAGCGATGCCATCGCCGACGGGTTCACGGTGATCAACGTCAGCTTCGACTGCTATCGCACGAGCGAAGGCGGCACGAACTTCGGCCTGGAGAACCTGTGGTGGTGGGCCGCCGGCAACAACCCGATCTACGGCCTGCAGTGGGACCAGGGCCCGAATACCCTTCCGAACGGATGGAACAGCGGTGCCGGCTCGACGCCGACGCTCACGGACAAGTGGACGACCGTGGCGCTCAAGTGGGACCGGACGACGGGCAAGGCCTACTCCTGGTATGACGGCGTAATCGTCGATAACGGCATTGCGATGAGGGGTATCAACGAGTTCCTGAGCTGGCACATCGAACTGGCCCACGACGCGGGCACCGGAACGGGCGCCGAGGTGGCGTGGATTGACAACCTCCTCATCACGGGCCAGAAGGGCGGCGGGACCGGCGGTCCGGCATCCGACGGGTACTACCAGTTGCCGACGTTCTTCGGCGACATGCGAATCCTCGGCGCCCTGTACAAGGACGCCAAGGGCGACTCCATCGTCGTCAACGGCACGCGCGGCAACGGCGCCGGGAACCCCGATCAGGATTCGCGCGTCTATGCCTTCAACGCGACCAAGGGCAAGCTGATCAAGTCCTGCGCCGACATCGATGATGCGCCGGTGTATATCGATAACTTCAAGATCGTCGGCTCCGTCAGCGGCACCGTGCTGGATACGGCCGGGTTCGAGGGGTACGCCCTCGGCGATCTGGCCGGCCAGGCGAACCCCGGCGGCATCGGCAGCCTCGATGCCAACGGCTGGCAGAACGACAATACCGGCGCTGGCGGGGGCGGGACGCCGGTGCAGGTCCTCGTGGACCCGCTGGATACCGGCCACGGCAAGGTCATCAGCATCGACGCCCTCCAGAGCTGCGGCGGCACGAAGGGGATCAAGGCCCTGTTGGCCGCGCCGATCAGCGGCGAGGTCGTCACCGTGAGCTGGGACCAATACCGCGCCGACCGGACGGACAACCTCTGGTACGACAATCGGGAGAACTGGTACGCGTATCAGTGGGATTCCAACAGGATGATCACGCCGCGAGGCGCCGACGGAACGCCGGTGTGGGTGGGTCCGTTGACAGCGGGCGTGTGGCAGCACATCGACTACGTGCTGGACTACACGACGTTCGGGGTCAAGGTGATCGTCGACGGAACGATCGTCGGCGAGTCGTTCCTGGACCTGGACGAAATCGCGACCAACGGCTGGTCGTGGCGGATGGAGGCCACCACGATCACGGAGTCCAAGAGCGTGGAGACG
>CAZTVU010000173.1:5865-7161 GCA_964617025.1 uncultured Planctomycetales bacterium | reverse complement strand
GCATCGTGGATATCTTCTACGACACCCACGGCGGGCCGGTCATGGGTCCGCTGACGCCGGGCGTGGCCCCGCAGCAGATCTACTAC
Source organism: uncultured Planctomycetales bacterium (assembly GCA_964617025.1). Classification (GTDB taxonomy): domain Bacteria; phylum Planctomycetota; class Phycisphaerae; order UBA1845; family PWPN01; genus CAZMVY01. Next base: position 7,075 of record CAZTVU010000173.1, on the reverse strand, counting down.
ACCGACCGGACGACGGGCCACCTCGTGGCCATCGGGCCGGCGTGCAACACGCCGCTTTCGGACATCGACGGCGACGGCGACGTGGACCTGGCGGACTTCGGCACGTTCCAGTCGTGTTTCAACGGACCGAACCGTCCGGCCGCGATCGATCTGGCCGACTGTGCGTGTCTGGATGGCGACGACGACGACGACGTCGATCTCGTCGACTTCGGCACGTTCCAGGCGTGTTTCAACGGACCGAACCGTCCGCCCGCCTGTCCGTAAGCGGTTGAACGGGCACCGTCCTTCAGACGGCGGCAATGGATGACGACCGGCCGCGCGATTTGGTCCCAACCGGGTCGCGCGGCCGGTTCTTTGCGTGCGAGGATGGAAGAGGGGCCCGCACCGTGAAGGGGTGGGGCGTCACGGCGTGTCGCCGTGTTCGCGTCAACCGGGCGAAGGGGACGCGAGAAACTTTACTCTTGAATCGCAAGAGGCAATTCCGTATACAGAAGGTATCAACGGGACACTCGGCCACAGGAGGTTCAGAACCGGAACGAGGTCTCGGAGTCCGTGACTCCCGGTGGTGCGGCGTTCGCGCGTTGCGATCCCGCGGAAGGGGTTTTCTTCGGTTGTTTGCAGGAGGTATGCAAGATGAAAGCAGCGGTTGGTTTGGCGATTGCCTTGGCGCTGGCGGTTTCGCCCGCCCCGGCACAAACGACGACGCTGGATTTCGAGTCGTACTCGGTCGGAGACCTGTCCGGACAGGACGGGTGGACGCTGGTGGTCGGGGCCGACACGTCCGTCCTCAAAGTGGTCGATAACACCGACCCGTCGGACGTCAGCCCGATGGGCGGCAGCACCAAGGCCGTCAAAGCCGCCCGCACCGGGGTCGGCGTCCGAATCGCCCGAAACCTGCCGGCGCCGGCGACGTCCGGCGCGTGGCTGGTCGGCTACGACCTCAAGTGCCGCACGGGCAGCTACTTCGGAACGTTTCTGCTCTACAAGGCCGTGACCGCGCCGGGATCGCAGCCGGCGCAGGTGGTGCAGCCCTACCTGGACGGCACCTCGTCGGCCTTCACCGATCCCGACGGCCTCGGCGGCACGGGCTATTCCGGCGGCATCGCCCTGCTGCCCGGCTTCAGCTATGCGCGGGACAAGTGGTATCGGTTCGAGTTCGTGGTGGACGCCGCGACGCGAACGTTGAGCAACTTCAAGGCGTATGACATCA
>CAZTVU010000173.1:0-5828 GCA_964617025.1 uncultured Planctomycetales bacterium | reverse complement strand
TGGTATCAGAACAACGGCACGACCTACAACGAGCCGTTCGAGGCGATCGGCCTGCGGCTCGATGCCGGCGCCGACGCCTTCGGCTTCAACATCGACAACATCACTATCACCTCCGTTGCCCTGACCGATCCGCCGATCATCGCCGAGGTGAGTCCCGATCCGGAGTCGTTCTACCTTCCCGGCGAACCCTACAGCCGTCAGATGCGGCTGATCCAGGGTGTTCCCGCCTCTTCGTGGAGCCTGATCAGCGGCCCGCCGGGGCTTACGATCAACAGCCAGAACGGCAGGCTCGGCGGCTGGACGCCCGGACCGGCCGACGTGGGGAACCTGTACGCCGTCACCGTGAGAGCGACAAACGCCAACGGGAGCGACGACGAGAGCTGGACGGTGCAGGTGCTGCCGGGCGCCACATCGGACAACGTCGACACGCCCTGGGGCACCATCCACGGCAATCTCGCACGGACGCAGTCCTCAAACGCGCCCTCGCTGAGGTTCAGTGAGGCGTGGCAGAAGGGTGCCAGGGTCGCTTGGGCGCTCTCCACGCCGGACCGCCCCGTGGGGCTCAGCTCAATGGCCTTCGACGAATCCGGCAACATCTACTGGCAGGCCGATTACGCCGTCGACGGCAAGGCCGCCATCTGCTCGGCCTCGCCCGACGGGACGCTGCGATGGATCGGCCACGCCGCGGCGAACGAGGCCCTCGGCTGGGGCGATGCGACCGGCCCGGTCGTGGGCGACGGCGGCCAGGCGGGGCGCGTCTACTCACTGGGCTACGACTACACCCCCGCCGCCGACCCGTCCAACGGCTTCGTGGTGGCCTACAAGAAGTCCACCGGCCTGCGGGTCTGGCGGACCGAGCTCCCCGACGCGTATTTCAAGGGCGACGGCAACCGGCGTGACAAGGTTGCCCCGGTCCTCTATCAGGGCAAGCTCTACATCCTCGGCCGGCCGTACGGCGCCGACCCGGGTCCGTATAACGCGATGTTCTACTGCGTGAACTCCGAGACCGGCGCGATCGAGTGGAGCAACGAGCTGACGGGGGCGATCGACTACAACCCGCTATATGGCTCCGGTGCCGGACAAGCGGCGTTCGTACCCGATGCGCTGGGGACCGGCGTCCACGGCTTCTACTTCAATCTGGGGGGCTGGGATGCCGACGACGCCCGCGCGGAGATGTACTGCGTGGCCGTCAACGCCTCCGGCAACACTGCCGCCCTCGCCTGGAAGGATCAGGGCGGCAAGGCCGTGCGCGGCCACGTCCTGTACCTTGCGGACCAGAAGCGCGTCTTCATGACCTCGTGGGGAGAGTACGGCTTCTCCCTTTATGGGTGGAACCTCGACGGCACGTATAAGAGCACGACGGTCGGTGCCGGCGGCGGGGCCCACGGCTACTTCGATCTGGCCTGCCTCGACTTCAACGGGAAAGACATCCTGGCCGGCAGCTCGGACGGGCGACTGGCGCGGTATGCCGGGATCACCCGAGGCTCGCCGCCGGGCACGCCCGTGGTCATCTATGACTCCGGCGGCTTCGAGACCTTCGCGCTTGGCGACGCGAACGGCCAGGACGGCTGGACGGGAGAGAGCGACCCTGCCGGCGGCACCCCGCCGCAGGTGGTCGACGCCTCGGGCGGCAACCCGGTTCAGGGGACGAAGTCCATCCGTCTGGAGGTCCCCGACGCCTCGGGCGCCAAGTCGATCCTCACGCTGCCGATCGACGACCTCGTGGCCGCGGGCTACAAGCTCATCACGGTGTCGTTCGACATCTACCGCGCCAGCGCCGATTCACCCCTGGAGAACCTGTGGTGGTACTGGTTCGACACCGGTTCGCCGACGTACGGCCTGCAATGGGATATCGGCGGCACCCGCCCGTTCGGTTTCGAGGCCGGCGCCGGCGAGGCGACAACCATCAAGGACCGCTGGGTGACGATCGTGCAGGAGTGGAATCTCGAGGAGAACGTGGCGAAGTCGTGGTACGACGGAGTCGCGGTCGACTCGGCGTTCCCGATCTCCGGCATTCTGACGCTCACCGGCTGGGGCATCGCGTTGCAGCACGACGCGGGCACCGGCACCGGGCCGGAGGTGGCCTGGATTGACAACTTCTTCATCACGGCGAGCACCGACCCCGGCGCCAGTGGAGGCCCGAAGTCGAGCGGCTTCTACCAGCTCGATCCGGCCTTCGGCGAACTGCAGCCGCAAGGCGGGTTGTATCAGGACAGGGCCGGCGACAGCATCATCGTGACCGGGACCGTCGGATGGCCCGCTCCGGTCCCGGGCAAGGTCATCGCGGCCAACGTCTCAAAGGCCCCATTGATCTCCGACTGCACCACGGCGGACGACGCCCCGCTGCTCATCGACGACTTCCGGATCTCGGGCGATGTGAGCGGCGACATTGTGAAGGAGAGCTTCGACGGCCTGACGCAGGGGAACCTTGCCGGGCAGGCGAGCGCGGGCCTGGACTCGGCCGGCTGGCAGGATGACAACTCGGGCGCCGGCGGCGGCGGGACGCCGACCCAGGTCATCGCGGATCCGACGGGCGCCGGCCGCGGCAATGTCGTGAGTATCGACGCCCTCCAGAGCTGCGGCGGCACCAAGGGCATCGCGGCGCTGCTGGCTACGCCGCTCTTCGGCGAGGTGGTTACCGTCAGTTGGTGGCAGTATCGGGGCGATCTGACCGACAACGTCTGGTACGACACGCGCGAAGGCAGCGCGGGCTGGTATGCCCTGCAACGCGATGCCGACGGTAAGGTGATCGCGCGCGGCAACCATCCGCTCGGCGGCGAGACATGGGTCGGGCCGCTCACAGCCGGGGCATGGCAGAAGGTCGAGTACAAGTTCGACTTTGTTTCGTCCGCCGTAGTGCTCACGGTCAGCGACGGATCGGGCGTCCTGTTCACGCACACGGACTTCCTCGATCCGTTCGCGGAGCTCGCGGTGAACGGGTGGGCATGGCGCGTCGAGGCCACCGCCCTGAGCAGCAGCCCGCGGACGTCCACCATCTTCACCTACGAAATCGGGTACGAGTCCGGCGTGGCCCGCGGGATCGCCGCGGGGCCGGCGCTGGGACCCGTGCCGTCGGGCGCTCGGCAGCAGATCTACTACTTCGAAACGGGCAATTACGCCAAGCGGCTGGTTGCCCTGACCCCCGCATGCGGCACCCCGGCGTCGGACGTGGACGGCGACACGGATGTGGATCTGGCCGACTTCGGCGTCTTCCAGTCGTGTTTCAACGGCCCGAACCGGCCGTGGCCGGCCGCGGGACAGCCCGGTGACTGCGCCTGCCTCGACGCCGATGGCGACGGCGACGTGGACTTGTCGGACTTCGGCGTCTTCCAGACGTGTTTCAACGGCCCGAACCGACCGCCGGCATGTCAGTGATGCGCGGAAGGTTCGCCGCCGCATGAAGACGGTGACCTGATGACCGGCCGCGCGATCTGCTTCACGGCAGGTCGCGCGGCTTCGTTTTTGCGCACGTCGGGGCCGCCCGATCGCGGTCCGTCCGACATGCGTGCGAAGCACGGCCGCACGCGGCGGCGCACTCCGAGCGAAGGAGCCGGGCGTTCGACGCCGCCGACCGCCGCGTTTCGCGTGCTACGTCGACCGGCGAAGCAGTCGGTTGCTCAGCGCAAATAAGGGGAAGCCCAGCAGCAGGATCGCGACGGCGGCCAGCGCGACCCACGGCTTGTACACCACGGCGCTGTAGGCCAGAAACGCGCAGACGGCCGAGAAGACCAGCGGGGTCAACGGATAGCCCCAGGCCCGATAGGGGCGTTCCGTGCCGGGATCCGTCCGGCGCAGCACGATGACCGCAAGGCTGGTGGCCAGATAAAACAGGTACACCGGGGCGGCCGTGTAGAGGATCGCGTTCAGAAAGGACCCGAGCGAGACGATCAGCGCGAGGGCGATCGCCGCCTGCAGCAGCAGGGCGCGGGCGGGCGTCCCGGTCGTCGCGCTCCAACGGCCCAGCGGGCGGAACAACCCGTGATCGGCCCCGACCGCGTACGAGATGCGCGCTCCCGTGAAGATGAGGCCGTTGACCGCCCCCAGCGCGGAGATGCATATCAAGGCGCTGATGATCCGCGGTGCGCTCGACGGAAACAACACGGAAATCGTGTCCGCAGCTACGGCCCCCGACGAGGCCAGCCCGGCATAGCCGAGCGCCCGCAGAAACGCAGCGTTGACCAGAAGATAGAGCACCGTCACCGTCGTCGTGCCCAGCACAAGCGCCCGGACGATGTTGCGGCGGGGGTTCACCACCTCGGCGGCCACATAGGCCATCTCGTTCCAGCCGCCGAACGCGAAAAGCACGAGGATGAGCGCCAGGCTTGCCGGCAGCGGCTCGACGGGTTGCGCGATCGCCGCGTGGCGGGGAATGAACAGCCCCACGGCCACGATCGCCGCAAGCCCGAGCACCTTGGCCGCGGTGAGAGCGTTCTGCGTCCACTTGCCCTGACGAACGCCCGCGACATTTACGGCGGTAAGGACGACCACGGCCAGACAGGCGTACGCCTGCTGTCCGAAGGGAAACCGACTGCCCTCCAGGGGGTCATAGAGCACGCGGGCATACGTGGCGAAGGCGAAGGCCATCACGGCGATGTCGCCGGGCCGCACAATCGCCACCTGAATCCAGCCGAACAGAAACCCGGCCCACCCGCCGTAGGCCCGGGTGAGATAGGCGTAGTCCCCGCCCTCCTGCGGATACGCGGTCGCAAGTTCGGCGTAGGCCAGCGCCCCGAACAACGAAAGAACACCGCCGACCAGCCAGAGCGCCAACAGGCCCGGGCCGCCGGAAGCGCCCCGGGCGATGTCGGGCGCCATCTGGTAAATGCCCGCGCCGACGATGATCCCGACGATCAGGCAGACCGAATCGAGCAGGGTCAGTTGTCTTCGGGGTGCAGGGTCCATCCTGTGCCCTTCCGTGCGCCCGCGACGAAGCGTCCCGGTCGCAAGCCTCCCTGCCCCCGGAGCGAATCATATCCTCAGCGCTTCTTCAGCGTCATGCCGATTCCCGAGGCGCCCAGATTGACGAACAGCGTCTCCAGCGCCGGGTTCGTGGTGATCGCCTTGACATAGCGGGGATCCGCCTGGCGCGCGCTCATGTTATGCGCAACGATCAGGCCGCCGGGCCGCACCAGCGGCAAAAGCTTCTCAAGATAGTCAATGTAGCCCTGCTTGTCGGCATCCAAAAAGAGCAGATCGATCGGATCCTTCAACCGGGACACCTCCTTGTGCGCATCGCCCTCGATCAGCGTCACGATGGACTCCACCCCGGCGCGCTTGAAGTGAGCCCTGGCCAGCGCCGCACGGCCCGCGTCGATCTCGAACGTGGTGAGCCTGCCCCCGGTGGCCCGCAACGCCAGACAGAGCCACACCGCCGAGTAGCCGTGCGAGGTCCCGATCTCGACCACGTTCCTGGCCCCGACGCTTTCGGCGAGTATGCGGAGATAACGACCGTCGTCGCGCGGCACGCTCATCATGCCCCGGCCGGCCTGGTTCATCTCATCGAGCAAGGTCAAAACCTTCTTCTCCGCCTCGTCCTTGGGCAGCGGCGTCGACTCGAATATCATGGGCTCGGCCCCCGGCCTCTCCCGTGGCGGGCCGAACGGCTCGCCCGGCGGCGGACCGCCCGGTCCGCCGGTACGCTGCGGGCGGTATTCGTCCGGCGTGACCTTGCCGTCGCCGTTCCGGTCGAGTCCCTTCAACGCCTCCGAGGCCTTGGCGATCTCCTCGACATCGAGTACGCCGTCGTTGTTCGCGTCGATCGCCGCCATGACCGGCGACGGCGGCGGGCGCAGGCCCTCCCCACCGGGCCCGCCCTCGCGGCCGGCAGC
>CAZTVU010000172.1:0-11281 GCA_964617025.1 uncultured Planctomycetales bacterium | reverse complement strand
CGGAATACGCGAAAGCCGACCGGAATACCACGGGATCGCTCTGTAATGATGCTACCGTCTCCCATTTCTTCGCTTTTTCGATGATATCCCCCCGATTTCTTGATCTCCCGACAGGCTTTTCCGAAGACGATCCGGCCGCGTTCGGGCGCTTGCGGCGATCCGCTTCGCGCCATCGACCATGCGTCGGCGCTTATGGACTGCGGCGGCAACGCCGCCGCTCTGGCTCGGACGTTCTGCCGCACGCCGGCGCGTCCCGGCGCGCCTGAGGGAAAGCGGCGGCAAGGCCGCCGCACTCCAAAACGCGCGGGCCGCGCCGTGCGAGACGGTAGGGGTGACCTCCGCCCAAAACGAGGTCGGGAAATGTCTTCCAGCACAACAGAACGTGCAATAAGCGCACATCTTGCCCTTGCGGCCAAAGGCTGCCCCGGGCTTTGTCCCCTTCTCGCTTTTCCAACGTCGCATACCGCAACGCCGGGGTTCAGGAGGCGGCCGTTGTCTGCGGAAGGGTCGCGCGAAACCACTCTATCGTCCTGATGAAGCCGTCCCGGCGCGGCGTGGTCGGTTCCCATCCTAGCAGCCTTCGAGCTCGCGTGATGTCCGGTTGTCGGCGACGGGGATCATCGGCCGGCAACGGGCGGGACTCGATCCGGCTTCGACTGTCGGTCAGCGCGATCACCTCCTCGGCGACCTGCCGGACCGTGATCTCGGTGGGGTTGCCCAGGTTCACCGGCTCCGGAAAATCATGCCCCGCACGCAGGATGATGCCCTCGACCAGGTCGTCCACATAGCAGAAGCTACGCGTCTGCGAGCCGTCGCCGTAGACCGTGAGCGGTTCATTGCGCAGGGCCTGCCGGATGAAATTCGGGAGGACGCGGCCGTCATCCGCCCGCATACGGGGACCGTAGGTGTTGAAGATCCGCACGATCCGGACGGGCAGACGGTGCAGGCGGTAATAGGCCATCACCAGCGCCTCCGCAAAGCGCTTGCCCTCGTCGTAGGGGGATCGCGGTCCGATCGGGTTGACGTTGCCGTAGTAGGTCTCGCGCTGGGGATGTTCGGTCGGGTCGCCGTAGCACTCGCTGGTCGACGCATGCAGGAGGGGGGCGCCGGTGCGGCGCGCCAGCTCCAGGACCTGCCGGACGCCCTCGCTGCACGTCCGCAGAATGTCGACGGCGTGCGGACCGAAATCCGCGGGAGACGCCGGGCACGCCAGATTGTAAATGAAATCGACACCCGCCCCGACGTCGAGGGGCTCGACGATGTCCTGCCGGATGAAGCGGAAGGCCGCGTGGGTCTGCAGGTCCTCCACGTTGCGGGCCTGGCCGCTGATGAGGCTGTCGACGCCGACGACCTCGTGCCCGTCGCGCAGCAGCCGCTCGCACAGGTGAAAACCGATGAACCCCGCCGCTCCCGTCACCACGATCCGCACGTCAGACCCTCCCTTGACCCGCCGCCGGGCGAACCCCCCGCCTACGCGCGCCAGTTCCGGCGATACCAGTCGATCGCCCGCCGCAGGCCCTCGTCAAACGGCACCTTCGGCTCGTACCCGATCACCCGCTTCGCCAGGCTGATGTCGGCGAGGGAATCGCGGACGTCGCCCGGCCGCGGCGGGGCGTAGACGGGCCTCACGTCCGTCCCGAGGTACTCGTTGATGCGCCGGATGATGTGGTTGATCGTTACGCGCTCCGCGCACGCGATATTGACGACCTCGCCCCGGGTCTTTGGCGCGGCGGCGGCCAGGAGATTCGCATGCACGACGTTGTCGACGTAGGTGAAGTCGCGCGTCTGCTCCCCGTCGCCGTAGACGGTAGGCGGCCGACCCGCCAGGATGGCCGTCACGAACGCCGGGATGGCGGCGGCGTACTGGCTCTTGGGGTCCTGCCGCGGACCGAAGACGTTGAAGTATCGCAGGGAAATCGTCTCCAGCCCGAAGCACGCGTAGTAGGCGAGGTTGTAGAGTTCCCCGACCAGCTTCTGTACGGCATAGGGGCTCAGCGGCTGCGGCACGATCCCTTCGTGCTTCGGCAGCGTGGGCGTGTCGCCGTACGCGCTGCTGCTGGCGGCGAACACGACGCGGCGGCACTTCGCCTCCCGCGCGGCCTGGAGCAGATTGAACGTGCCGTCGATGTTGGCGGTGTGCGAGGTGACCGGATCCTCGACGGACTTCGGTACGGAGGGCACGGCCCCCTGGTGAAACACGACCTCGATGCCTTCGCACGCACGACGGCAGTCGTCCGGGTCTCGCAGGTCGCCTTCGAGAACCTCCAGACGCCCGTCGATCCCGGCGAGGTTCTCCCGCTCTCCGCTGGAGAAGTCGCCGAGCACGCGACCCCGGTCGCCGCGCTGCACCAGAGCGGCGGTCAGATGCGACCCGATGAACCCGGCCCCGCCCGTGACAAGATAGGTGGCCATGCGTGATGAAACTCCGTCCTGCACGCCCCGCGCGGCGGGCGTGCCTTCAGAACACCCCCAAAACCTGGCCCACGCGATCGCGCGTGTGCCGCAACCGTTCGGTCGCCCGCACGTCGTCGTGCCGGCCTCGCTTGAACCACAGGGCATCCGCGAGGAGGCGGTCGTTCGCATGACTCCGCCACCACTCGAGCATCGCGACAAGCCGCTCATTCGATCCGGGCTCGCCGGTGCTGATCCGCGCCCCGATCACCTCGACCACCGGATCGACGTACTGCCGAAGGCGATCGACGGCGAAGCTGCGGATCTCGCGCGGACCCGATAGCGCAAGCGTCAAGAGTTCCTCCACGCCGCCTGCGTCGAACCACTCCGCGCGGGCGAGGGCGGCGCCGACCCGCAGGAACGGCGGCTTTGCCGGCCCGGCCGAGTCCTCGACGAATCTCGCGACCTTCGGATCCCGGCCGGCCACCCGGGCCAGCGTGGCGAACATGAGCCCCGCGTACTCCTCGTTCGGGCGATCCAGTATCGCCCGCATGATGGCGTCGCTCGCCTCGCGGTCCCCCAGCTTCATGGCCGCATAGGCCGCCGCTTCGCGGACGCGGGAATCGGGGTCGCCGGCAATCATCGCCCGAATTGCCGGGATGGCCGCATAACCGTCTCGCCCGCCGAGTGCCCGCAGGGCGGCCCGCCGGACACCCGGATCGCCGCTTCGCAGCCGAACCATCCGCCACCCGGTCGGTCCCCAGGAAGCGGCGACGACGCCAAACCCGACAGCGCAGACGGCCACCACGCCCGCCATGACCGGACGGCGGCGCCACGCGGCGGATTTCGGCAAAGGCATCGAGGCCATGCGGGCATTTTATCGGCACTTGGTCTGATGCGATACAGCTACGTCAGCACTCATTCTTCCATCGGGCGCGCCGACGGGTGTCAAACCTGCGTCAAGGGAACCGGTGCCGGGCCCGGGACGCCGATGACTTGGCAATCCCTCCGGCACTGCTCACGACAACCCTGAAAAGCGGAAAGGGACGACATGCCGCGGGGGTGCGTTTCACAGGCCCCTTATCCCGCGGTCATGATGCCGAAATGCGCCAGCGCCGCGTCCTCATTGGGAAAGAACGTCAGCACGCGGTCAAGCTTCATGATCTTGAACACCCGCATGAGGTCCTCCCGAAGGCCGCAGAGCACAAACTGCCCCTTGATCGCCTGCGACTTCTTGTGGAGGTTCATGAGGACCCCGATCGCCGCGGAAGCGAGGAACTTCACCTTCGAGAAGTCCAGGATCAGCTTCCGGCAGTTGCGCGTATCGACCAGTTCGTACAACTGTTCGCCCATCTGGGCAATCTGCAGGGCGTCAAGCATCGTCGAATCCTGGAAGTCGACGATCGTCACATCCCGCATCGACTGAACGAGAAGGCGTGCATCCGCCATCGCATACCCCCGGCAACGCCCGTTGACCGCGGAGCCCTTGCCGAACCCTGCCCCCGACCCCGGCGTCCGAACACGCCGCCATCTTATCCCCGATCCTCGGCGGGGCAAGCTCAACGTCGGTGTGCGGCCGGCTCCGCGGACGCGGCCGGTTCGGACGTCGCCGCCGGGCGTTCCGCCGCACGTCTCGCCGCACCGGCCAGCCGCGCCGCGTACTCCTTGAGATGAGCGTAGAGCTCCGGATTGTCGTCCCGGTCGAGGCCGTGTCGCTCCGCCTCGGCGATCGCCTCCTCGTACGTCCACCCGCAGTGCTTCATGCGGTAGGCGGCGATGGCCGCGCCGGTCCGCTGCACCCCGGCGGCGCAATGAACGAGCAACGGCCGATTGGCCGCGTCGGCGATGATGTCCGCCGCCCGGTCCAGGCTGTCGAAGTCCGCGCAGCCGTTGCCCGGCATGGGCAGCACCTTCAGGTCCGCGCCGGTCTCGGCGGCCGTTCGCCTTTCCTTGATGCTTCGCGGATCGTCGTCGGAGAGCTTCATCAGGCACAAGATGTGCTTGACACCGTGTTTCGTGATGATTCGCTTCAGCGGAACGGGCTCGTTGTATCCGCCCCGGTAGACGGCCCCCGGTTCAACAACCGCGAATCGCTTGGCAAACAACTGATCGCGGCAGAGGACAATGACGATGACCGCCGCGGCGGTGACGACGGCCAGGGCGGCGAGTCCGGCCCGCGTCCGCCGGCGGCGAGAATCAGGTGGTCGCTCCATGCTTGTCAATCATTGGCCGTCTCGCTCGTGTTGGCAAGCGGGCGGCGTTCGTCGGCGCCCGCGCCTCCCGGACGGCGAGCGGTGCGCCGGCGTTCCGCGCCGTGCGCGCTTCAGGCGAATCGTCTTGTTGTCGGCTTCGTCTTTGGTGGCCATCGCGTAGCCCTTGTCCTGCCGACGATGATTGACGTCCAGCTTCTGGCGGTAGAGCTCCACGACATCGTCGGCGTCCAGGCCGACGCACTGGGCCATGCTGATCCAGAAGAAGAGCAGATCAATGACCTCGACGCGAGCATTCTGCAGGTCGTGAATCGCGTACCGATGGCCCGCCTTGGCCTCCGCGCACCAGTGTTTCCAGTACGTACAGTCGCGGAGCTCCTCCAGCTCGTTGCCGGCCGCCATGATGTAGTTGTTGAGCCACTCGCCCGCCTGTCGGGGATCAAACCGGCGCCGGATCTCCTCCGGATCGAACCCGATCCGCCTGTTCAACTCCGCCTGCCACTTGAACAACTGCCTCAACATCGCACGCTCCGTTCTCATATCGCCACCCGCAGGAGGCGGCGCCCCAGCGCACAGGTGACCTCGTAGGGGATTGTATTCATCAGGCGGGCCAGGGCCATCACGGAGTTCGCCGCCGCCGCATCATCGTCGATGATGACGATCGGCTCGCCTTCCCGGATTCCGGGGACGTCCGTCAGGTCCACCACGGTCTGGTCCATGCTGACTCGACCCACCACGGGGACCGCCGCCGGCGCGCCCGAATCGGCCCGCACGGTCATGACCGCCCGATTGCCCAACGATCGGGCGTAGCCGTCGGCGTAACCGACGGGCACAAGACCCAGGACGCTGTCGCGCGCTGTGGTGAACGTCCGACCGTAGCCGACCGCGTGCCCGGCGGGCAGGTGCTTGACCGAGGCAAGGCGTCCGACCAGCCGCAGGCACGGGCACAGCGGCACGGGCGGGGCCGCCAGCGGATCGGGCCAGTAGCCGTACAGCCCGACGCCGGGCCGAACCATATCGAGGTGGGATTCCGGCAGCCGAAAGATTGCCGCCGTATTGGCGGCATGCCGCGGCATCGCCCCCATGCCCGCCGTAGCCTCCCCAAACGCCGCGAGCTGGCTCCTCGTGAAATCCAGATCGGGCTCGTCGGCGGCGGCGAAATGGGTGTATACGCCGTCGAGGCGAACGCAGGCCAGGTTCGCAATGTCCCGTTTCAGTTGGGCCGCCGCCTCCGCCCGCAGGCCGGCGCGTCCCATGCCGGTGTCGAGCTTGAGCTGTACCCGCGCGGTTCGGCCGAGCCGGGCCGCAGCCTCCGCAAGCGCGTTCGCCTCGTCGAATGCGCCCACGGTGCAGATGATGTTCAGCCGCACGGCCTCCGTTGCCAGATCGCGTGTTTCGCGGCCGGTGCGGCCGAGGACCGGCCGGCCGAAGACGAGGATGTCGGCCGACCAGTGAAGGGCGCGCAGCTCAGCGGCCTCCGCAAGCGTTGCGACGGCCACGATGTCGATCGCGGCCTCGCGCAGCACCGGCAGGATCAATCCGACGCCGTGCCCGTATGCATTGGCCTTCACGGCCGGGCATAGGCGGACGCGCGGCCCGACCGCGCCGCGAAGCTGTGCGATGTTGCGGCGAATCGCGTCCCGGCTGATGAACGCCCTCGGCGGCCCCATCGGCAGGAGATTGTCCGGCACCTGCATGGCGGCTCACTCTACCGCCCGGCCGATGGGCGGACAACGGCCTTCGAAAGTGATGCATTCGAGGCGCCGGCCGTTTTTCACCGCAGCAGCGAGCGGAAGCACTCCAGCGCGGGCGATGCCGAGCCGTCCGGCCGGATCAGATAGAAGCCGCGCACCTGCTCGTTGGTCGGTCGGTCCCTTCCCGCTCGCGATTCATTGTCGTATACCTGCCAGTACACCAGGTACGGGCAGCCCCAGTCGAGGGCCTCCTCCACGGTCATGCGGAGGACGCGGAGGCACTTCTCGGCGTCGGCGTTCGGGTCCTGCTCCGAGCGTACCTCGGGCCACCCGAATTCGCCGATGAAGACGTTCTTCGCGCCGAACGCGGGGCTGTCCGGGGCCTTCGATGCGAGGTAGTCGAGGGCCCGGCGAAACAGCGCGCGGCCTTTGTCGGGGTCGTCCGCGGCCGCCCCGATGGTGTCGTATGCCGAATACGAATACAGGTCGCACCGCGTCCGCGGCAGCACGTTGTTCGTGACCGTCGTCCGGCCCTCCATCGCGAGCGCGACAAGATTGACCTCGCACGCGTGATACACCCGAACGTCCGTCCGGCCAACGGCCCGCCGGGCCAGCTCCACGCCCTCCTGCCGAGCGTTCTGCCAGCGGACCATCCCGTCGATGGCCGTTGTCGGGGGGTCGTGCCGCGGCTCCGTACTCATCGAGCCTCGAATCGCCCAGTCGCCCTCCCAGTTCTGCAGCACGAACGTCTTGCCCGTGCCGCGATACTCCGTCAGCAGGAGTGTGGCCAGCTCGCGAAACTCGTCCCGCTCCCGCGCGTACTGTTCGTCCGAAACCCCTTTGCGCCAATATGCCCCGTCCCGGTTGCGGAGGGCGTAGGCCGTGAGGAAATACGTCGTGAACGGCTTGCGGAACAGCGTGCGGTAGTAAGCGTGTCGCGCCATCTCCGTCAGGCTGCCGAAGCGGGGCCAGACGCTGTTGAATCGGTACGAACCGGCGGGGTCGTGCAGATAGACTTTGATGACCCGCATGCCGCTGTCGAGGAGGACGTCGGCGCCCTCGTTGAGGAAGTCCTTCGTGGTGAAGTTGTACCGACCGGCGACGTGGGCCGCGCCGATGCGGTCCCGAAGCGACCGGGGCGTCGCGGCCCGGTCGCGGCGCATTCCTCGCGGATCGGCCGGCGCGGCCGTCCGGGGGTGTCCGCCGATGGCGGCGGCCATCAGGAGCAGCCCGGGCACAAGCCGTTTCGCCGTCGTACGTCGGGTCGTCATGGGCAGGTCTTCCCGGCCGCCGTGCGGCAGCCGGCGATCAGGCTACGGGCGGGCGACCCGCGCGTCAAATCGCTCGATTTGAAACGCATCAGATGGCGGCGGTATGATGCATGGCCCGCCGGGCGCCGCCCCGTGCAAGGGGCTGTGGACTCGAACCGCTTCGGGAACAACGGAGGTGATCGTCGTGAAGACTTGGAACCGCGAACAGGTGCTGCGCACGCGATCGTCGGCCACGGCCCGCCGACCGTGGGCCTGCGTGGTCTGGTCGGCTCTGCTTGGCGGCCTTGCCGCCGAGGCGACGGCCGCCGCGCGGGTCGGCGACGTCGTCGACCTTGCGGCCTTCGGTGTTCCCTTCGTCGAAAGCAGCGCCATCGGCGTCGAGTGGACGAATCCGCGGGACGTTCATGAGGTGCGCGTGCTCTTCAAGGAGGCCCCTGCGGCGCTCGAGACCCTTCGCCTTGAGTGGTGGGGCAGCGTCTGGCCGGCGAACGGGACGGGCGGCTGGATGAAGCTGGATGACCCGTGGAACGGGCAGTGGGTCCGCGTCGCCGCCGCGGCCGCATCGGGCGGGCAGCCGAATGAGGTCGCCTTCCGGCTCCCACCGCTGACCAAGGCGGAGTGGAAGAACGCCCTGGAGCCGAGCGCCTATCCCGGCGGTCGGGAGCCGTCATTTCGCCGTACGTTGAAGGTCCGCGTCGTCCGCGACGGCGGGCCGCTCCCGGAAGGCGCCCGCATCGGCGTCCTGGGCTCGTCGCGATGGCGCGAGGCCGCCTTTGACGTCGACTGCCGCCTCCCGCAGGACGGCACGCGCAGCGGCCGCGTCGAGGTCATCAACGGCGAGCTGGCCGGCATCGAGTCGCTGCCGCCGCCGCGTGCGGTTTCGCTGCGAGATTCCGCCTGGTCCGCCGCGGGCGTGGCCGGGCAGTCGGCGGGCATTCGTATTCACGTCCTCTATGCCGCCAACGACAACCCGACCTCCAACGATCTGACGCGCGTCACGCTCCGCTTCGGCGAGGCGGCCGACGCGACGGGCTTCTCGTTCGTGCCGCAGGACGTGCTCAAGGACGGCGCCATGCGGGTGCCGGACTTCGGCGTGCTCGTTGCCGAATCGTCGCGCGGCCTCACGATCGCCAACGACCCGGGCGTGCCGCCGGGCTACTGGGCGAAGACCGTCCGGCAGCGGGTGGCCGAGCGGCCGGAGACGACGCGGGCCTCGGCCATGGCGGGCATTCCGCGGTTGCGCCCGGCGCGGTGGGTGCCCATCGGCGTGCCGTCGGCACGCCAGGAGATTGTCGTCGGGCCGAACGGCGACTGGTCGATGTGGCACCAGAGCCTCTGGACCGAGGGGCGGGATACGCAACGAAGCCCGTTCCGCAAGGCGAACACCAACCTGGACGCCATCCTCGACACGTCGCCGGAGCCCCGGTTCAAGGGGAGCGACCGCGAGCAACCCACGCGCTGTCTCGAAGACGACTGGCTGCCGCTGATCCACGTCGAATGGCGAACGGGGCCGATCCGCTACCACCATGCGCTGGCCGCCACGATCCTCCTCGGAGAGATCGGCGACGACGACGCGCGCCGCGGGGACGAAACCGTCGTCCTCCTGACGCGGCTCGACGTCACGAACACGGCGACGGACGCGCAGACGGCGACCGTGAACCTGCGTTATTCGCACGACGCCCCGATCGCGCTGCGGGACGACGGCGTCATCGCGATCGAGCCGTCCGCCGGAGCGGTGCCGGCGGGGCTGACGGCCGTCCGCGGGCAGATCGTTTGCGCGGGCGCGGCCGATCGCGGCATCCGCGACTGGACCGTCCTCCCGCCGTCGGGCAACGGCGCTTCGGCGGTACTGCGCTGGCAGGCCGCGCTGGCCCCCGGCGAAAAGCGAACGATCTATTTCAAGCAGCCGTACGTCGACCTGCTCGATGCCGAGGAGTTGGCCCGGCTCCGCGAGATCTCCTTCGAGCGGGAAGTGCCGAAGGTGCTCGAGTACTGGCGCGGGCGGCTGGCGGCCGGAATGGCCATGGACGTGCCCGACGCGGCGATGCGGAGCTTCTACGCGGCCAACCTCTGGCACATCCTCATCACCACCGATCGCGACCCGAAGACGGGCCTCTACAACCAGGGCGTGGGCACGTTCGCCTATCGGGTCTTCGCAAACGAAACGATCATGATCGCCCGGTCGATGGACATGCGAGGCGAGCACAAGGAGGCCGAGCGGTTCATCGAGCCGCTCCTGCACTATCAGGGCAGCGAGGCCCTCAAGGGCCGCTTCTCCACGAAGGAGGGGGCCTTCCACGGTGCCGGCGAGTACACCCACGGCGAATACGCAATGAACCACGGGTTTGTCCTGTGGGGCGCGGCCGACCATTACTTCACCACGCGCGACCGGGCGTACCTCGACCGCGTGGCGCCGAAGCTCGTCCGGGGCTGTGACTTCCTCATCCACGAGCGTAAGTCCACATTGACGCCCGAAGGCAGGCCGCGCCTGCCGTATCACGGGCTCGCGCCGGCGTCTTCGCTCGAGGATGTGGTCGAATACCAGTACTGGTTCGCAACGAACGGCTTCTTCCACCTGGGCCTACGGCGCGCGGCCGAGGCCCTGGCGGACATCGGACACCCCGAAGCCCCACGCCTCCGTCGGGAGGCCGAGGCCTATCGGCGCGACATCGAGATCGCCGTGCGCGAGGCGGCCACGCGGACGGCCGCCGTCCGCCTCCGCGACGGGCGCTTCATCCCCTACGTCCCGTCGCGCGTGTATCACTGGCGCCACCTGACCGAGGGCTGGATCCGCGAAGCCCTGTACCCGTCGCTTCACCTGGCCGTCTCGGAGGTCGTCTCGCCCGATGATCCGCTGATTACCTGGATGCTCGATGAGCTCGAGGACAATATCTTCTTCTCGGCCGAGTCGGGCTACAACGTGCCGAACGTCGATCGCGACTGGTTCGAGAAGGGCGCGGTCACGCTGCAGCCGTGCCTGGTCGACACGCCGTACCTGTATATGGTCCGCAACGAGATCCCCGCGGCCCTGCGGTCGTTCTGGAACACTTACGCGCTGAGCATCTACCCCGATGTTCACTGCTTCGCGGAGTGGGCCAAGGCCTTCGGCGTCGGCGGCGGGCCGGTCTACAAGACCTCGGACGAGGCGCGGTTCGTCATGTGGCTGCGGCAATTCCTCATCTGCGAAGAGGGCGACGCCCTGTGGTTCGGCCGGGCCGTGCCGAGGCAATGGCTGGAGCACGGCAAGGCGATTCGCGTGGAGCGGGCACAGACCTTCTTCGGTCCGGCCGGCCTGACGATTCGATCCGAGACGGACCGCGGCCGCATCCATGCGGAGCTCTCTCTGCCCTCGCGAAATCCGCCGGCAGAGGTGTGGCTCCGCCTTCGCCACCCGGCGGCCCGGCACCCCGTCCGCGTCCTGTTGAACGACCGCCCGATCGCCGCGGACCGCATCCTCGGCGAGGACATTCGACTGAAGCCCGGCGAGGAGGCCACGGCCTCGCCGGTCCGCATCACCGCCGAGTACGCGGACTGAACGCCGCGCCGCGGGTCTCGCGCTTCGGGTTCCGGGTTGGCGACCACAACTCCCTCTCCCTCTCAGGGAGAAGGCCGGGGCGAGGGAAATCTACGGGTCTCGGGGTCCGGGTCCCGGGTTTCGATTTGGCGACCACAACTCCCTCTCCCTCTCAGGGAGAAGGCCGGGGCGAGGGAAATC
>CAZTVU010000171.1:0-11328 GCA_964617025.1 uncultured Planctomycetales bacterium | reverse complement strand
GCGGGTTCGGCAGACCGAACCCGGGGGGGACTTCGAGGCAGCGGGCGCGGGCGGGACGCGGACCGCAGCCCGGCCCGGTTCCGAATGCGGCGAGGGGGTCCGGTGCGCCTGCCGTGGCCGTCGGTTTTTGCGGGGCTCCCGGCGTTGGGCGGACGAGATCGCGGGGCTTATGCCCCGCGTTGCTTGCCGTGGTCCCTTCGGGGCTTTGCGGAGGGGGCGGTTCACCTTGAAGGGTCACGCCGGGCGCGGTTGCGACGCCAGGCGTGATGCCGGTCAGGGCTGTGATGCCGTCTGCGAGACCGGACGCCATGTCGGCAACGGCGTCGTACGGTTCATCGGAGGCGCTGTCGACGGCGAGCCGGAAGCCGTCGTGGCCGGCGGCCTCCGACACGCAGATCGAGGAGACCTGCGGCCAGAGGCGGTCCTCGACGACGATCTCGCTGCCGGGGGCCAGGGACTTCGGCGTCCGGGCGAAGTAGAAAAGCCGCAGGAGGTGGTGGCACGGCGCGATCTCGTCGGTGCCCAGCAAGTCCAGCTCAGGGTCATAGAGGGGCACGAGGTCGACGGGGCGGCCGTCGATGGTCAGCCGCACGCTCTCGGCGAGCGAGGGCGCGAGGCGCTGGAGGTAGTCGCCGACCTCGGCGGGGGAGAGGGTGCCGTTGTGATCGGCATCCATGCGGCGGCGCTCGGACATCGAGCGGACTTCGTAGAAGGTCAGCTCGATCTGGACGTCGATGTTGGCCGATCCGACGACGATCTTCACGCGATGATGGATGTAGGTCATGAAGACGGCGTGGGCACGGACGGGTCGCGCGGCGACAAGCACTGCCGCCAGAGCCGGAACGATCCAACGGAGCCGTCGCCCCGGGAGGTCCTGCGGCGGTGCGTTCTTCGGCCACGTCATCTCATGGTGCTCCGCAAACGTCCCAAACGCCATTATAGATGGTGACGGCGAAACATGCGCGCCCGACGTTCACGCGTTGCCGTTGCGGGCGAAGGGCGTCCCGGGGTTTCTTGATAACGTTGTCGCGAGGACTAGAATGTCGCGATCGGCCTGCCGGCCCGAGCCGGGCGTCCGGAAAGCGGCGGCGAGGACTCAGGGCGATGCGTGAGATGCCGGCGTATCAGTCCTATGCACCGGTGCTGATCCTGTTGGTGGCGGCGATCGGCATGGCCGTTGCTATCGTGGTGATGAGCCACCTGATCGGGCCGAAGCGGCGCGGCCCGACCAAGGACAGCACGTACGAGTCCGGCATGCCGGTGGTCGGCGATGCGCGACGACGGTTCCACGTCCGGTTTTACATCGTGGCAATGCTGTTCCTGCTTTTTGACGTCGAGGTCGTCTTCCTGTGGCCGTGGGCGCCGTTGTTCCACGATGCCGCCTCGGCGAAGCCGTCGTCGCTGGCGTCGCAGATGATCCGCGACGGGTTCGGGAAGGAGTTCCTGCTGGTCGAGATGGCGGTGTTCGTCGCCGTGCTGCTGGTGGGGTACGCGTACGCCTGGCGGAAGGGGATCTTCAAATGGACGTAGAGAAGCACACGTACGATCCCCACACGATGAGCCGGGAGGATGTCCTCGCGACGCGGCTGGATCACATCGTCGGGCTGCTGCGCAAGAACACCGTCAACTGGAGCCGGAAGAACTCGCTGTGGCCGTTGCCGTTCGCGACGGCGTGCTGCGGGATCGAGCTGATGGCCACGGGGGCGAGCCGGTACGACATCGCTCGGTTCGGGGCGGAGGTGATGCGGTTCAGCCCGCGCCAGTGCGATCTGCTGATCGTGGCGGGCCGCGTGGCGATCAAGATGATGCCCGTGCTGCAGCGCCTCTACAAGCAGATGTGCGAGCCGAAGTGGGTGATCAGCATGGGGGCGTGCGCGAGTTCCGGGGGCGTGTTCGACACGTACGCGGTCGTGCAGGGTGTGGATCAGTTTCTGCCGGTGGACGTGTACGTGCCCGGCTGCCCGCCGCGGCCGGAGACGCTGATCGAGGGCGTGATGGCGATTCAGCGGATCGTCGAGGAGGACGGGGTGCGGCCGAGCGCGGAGCGGGGCAAGGGTCTGGGCATCACGATCGCGCTCCCGCCGGCGCCGCCGCGGTTGTACCAGATCGAGGTGCCGGAGGGACGCTCGCGATGACGCGCGATGATCCCGTGCGGGTCCTGGCGGAGCGGTTTCCCGATGTCGATTTCGCGGCGGGGCCGTTGCTGCGCGGGCCGGGCGCGGCAAGCCAGGTCTGCATCCGCGTGCCGCCGGAGCGGCTGGTCGAGGTGATGCAGTTTCTGCGCGACGACCCGCGGACGCGGTTCGAGCAGCTCTGCGACCTGACGTGTGTGGACTACCTGAACTTTCCCGGGGCCCGGGACCGCTACGGGGTGACGTATTCGCTGCTGTCGATCACGCACGGGCACCGGCTGTGGGTGAAGTGTTTCGTGAACGATCCGGCGCCGGAGGTGCCGTCGGTCTGCGCGGTGTGGAAGGGGGCCGAGTGGCTGGAACGGGAGGTCTACGACATGTTCGGCGTGCGGTTCACGGGCCACCCGGATCTTCGGCGGCTGCTGACGTGGGAGGGGTTCGAGGCGTACCCACTGCGGAAGGACTATCCGCTTCGGGGCCGGGGGGAGCGCGAGAACTACGAGGTGGTCACCCGCGACAGTGCATGAGATGAGCGGAACGCGATCGACACCGTGGCAGCCGACGACGCTCACGCGGGACGACCCCGGCGGCGAGAGCTGGACGCTGAACTTCGGGCCGCAGCACCCGGCGACGCACACGACGTTCCGGCTCGTGCTGGAGCTCGACGGCGAGACGATCGTCGCCTGCACGCCGCACATCGGCTACCTGCACAGCGGCTTCGAGAAGCTGGGCGAGCACCTCGACTACAACCAATACGTCGTTGTCACGGACCGGATGAACTATGTCAGCCCGATGGCGAACAACATCGCATGGCACGCGGCCTGCGAGACGCTGTTCGGGATCGAGATCACGCCGCGCTGCAAGGCGATCCGCACGATCATCGCGGAGCTGGCGCGGATCCAGGACCACCTGCTCTGCTGCGGGTGCGCGGCGCTGGACCTGGGCGGTTTCACGGCGTTCCTGTACGGATTCAACGAGCGCGAGGACATCTACGACCTGTTCGAGGAGATCTGCGGCGCCCGGTTCACGACGAGCTACACGCGGGTCGGCGGGCTCGCGATGGATATGCCGGACGAGTGGCCGGCGCACGTCAAGGCCTTCACGCGGAAGCTGCCGAAGGCGATCGACGACCTCGAGACGCTGCTGAACAAGAACCGCATTTTCATCGAGCGAACGAAGGGCATCGGCTACATCGGCCGGGACGACGCGATCGCCTGGGGGCTGACCGGCCCGGTGGCCCGCGCGTCGGGGGTGCGGCGGGACCTGCGAAAGGACGAGCCGTACCTTTGCTACGCCGACAATTGGGACGGCAAAGGCTCGGCGGGCGTGTCGTTCAAGGTGCCGGTGTCGACGCTCGGCGACGTGTACGCACGCTACCTGGTGCGCCTTGAGGAGATGCGCCAGTCGCTGGCGATCATCGACCAGCTCGTCGACAACATCCCGGCCGGGCCGGTCGACGTCGGCCCCGAGGGAAAAGTCACGCTGCCGGACAAGCGGGAGATCTACTTCTCGATCGAGGGGCTGATCCACCACTTCGAGCAGATCATGACGAATCGGGGCTTCCGGCCGCCGGTCGGCGAGGCGTATGCGGCGAACGAGACGGCCAACGGCGAGCTCGGTTTTTACCTGGTGAGCGACGGCGGCAACTGCCCGTACCGCGCCCGGTGCCGGCCGCCGAGCTTCATCAACTATCAGTGCTTCGGCCACCTGATGGTCGGGCATCAGATCAGCGACATCCCGCCGGTCCTGAACAGCCTGAACATCATCGCGGCGGAGCTGGACCGATGACGGAAACGATGAACGCGGAATGATGAACGATGAACATGCGGACCCGAGACCCTCAAACCCCGACACCCCCGGACCCCGGATCCCGTGGCCCGGGTTGGGGATCAGGGTTTGAGGGCTGGTCAACCGGATGACTCTGTTTAAGGGTAGGCCCCTTGTCCTGGCCCACAATTGACCGCAACACGCCCGTGATTCCCGCCGATGCGCCGCCGGTGCTCTCGGAGGCGCTGCGGGAGAAGATCCGCTCGTTCCTGCCGCGTTATCCGTCGCGGCGGGCGGCGCTGCTGCCGGCGCTGCATGTGGTGCAGGATGCGCTGGGCCACGTCGGTTGGCAGGCGATGCAGGAGATCGCCGAGGTGCTCGAGATCCCGCCGTCGCAGGTCTTCGACACGATCTCGTTCTATACGCATTTCTGGCAGCACCCCAAGGGGCGGAAGGTCATCGTGTTGTGCCGGTCGCTGAGCTGCGACCTGCTGGGCAGCCAGGCGGTCGCCGAGGCGATCCGTCGACACCTGGGCATCGGCGAGCACGAGACGACCGCCGACGGCGAGTACAGCTTCGTCACCGAGGAGTGCCTGGGCGTCTGCGAGCATGCGCCTTGCATGCTCATCAACGAGAAGGTGCACAAGGGCGTGCGGCCGGAAGACATTCCTCGCATCCTCGGCGATCCGAACAACGACCGGCTGGACGTGCCGCGGAGCGACTTGTATGACGGGCGGAAGAGAACGATGAACGCGGAATGATGAATGATGAACGGCAGTGGAAGGGGCGAGAAGGCGGGCGGGGGATTTGAGGGTTTCGGCTCAGGGTTTGGGGTTTTGGGCGCAGCCCGAGCAACCGAGCAGCAGAAGCGATGAACGCGGAATGATGAACGGACGGCGAACCGACGATCCCGCGAGAAGCGATCGCCCGGAACAACGGAAGAACGGACTACCGGAATGACGATTTTCCGAGTAACGGAGCAACGGAGTGACCGACTAACCGAGTAACCTCTTCCCGGAATAACGGACTAACGGATTCACCGAGTCACGGAGCAGCCGAGCAACTTGGAAACGGACCAACGGACTAACGAACCTATGACCGCCTTCGAACCTGTACTGTTGCGGAACGCCGGCGTGGAGGGGGTGCGCTCGCTGGGCGTCGCGCGGTCGCGGGGGGCGTATGCGGCGGCGGAGAAGGCCGTTCGGTCCATGTCGCCCGAGACGATCCTCGATGAGGTGAAGCGATCCAACCTCCGCGGGCGGGGCGGGGCGGGATTCCCGGTCGGCATGAAATGGAGCTTTCTGCCGAAGGACCGGACGATCACGTACCTCTGCGTGAACTTCGACGAATCGGAGCCGGGGACGTTCAACAACCGCGTGTTGGTCGAGGTGGATCCGCACCAGTTGCTTGAGGGGATCCTCATCGCCGGTTTCGCCACGCGCGCGAGCGTGGCCTACGTCTACATACGCGTCGAGTTCCACGAGCCGTTCCACATCCTGCAAAAGGCGCTGGATGAGGCGTACGCCGCCGGGCTGTTCGGCCGGCGGATCTTCGGCACGGAGTACTCGCTGGACTGTTATATCCACCGCGGGGCCGGGGCATACGTCTGCGGCGAGGAGACGGGGCTCATCGAGTCGCTTGAGGGCAAACGGGGCTGGCCGCGAATCAAGCCGCCGTTCCCCGCGGTCGAGGGCGCGTTCCGCCGGCCGACGGTCGTCAACAACGTCGAGACGCTCTGCTGCCTGCCGCACATCCTCGCGCGCGGCGCCGACTGGTTCCGCTCGATCGGGACGCCCGACAGCTCCGGGCCCAAGCTCTACACCGTCAGCGGGCCGGTCCGGCGGCCCGGCTGCTACGAGGCGCCGCTGGGCCTGAGCGTCCGCGAGCTGGTCTTCGGCGAGGCGTTCGGCGGCGGCATGCTCGGCGGGCGGCGGATCAAGGGGGTGATCCCCGGCGGGCTGTCCGTGGGCATCCTGACGGCGGACGAGCTTGACTGCCGACTGGACTTCGACGACCCGCCGCGGTACGGGCTGCTGGGGCTGGGCACGGCCGGGGCGATCGTCATCGACGACGCGACGCCGATCCGGCGGGTGCTGGCGAACGTGGCGAGGTTCTTCGCGCACGAGTCGTGCGGGCAGTGCACGCAGTGCCGCGAGGGGACGAGCTGGATGTACAGGATCGCGCAGCGGATCGCGGACGGGGCCGGGCGAACGGCCGACCTCGACCTGATCGCGGAGCAGACGCACAGCATGGGCATGATGCCGGGGCTAAGCATCTGCGGATTGCCGGACGGGGCGGCGTTCGCGCTGCGGACGATCGTGCAGAAGTTCCGCGCGGAGCTCGAGCGGGACATCGCGGCGGAGGCCCCCGAACAGGTGGACCGGGTCCTGCGGGCGGCGGTGCCGTCCGTGTACGAGGCCCCGATTCACGGACGACTGACGCGCCCGAAGGCGGCGCAGGCCCGGGAGGTCTGAGCGACGCGGCCGGGGGTCCGCGCGGCACCGCCGCACGGCCGCTTTGCCGGCGGGAAATGCAGCGGGTGATTGCGAATGCCGAAGATCATCATTGACGGCCGCGAGATCGAGTGCCGGGCCGGCATCTCCGTGCTTCAGGCCGCGCTGGAGTCCGGCGACGACGTCCCGCACTACTGCTATCACCCGGGGCTGTCGATCGTGGCATCGTGCCGGCTGTGCCTCTGCGAGATGAAGATCCCCGACCCGCGGACGAAGGAGATGACCTGGGGCTCGAAGCTCGTGCCCAGTTGCCAGACGCCGGTCCGCGACGGACTCGAGGTCCGCTTCGACTCCGAGCGGGTCCGGGCGAACCAGCGGCACGCGATGGAGCACTTTTTGCTGAACCATCCGCTGGACTGCCCCGTCTGCGACCAGGCGGGCGAATGCTGGCTGCAGGACTACAGCCTCAAGTTCGGCACGGCCACATCGCGGATGGTCGACCCCAAGCACAAGAATCCAAAGAAGGACGTCGGTCCGCGGACGCTGCTCTACCAGGACCGATGCGTGCTCTGCACGCGGTGCGTCCGGTTCACGCAGGAGATCGCGGGCACGAGCGAGCTTTGCGTCGTCAACCGCGGCAGCCGGGCCGAGATCGACGTCTTCCCCGGCCGCCCGCTGGAGAATCGGCTCCAGGGCAACGTGGTGGACCTCTGCCCCGTGGGCGCGCTGCTCGACAAGGATTTCCTGTTTGCCCAGCGGGTGTGGATCCTTCGCGGGACCGCCTCCGTCTGCCCCGGCTGCAGCACGGGCTGCGCGATTCGCATCGACCACAACGACGGCCGCATCTACCGCCTCAAGCCGCGCTACAACCCCGGCGTCAACGACTGGTGGATGTGCGACGACGGGCGGTTCGGGTGGAAATACATCACGAACGGGCGGCGGATCACGCGACCGCTCGTGCGGCGCGGGGCCGTGGACGAATCCATCGGCTGGGCCGAGGTGCCGGACCTTGTGCGTTTTCGGCTCGGCGAGGCCGTGCGGACGGGGGGCGGGCGGGCCGTCGCCGCCCAGCTCTCGCCGATGATGACCTGCGAGGAGGCATGGCTCCTGGCGTCGTTCGTTCGCTCGGTCGCGCCGGAGGCGGCCCTTGCGATGGGGCCGGTGCCCGTCGACGGAGAAGACCGGTACTTCCCGGTCGGCGCGCCGCCGGAGAAGGCGAAGTTCGTGATCCGGGCCGAAAAGGCGCCCAACCGCCGCGGGATCGAGATGGTGTTGCAGGCCGCCGGCGGTACGGTGATCGAGCCGGGTGCGCTGTGGGAGCGGGCCGGCAAGGGCGAATTCGCGGCGATCTGGGTCGTTGGCGGGTATCCGCGGCCGGGCTGGCCGCCCCCGGAGATGGTGGCCGGCCTCAAGCGGGTGCCGCTGACGATCGTGCAGGATCTGTTCCCGAACGACCTGACGACGGCGGCGACGATCGTCCTCCCTTCGTGTGCGTGGGCCGAGCGCGAGGGGACTTTCGTTAACGCGGGCGGGTTGCTTCAGCCCGTGGAGCGTGCTATCAATCCGCCGGAGGGCGTGCGGATGGACGGGCAGTACCTGTTCGAGATCGCCGGGCACACGGGTCTGTACGGCGGTGACCGTGTCCGCGAGATGATGGCCCGGGACATCCCCGCGATGGCGAGGGTGCATCGGCCGCCGCCGATGCCGGCGGCTGCGCACTAGGAAAAGTGGAACAGTGGGGAAGCGAAAAAGGGTTTGGGCGGACGATGATGGGGAGGAGAGGGGGTCTAGGGTTTGGGGTTTGGGGTTTGGGGTATAGGGTTTCGGGGTTCGGGTTCCGGAACGACGGCTTTCCCGAGTCACCGAGTAACCGAGCAGCAAGAACGATGAACGCGGAACGATGAATGATGAACGGACGGCGAACCGACGATTTCGCGAGAAGCGATTGCCCGGAACAACGGAACAGCGGACGAACGGAATAACGATTTCCCGGGTGACCGGGTAACCGAGCAACCGAGTAACCGAGTAACCTCTTCCCGGAATAACGGACTAACGGAACAACGGGACAACGGATTGTCCGAGTAACTTAGCGGCCGAGCAAGCTTTGTCCGGACGAATGATGCCCGACATCCTGCAGACACAACTCGGCTTCAGCGTGTTGCTGATGGGCGTCGTCATCGGGGTGATGCTGACGGCCGTGGCATACTGCATCTACTTTGAGCGAAAGATCTGCGCGGCGATGCAGGACCGCTACGGACCGAACCGGGTCGGGCCCAAGGGCCTCCTGCAGCCGCTGGCCGACGGCGTGAAGTTCATCCTCAAGGAGGACATCATCCCGGCTCAGGTGGACAAGGCGCTGTTCATCCTGGCCCCGATGGTGATCTTCGTCGTCGCGCTGGTCACGTTCGCGGTCATTCCCTGGGGCGGCTCGATCGAGTTTGCCAGCGGCCGGCGCGTCGATGTTCAGGTCGCCAGCCTCGACATCGGCCTGCTGTACATTCTCGGCGTGGCGTCGATGAGCGTGTACGGCA
This sequence comes from uncultured Planctomycetales bacterium, assembly GCA_964617025.1. Taxonomy (GTDB): domain Bacteria; phylum Planctomycetota; class Phycisphaerae; order UBA1845; family PWPN01; genus CAZMVY01. The sequence continues at coordinate 2,445 of CAZTVU010000171.1, read as the reverse complement.
TCGTCCTGGGCGGCTGGGCGAGCAACAACAAGTATTCGTTCTACGGCGGGATGCGCGCGGCCGCGCAAATGCTCAGCTACGAGATCCCGATGGGGCTGGCGATCCTGGCCGTCGTGCTGACCACCGGCCACCTGCGGCTCGAGCGGATTGTCGCGGCGCAGGTGGACCCCGCCCTGGGCGGCTGCTGGAACGTGCTGCTGCACCCCGTGGCCTGCGTGCTGCTGGTGATCACGCTGTTCGCCGAGGCCAACCGGACGCCGTTCGACCTGGCGGAGGCCGAGCAGGAGCTCGTCGGCGGCTACCACACCGAGTACAGCGCGATGAAGCTGGCGATGTTCTTCCTCGCGGAATACGCCGGGATGATCACGATGAGCGCCATGACCGTCGCCCTGTTCTTCGGCGGGTGGGAGCCGTTCCCCTTCAGCGGTCGGCTGGGCTGGGGGTGGCTCGACTGGATCAACCACGGCACGCACTGGTCGGCCGCCGTCGTGCGGGCGGGGATCGTCATCGGCAAGGTGGCGTTCTTCATCTTTGTGTTCATGTGGGTCCGCTGGACGATCCCGCGGTTCCGATTTGACCAGCTCATGCGGCTGGCGTGGAAGGGCCTCGTGCCGATCGGGCTGGGAACGGTGGTGCTGGCGGGTACACTGGTCTACGCCGGCCGTCCGGTGTCCGTCTGGGCGACGGTCGGCAACGGGCTGCTGGTGGCGGCGGTCCTGCTGATTACCGCGCGGGCCTCAAGCCCGGTAACCGGGCGCCAGTCGCACCTGCCGCCGGTGCCGGTCGGAGAAGGTGTGTTGAAATGATGCCAAACAACATTCACGAGTCGCGTTTGTTGCGCTACGCCGTCCGGGCGGCTGCTTTCGCGGTCGTTCTGAGTGTCGGCGCGACCGGCCGTGCCGCGGAAATGTCGGAGGAGCAGATCCTCTCCGAGGCCGACGCGCGGATCGAGCGGCATCGGAAGGCCGATGTGGTCCTGACGGTCACGCAGGCCGACGGCACGCCGGTGCGGGGTGTCGCCGTGGCGATCGAGCAGACGCGCCACGCATTTCTGTTCGGTGCCAACATCTTCATGCTCGACCGCCTCCGGACGCCGGAGCAGAACCAGGCGTATGCAAAACACTTCGCCGGTCTGCTCAACTTCGCGACGGCACCGTTCTACTGGTGGGGCTATGAGGCCCGGCAGGGTCGGCCCGACCACGCCCGCACGGAGCAGATCCTCGCCTGGTGCCGGGCACACGGCGTGACGGTCAAAGGGCATCCGTTGATGTGGAACTACGTCGACCCGCAGTGGCTTCCGGACGACCCGGCGGAGGTCCGCCGGCTGCAGCTTGAGCGGATCACGGAGTGTGTGAAGCGCTTCGCCGGCCGGATCGACACGTGGGACGTGGTCAACGAGGTCGCCGCGTTTGAACGCCCGGAATGCCTGAAGAAAGCCCCGAAACTGACGGCCGCCGCCAAGGCGGTGGGCACCATGGAGTTCGTCCGCCAGGCGTTCGCCGCGGCCCGCGCGGCGAACCCGAAGGCCACGCTGCTGATCAACGACTTCATCACGGACGCGCGGTACGCGGACCGGGTGATCCGCGAGCTGGCGGACAAGGACGGCCGGCGGCTCTACGACGTGATCGGCATCCAGTGCCATCAGCACGGCGGGGCGTGGAGCGCGAAAACGACGTGGGAGATCTGCGAGCGGTTCGCCGCGTTCGGCGTGCCGCTGCACTTCACCGAGGCGACGATCCTGTCGGGCGAACTCGGGTGGAACCTGGCCGAACGCCGAAAGGGGTTCGACTGGAAGAGTACGCCGGAGGGCGAGGCGCGGCAGGCGAAGGAGGTCGTGCGGTTCTACACGGTGCTGTTCAGCCACCCGGCGGTCGAGGCGATCACCTGGTGGGACTTCATCGACGGCTGCTGGCAGAACGCGCCGGCGGGCTTCCTCCGTCGAGACGCAACCCCCAAGCCCTCATACCACGAGCTGATGCGGCTGGTGAAGGGCAAGTGGTGGACGAAGACGGAGGGCCGGACCGACGAGCACGGCGTGGTGCGGTTCCGCGGCGTGCTGGGCGATTATCGCGCGCGGTTCACGGTGAACGGGCGGAGCCACGAGCCGGCCTTTTCGGTGCGCAAGGGCGAGAATCGCGTGGTGCTTCGGGCGGAATAGCGGCATGATCCGAGACGAAGACATCCTCGAGATCGCGCCGCCGCCGGACACGGTCGGCGTGCGACTCTACCTGCCGGAGATCCTTCGCGGCATGTGGACGACGCTCCGCCATGCGTTCCGCAGGAAGGTGACCGTCCAGTATCCCGAACAGAAGCGCGTGCAGCGGATTTCGAACTATCGCGGCGTGCACCGGCTCAACCGCGACGCGCAGGGGCGCGTGGCCTGCGTCGCGTGCTTCATGTGCTCGACGGCGTGCCCGGCCCACTGCATCCACATCGAGGCGGGCG
>CAZTVU010000170.1:0-11361 GCA_964617025.1 uncultured Planctomycetales bacterium | reverse complement strand
ATGGCCGTCGCCGCCGGCTATTCCGGCAATGACGAGGCCGCCGCGGCGACGGCGCGCGAACTGGGCGTCATGGTGGTCAAGGGCAATGTGGGATCCTTTGACGACTGCGCCCGGGCCGTCGCCGACGTCGAGGCCGAGCTGGGCCCCATCGATGTCCTGATCAACAACGCGTCGATTCTGGGGCCTCGCGTGCCGGTGTCCGAGTATCCGACGGAACCGTGGTCCGAGGTGCTGGCGGCGAATCTGACGGGGGCGTTTCAACTGACCCGCGAGGTCCTTCACGCGATGCGCCGGCAGGGGCGGGGTTCGATCATCAACGTCTCGAGCAGCGTCGGGAACACGGCCAAGCCGAACTGGGGCGCCTACGCGGTGAGCAAGTGGGGGCTGGAGGGGCTTAGCCTCATGCTTGCCGAGGAACTCCGCGGGACGGCCATTCGCGTCAACATCGTCGATCCCGGCGCGATGCGTACGGCGATGCGGGCGGCGGCTTATCCGGCCGAGGATCCGATGAGGCTTCCCCTGCCGCGTGAGGCCACCCGTGTTTTTCTCTACCTCGCTTCGGACGACTCGGACGACGTGACGGGCCGGCGGTTCTCCGCGAGGGATTTCCACGGCTCGAACCCCTGAGAGCGGTTCGTGGTGCGTATGCCGACCGCCGCCAGCCCATCGCGATGGAGCACGTGGATCTGCTGCGGTCTGTGCGGTTTCGCGGGGGTCGCGGCGTTCTGGCCGACGCGCGGCCACGGCTTCGTATACGACGACCCCGATATCGTCGAGCGAAACTGGATCGTGACGGCCCCCGATGCGTGGTACCGGTTCCTCGTGACGTCGTACTGGCCGCCCGGCTCGCCCCGGGAGAAGCGGGCGGGGGGAACCGACAAGCTCTACCGGCCGTTGACGATCGGAAGCCTCCGCGCCGAGTATCTCCTTCACGGGGGCGCGCCTGGCGGCTATCACACGGCCAATGCCGTCCTCCACGGCGGGGCGAGTGCGCTGGTTTGCCTGGTCGCCACGCGAGCCTGGGCGACGGCGGGGGCGGGGTTGCCGGCCGGCCTGATCTTCGCGGTTCACCCGGTGCATGTCGACGCGGTCGCGCCGATCGTCGGGCGGAGCGAGATCCTGGCCGCGTTTTTCTGCCTGTGGCTGCTGATGCGGCATATGAACGGCGAGCCGCTCTCCGGCGGGGCGCTGGCTCGCTATCATCTGTCGAGCACGTTGTTGTTTGCGGCGGCGGTGCTGTCGAAGGAGCATGCGCTTTTCGTCTGGCCGGTCGTCGTGGCGATGGACTGGCGGCGGCGGTGCGCGGCCGCGAGGGCGGAGCGGCCGCCGATCGTCACGTGGCTGGTGCAGCTTGCGCGGCGGAGCCACCTCGGGTTCGCGTACGTGACGGCTGCGCTGTTCTTCATGCGGTTCTACATCTTCGGCTGGGCGTGGAGGCGAGCGCCGGAATCGTTGCCGTTCTGGGCGAATCCGTTGGCGCAGGCCGATTGGGCGGCGTGCGTCCTGACGCCGTTTCGGCTGCTGTGGCTGTCGGCTCGCCTGCTGCTCGATCCGACATCGCTGTCGCCGCTGTGGAACCCCCGTTCGCTCGTGCCGGCTCGGAGCCTCGGCGAGCCGGATGTCTGGGGCGGCATGATGCTGGCGGCGGCCGTGGTCGCGGCGATCGTGTGGGGCGCGAGGCGGTGCGCGCCGGTCGCCGTGTGGCTCTTTGCGTTCGCGTCGTTCATGGTCGTGCCTCTGCACATCGTTCCGATGGCGAGCTGGTTCTTCGCGGAGCGCTGGCTCTATCTGCCGTCGGCGGCGCTGGCGGTCGCGGCGGGGGGGTTGGTTCGCCGATTCGGCGGCGGGGTCGTCGCGGCGGCGATCGGCCTCTCCTTCCTGCTGCTGCCGCAGACGTGGTCCTACGCAGCGGCGTGGCGGTCCGACGAGTCGATGAACCGCTACGTCCTTCAGCGCCACCCGGACAACTTCCACGCGGCGAGGAACCTCGGCGTGGTGCTGCTGAAGGCGGGACGGTACGAGGAGGTCCTGCACATCGCGAGCGAAATGGCGGATCGCCACCCCGATGCGTGGGAGCCGTACTGGCTGATGGTAGAGGCGCATTCGGCGCTGGGGAACGCACAGCAGGCGGACGAGGCGCGGCGTTTGTACGGGCCGCGGTACGTGGAACACTTCAAGCAGATGCGTTGAAGGCCCGCCAGGACGACAGCAGGTATGCGTGGAGCCGTGGGCCGGCGGCGAGGTACGGCGTGCAGGCCGGGGCGGTGGCCTGGTTGGCCGTCGGGGGAAAGCAGGGGCGGCCGTTCATGTCGGTGACCACGCCGCCCGCCTCGGTGACCAGCAACGTGCCCGCGGCGATGTCCCACAGCTTGCAGCCGAGGCAGTAGGCGGCATCCATGGCGCCCTCGGCGACCATCGCGAGGTGCAGGGCAGTGGCGCCGACATTGCGAAGCGTCATGCGGTCGAACCAGTCGTGGGTGGGCGGGGGCATGCCGTCGCCCCGTCCGGAAGGCGATCCGATCAGCGTGTCGCCGCTCGGCGGCTCGTCGATTGCGCGGAGTCGCGTCCCGTCGCGCCAGGCGCCGGCGCCGGCGGCGGCCGAGTACATCTGGTCGGTCATGACGGCGTAGACGGCGCCCGCCGCCGGTTCGCCGTGACGAAGGACTCCGATGCTGACGGCGAAGCACGCGATGCCGCGCCAGTAGTTGCGCGTGCCGTCGATGGGATCGATCACCCAGCACCATTCGGCGGCCGAAAAGCTCGCGTGGCGATCCGGCCGGCCGAGCGTCTCCTCGGTGATGACGGCGTGGTCGGGGTAATGCCGCGCGACGGCGTCGACGATGAGATCCTGAACGGCGTGGTCGGCGTCCGTAACGATGGTGCGGTCCTTCTTCAGGGAACCGACGGCGGACCGGAAGCGTCGGCGGGCGAGTTGGCCTCCGGCCCGCGCCCACTCGATCGCGTGGGCCAGGATGTCGCTCGCCGCGTCCGTCATGGCAGGAATATCATGAGCCCCGGCCCGCAATCCGCTCGAACTCGCCCCGCAGGGCCGGGTAAAGCCGGCGATACTGTGCGTAGGCCGCATCGTACGTCTTGCGGAGCGAGCCGTCGGGCTCTTTCGTGTCGGTGATGCGGATGAAGGCGTCGCAGGCCTCCGGCACGGACGCGAACAAGCCGGTGCCGACGGCCGCGAGGATGGCCACGCCGTAGGCCGCGCCCTCCTGCGTATTGATGGTGGTCACCCGGGCGTTGTAGATGTCGGCCTGGAGCTGCCGCCACCAGGCGCTGACGGCCCCTCCGCCGCCGGCGCGGACCTCGCTGATCTTCAGGCCGCCGTCCCGCATGATCTCGATCTGGTCGCGCATGCCGAACGTGATGCCCTCGAGGACGGCGCGGATCATCGCCGGGCGGTCATGCCGGACGGTCAGACCGATCCATCCCCCGCGGGCGTTGGGATCGGGGTGCGGGCAGCGTTCGCCGGTGAGATAAGGCAGGAAGAACAGGCCCTCGCAGGCCGGTGCGGCCTTTTCGGCGAGCTTGATGAGCTGGCCGTAGAGGACGCCGGGATCCTTGTGGGCCTTCCGCAGGGCGGCGACCTCCTCGTCGTACCAGGTGTTGCGGAGCCACTGGAAGCTGCCGCCGGCGGCCAGCATGCAGCCGAACACGCACCACTTGCCCGGCACGGCGTGACAGAAGGACTGGAGGTTTCCCGCCTTGTTCGGCACGACCTTGTCGGCGTGGGCGAAGACGACGCCGCTGGTGCCCATCGTCGCGGAGACGATGCCGGATCGCACGATGCCGTTGCCGACCGCACCGGCGGGCTGGTCGCCGGCGCCGCCGACCACCGGGGTGCCGGCGCTCAGGCCCGTGGCCTTGGCCGCCGTGCGGCTGATGACGCCGCTGACGACGGTGGACTCGTGGACCGGGGGCAGGAGATCGGCGTCGATGCGAAGCTTTCCGAGAAGGCCGCGGTGCCAGTTTCGCGCCTTGACGTCGAGCAGAAGGGTGCCGGAGGCGTCGCTGACCTCGGAGGCGTATTCGCCGGTGAGGCGAAGCCGGATGTAGTCTTTCGGCAGGAGGACACGGAACGTCTGCTCGTAGGTTCGCGGATCGTGTCGGCGGACCCAGAGGATCTTCGGGGCCGTGAAGCCCGTGAGGGCGACGTTGTTGACCATGCCGATGAGCCTGGCTCGCCCGCCGGCGAGGCGCTCGATCTCGGCGCACTCGGCGGCCGTCCGCTGGTCGTTCCACAGGAGGGCGCGCCGCAGCGACTGGCCGGCGCGATCGACGAACACGCTGCCGTGCATCTGGCCGCTGAGCCCGACGCCGGTGATCTTGCCGGGGGCGACGCGGGCCTTTCGGCAGACATCGCCGATGCCGCGGATGACCGCTCGCCACCAGTCATTCGGATCCTGCTCGGACCACCCGGGCTGGGGCGTGTGGACGGGGTACTCGGCGCTGGCCGTGGCCAGGACTTTTCCCTTCGCGTTGCAGAGAAGCGTCTTGGTTGCGGACGTACCGATGTCGATTCCGAGCAACAGGGCCATCATGCATCCTCGCTATCGATAACCATCCAGCCGTCGTGAACTTATGGGTGATCAGTATACGCGGTCGGCCGCGGATTGGGAAACGACAGGCCGAAACCGACGGTTGCCAAAACGATGAGCTCGGGGCGGAGAATGTTGGAGAGGCAGGGCGCGACGAAGCGACGGGGCGACGAAGCGAACGCCGGGCGGGGGTTGTGAGCGGCGCCGGATGCATTGGCGGGCGGTTTTGCTGCGGCTTCGCTTGGCGTCTGGAGGGGCTACCGTGCAAACGGCTGCACGTGGCGGCGCAGGTGCGCGGCGACGGCGGCGTGGTGGTGCTCTTCGTGATCGAGCAGGGTCTCGATGAGGGCGTCGCGGTAGCGGAAGCCGCCGGCGGGATCTCGGGCCGTGAGGACGGAACCGAAGGTCACGTGAAGCAGTTGGCGGGCGTGGTTGTCATCAAGCAGGCGAGGCAGGTCGGCATCGGCCAGGGCGGCGGCGTCGGGGACGGCGGCGAGGTCGGCCGAGATGTGGTAGCTGGCGCAGTCCGCCGGGAAGCGCTCGAACGCGAAGGCGACGATATTGCGAAAGAGGGCCGGGTTGTGCGTCGCGACGACGCGAAGGGCCTCGAGGTAGCTGGTGCCGGCGGTCTTGAGGTGGACAAGGTCACCCGCCAGGCGGGCGGCGATGGGATAAATGGCGAACTTGTCGCTGCCCGAGTGGATGCTGAGCTTGTAAGGGCCAAGCGTCCGAGCGACGGCGACATGGCCGGCGAAGGCGTCCTCGAAGGCGGCGAGGTCGCCCTTGTAGTCGATGGCCTTCTCGAACTCGCCGACGAAGCGCGGGGCGAGGCCGACCCAGCGGACGCCGAGACGCTTGAGCTCCGAGGCGATGAGGTAATGCTCGGCGACCGAGGTCGGCGTGGCGGTCTCGTCGACTGAGATCTCGATCTCGAAGGGCTTGGCGCCCATGCGGGCCGCCAGATGGCGATACATGGCGGCGGCGTGCGCGATCGCGCCGCCGTATTTGATCGCGGCGCGAGCCAGCGAGACCTCGGTAAACGTGACCGTGCGGCCGCCATCGAGCACGAAGGATTCGCCGACATAGCGGTCGCGGAACCGTTCGGCGGTGTCGTCGAGTTCGGCCCACGGGAGGGCCGCGACGGCGGCCGGCAAGGCGGACGCATCCGCCTGATCGGCCCCGTTCTGGACGTGATCGCCCGGGTCGAACGTGAACATGGTGAAGCCGGCGGCGACGCAGGCGTCGATGTCTGCGGGGGTCTTGAGGTGGTCGGCATCGCTGCCGAAACCATCGCGCCAGCCGGCCTGGAGTACGCCCCAGGTGGCGGCGTCAATGACCTGCTCGGGGGTTCGCTGGGTGCGCGTCATCTCCCGGACAGACTGTTGGGCGAAGTACGGGGCGCAGCCCGTGCCCCGAACGGCGCGGGCGTGGCCGGGTGTGGCAAGCCCGAGGCGGTCGCCCAGACCGACGGATCGCTGAAGGCCGATGATGCGAGGCGCGGTCCAGGGCAGGGCTCGGCGAACGGCCTGCGCTACGGCGTGCGACAGGTTGTGGATGGCCAACTCGATGCTCCGGCCGCCGATGCTGATTTCCATGCGCTGGGCGGGCAGGCTGCCGAAAGGACCGGCCCGGCCGGCCACCAGGAGCCTGGCGGATCGGCCGTCACGGGCCATCGCCACGATGACGCCCGCGCCGGCATCGGAGAGCGAGGCTGGATACACGGCCAGCCCCGATGCCTCCAGAGCGCGGACGACGGCCGCGTGGCCGGCAAGGGAGAGGCTGTCGGAGGCGGGCGGGTTGTTCTTCGTCATGGCATCTTGCGGTCGATCACTGGTCTCTTGGCTCCCTCAGTCGATTGCATACAGGAAAAGACGGTTCGGACAACGCACTTCTCCGATACCGGACGAAACGCTTTCCCGTCAACCCGTCATGGGCGTAGAGGTTACCCGCTCGCCAGGTCGCGGTACAGGCGCAGCCCGATGGGCCGTGGCAAGGGTCGGGTTTCGTGGATGCGGACGAGCAGAGCGGGGCCATTCCTCTCGCATCGGAGGCCGGCTGCGAGAACGAGGCAGCGCGGGGGAGGCCGGCATTCGTCTTCGCTCGCGTGGCAACGTCGTCCGTGTCGCTTCTTGTGGTCGGGCGTTGACAGCTCGGGGGGCGGCAATACAATCACCGATTGCGACGGTGGTTAGGCGAGGGGGCGCGTTTGCCGGCGGCACGCGGGCGCGGTTGTGGTCGGCGAGGAGTTCCGATGCGAACGGATTGCAAATCGTTGCGGCGTATCCTGGCTTTTTGCGGTCTCTTCCCGTTGGTCTTGACGGGGTGCCACGGCGAGGATCGCCGAGACGAGGTGAAGGTCGGCGGCGAGCGTCAGAACCCGCGGGTACGGTCGGCGGCGCTGGTCCAGGACACGCAGCAGATTCCCCGGATCGAGGGGCCCGAGCCGAGCGAGCCGGTCGGACCGGCGGTGGCCGTAGCCGCGGAGGGTCAGGTCGACCACAAGGCGGTGGTCGATCAGATCCCGGATCCGGCCCTCGCTATGGAAGTCATCCCGCAGATCATCGCCACGACGAAACCGGCCGAGCGGCCGATCTACGAGGGGGCCCTGCGCCGGATCGCGTCGGTACGGCGTCCGCGTCAGGTTCGCCTGACGCTGAAGGAATGCATCCAGGCCGCGCTGCAGCACAGCTACGCCGTCCGGACGAACGGGTACAACCCGGCCATCCAGACGACGCGCGTAGTGGAGGCCGAGGCGCAGTTCGACGCCGTCTACTTCCTGAACCTGAACAGCAACCGGCAGGACCGGCCGAGCAGCTCCAAGCTCCAGGGGACGTACACGGACGTGCGGACGCTGGGGACGGGCGTACGCAAGCTTTTGTCGACGGGGACGCAGGTGCAGATCGGCTACGCCGCGAGCCGGACATATACGGATCTGGCCTACCAGACGCTGAACCCGGCGTATTTCAATCAGCTCACGTTCGAGATGAAACAGCCGTTTCTGCGCGGGTTCGGGCTGGACTACAACCGCTCGCAGATCGAGCTGAGCAAGCTGGATCGGCGGATCAGCGTGGAGCAGTTCTCGCGCGATCTCCAGCAACTGCTGTCGGACGTGGAGCAGGCGTATTGGCGGCTGAAGCAGGCGCGCGCCGACCTCGTGACGACGGCGCGGCTGCTGGGTGCGTTTGAGCGGATCTACGCGATCGTCGAGAACCGCAAGGAGTTCGACACGTTCGTCATTCAGCGCGGGCAGATTCGCAGCCGTCTGGAGACGCGGGAGGCGGAGTTTGCGGCGAGGAAGGCGAACGTCCGCAACGCGGAGGACGCGCTCAAGGCGCTGATCAACCATCCGGACCTGAACCTCGGCGTCGACGTGGAGATCATCCCGACGGACGAGTTCGCCCTCGACCCGGTCTTGATCGATCGGCTGGGCGAGGTCCAGGCGGCGCTGGATCACCGGCCGGAGCTCAAGGAGGCGAAGCTGCAGATCGAGAAGGCGCGCGTGGGCCTGGGCGTCGCGAAGAACCAGTCGCTTCCGCGGTTCGATGTGGTGTTTCGGTATATCGTGGACGGCTTGGGGGGCAACTGGGGCGGGGCCTTCGAGCAGATGAGCCACAACGACTACAACGAGTACTACGTGGGTCTCGAGTTCGAGTGGCCGATCGGCAATCGCGGACCGGAGGCGGCGGTCCGCCGCGCTCGTCTGCAGCAGTCGCAGGCCGTGGCGGCGTACGCCGCGCGGATCGAGAACATCATCACGGAAGTCCACAAGTCGGTCCGCGACGTCCAGGTGGCGTTCGAACAGATCGGTCCGATCGTTCGGGCGGCCCAGGCGACCGAAGACCAGCTTCGCGCGACGGTCGCCCGGCAGCAGGCGAAAGATCCGGCCAACCTCGAAGTGGAGCTCAACGCCAACGAGACTCTCGCGACAAGTCGCACGAACCTGACCAGCGTGCTGGTGAACTACAACGTGGCGCTGGTGACGCTCGAGCAGAAGAAGGGCACGCTGCTGAAGTACAACAACATCGAGATCCGCGATCCGGAGTCGGGCAAGCCCGTGACGGCGGAGTGGGTCGCGCCGACGACGCAGCCGGCCGAAGGGCTGTAGGAAACGCGGAATGCGAAATGATGCTTGATGACCGGGGGCAATCGCCGAAATAAGCCGGTCCGGAGCGCCCGCGACCGGTTCGCTTCCGATGCGTGACCGATTTGCCGCCGTTCCTGGTTGAAAGGGCCCCTCAGCGTCCACAAACGCCGACCGACACCGGCCCGATCCATTCGGCCATCCGACATGAGCGGTGCCGATATCGCCGCAACGCGGGCCGCACCAAACAACAGTGAAGTCGCGGCGCACGACGTCCGACCGCGAATCGAAGTCAATCGGGCGGGAGGTTTCGTGACGGTGTTGCGTTTTCGCAGATTCGGGGCGGGGCTCGTTGTTTTCCCCGGCTTGTGGCTCGGTTGCGCGCAGCCGGAGCGGGTGGATCCGGCGTTTCCGCGGATGGACGGGTACCAGGGGATCTGGTGGGGGCAGGAGCCGACTCGCGACGCGTACAGTTACAAGTATAGCGGCGGGCTGGGGACGTATACGGCGGACCACGTACCCATGGCGGTGTACGCGAAGAAGGCGAACCGGACGTTCTTCGTATACGGCGGGACGGATGGGACGGAGGCGAACTCGCTCCTGGCGATGGTTTCCTTCTATGACCATGCCGACGGGACGGTGCCTCGCCCCGTGGCCGTCCACAGGAAGAATACGTCGGACCCGCACGATAACCCGGCCATCATGCTGGATGACGTGGGCCATGTATGGGTGGTCGTCAGCGGTCGGGGGCGGGTGCGTCCGGGCTACATTTACCGGAGCCGGCGGCCGTACGCCATCGACTCGTTCGAGCGGATCGAGGAGGGCGAGCTGACGTACCCGCAGCCGTGGCATTTTGCGGGCAAGGGCTTCGTGTTCCTGTTCACGAAGTACCTGGGCGGGCGACAGCTCTTCTGGCGGTCGAGCCCTGACGGCCGGACCTGGTCCGAGGATCACAGGCTGGCGGCGTTCGGCGGGCACTACCAGGTGAGCCAGCGGTGTGGGCAGCGGCTGGCGAGCACGTTCAACTACCACCCGGGCGGCAATGTGGATCGGCGGACGAACCTGTACTACGTCGAGACCCGCGACTTCGGCGCCACATGGACGGACGCTCGCGGCGAGACGCTGGCGTTGCCGCTGAGCACGGTGCAGAACGCGGCGCTGGTGCACGACTACGAGGCCGAGAAACGCCTCGTGTACATCAGCGACCTGAACTTCGATGCGGCCGGGCGGCCGATCATCCTGTACATCGAGAGCCGTGGCTGGCGGCCGGGGCCGGAAAACGGCCCCCGCGTGTGGAGGACGGCTCACTGGACCGGCTCGCAGTGGCAGCAGCGGACGCTCACGACGTCGGACCACAACTACGACATGGGATCTCTGTATGTGGAGGGCGGTTGCTGGCGGGTGATCGCCCCGACCGAGCCGGGGCCGCAGGCCTGGCACACGGGCGGCGAGATGGTCCTCTGGGAGAGCGACGATGAAGGCGAGCACTGGTCGCACGTCCGAGCGCTCACCCGCGCGAGCGCCTTCAACCATACGTATGCCCGGCGGCCGGTGGATGCCCATCCGGACTTCTACGCATTCTGGGCGGACGGCGATCCCGTCAAGCGGTCCGAGTCGCGCCTGTACTTCACGAATCGCGCGTGCGATCGAGTGTACGTTCTGCCCTGGACGATGACGACGGATCGCGCGAGGCCCGTCGCGGCGTTCGTCTCGGGAGCGGCGGTCCGGTCCTGAGGCCGCGGCGGGCCTATGCTCGCCGCTTTCCGACGAGGCTTATGACGAACAGGACGGTCGCCGCGATCACGATGGCGGATCCCGTGCCGACGTTTTCCAGGGCGGATGTGAACGACGCGATGGTGCCGGCGACGCTGCTGACCAGACCGGCGGCAACGGCCCACCAGAACATGGAGCCGCTGCTGCGTGCAAGGTTGCGGGCCGTCGCGGCGGGGACGACGAGCATGGCGGTGACGAGCAGGATCCCGGCGGTGCGGATCGAGGTCGTCACCACAAGGGCGAGCAGGAGCGAGAAGGCGTAATCATAGGCACGGACCGGGATGCGTCGGCTGTGAGCCAGTTCGTCATTGAGGCCGATCAGCGTGAGCCGGTTGAAGCCGACGGCCATGAAGACCAGCACGGCGGCGGCCAGGAGCGCGGAAAGGGCAAGATCGGCCGCGTCCAGCGTAAGGATGTCGCCGTAGAGATAGCGTTGGAACTCGGCGGTGCGGCTGCCGCTGGTGGTCACAATGGCGATTCCCAGGGCGACCACGGCGCTGAAGAAGACGCCGATGACCGTATCCGATGACAGATCGGTGCGGCGTCGGACGACGGCGATGCCCAGGCCGACGAGCAGGCCGAAGCCGATCAACGCGACGCGGGGGTCGAAATGCCCGCCCCACTGCTTGAAGATCTGATCCAGCAGAAGTCCGATGGCGACGCCCGTGAATGCGGAGTGGGAAATGGCATCGGAAAAGAACGCCATGCGGAAGTTGACGATCTTGACGCCCATGATGGCGCAGATCGGTGCGAGCAGGACACACTCGATGATTGCGTTGAGCGTGAACCCGTACTGTGCCCAATCGAACGGCAAGACGGCCCGCATGGCCCGGTGCAGTTCGGGCAGGCCGCAGTTCGTCCACCAATCCAGGCCGGGAAGCGTGTGCAAGGCGTTGATCCGTTAGTCCGTTGGTCCGTTATTCCGTTGGTCCGGGCAGAGACTACTTGGTTACTCGGTTG
>CAZTVU010000169.1:9674-11363 GCA_964617025.1 uncultured Planctomycetales bacterium | reverse complement strand
TTGCTGGACGAAGCGGACGAAATGCCGCCGGGCTAGCGGCCGGACCGCGGCCCGCCGCCCGAGGAAGGTGGCGACCGGTGCGTAGCGGAGGCGTTCCATACGATCGTGGCGGACGTCAAGGATCAGGTCGTGCAGCGCGAAGTGCGGATCGTGAACCGCCAGGGGCTGCACGCGCGCCCGGTGATGCGGTTCGTCGACCTCGCATACCGATTCCAGTCGGACATCACCGTCCACAAGGGCGAACAGTCGGTGGACGGCAAGAGTCCGATGGAGATGATTCTGCTCGAGGCCACACAGGGCACCTGCCTGAAGCTCGTCGCCCAGGGCAGCGACGCCCGCGAGGCGGTGGACGCCTTGGCGCAACTGGTGGCCGAGGGGTTCGGCGAAGAATAACACGCGGACCGAGACGCAGCGGACACGAGGAACGGCGGGGAAGGCCGGCGGGCGGCGAGGGGCATGTGCGCGCGGACGCGAGGCCGCGCGGCCACGGCCGCGCCGTCCGGATCGGGTAGCGACCAGCGACATGGAGATCAAGAAGGGCATTGCGGTCTCGCCCGGCGTGGTCATCGCCGATGCCGTCGTCCTCGACGCCGAGGACTATCGCATCCCGTACAAATCGATCGCGCCCGAACAGGTCGACGAGGAGCAGGACCGGGCCAAGCGGGCGTTCGAGATCTCGCTCGGCGAGCTGGCCGCGCTGCGCAACCAGATGGCGGAAAAGTTCGGCCAGGACACCGGCGCCATCTTCGACTTCCACATCAGCGTCTTGAAGCACGGCAAGCTGCGCCAGCAGGTCCTCGATGCGATCGCGGAGAAAAAGTACAGCGCCGCCTACGCCGTCAGCGTCATCATGCAGGGATATCAGCGGCGCTGGCGGAACATGAAGGATCAGTTCTTCGCCGAGCGCTACCGGGACGTGCAGGACATCGAGAACCGCCTGCTGCGGAACATCCTCGGCGAGCAGCGGGAGAACCTTTCCCGGCTGAGCCAGCGGGTCGTCCTCGTCGCGCACGACCTCAGCCCGTCGCTGACGGCGAATCTGAACCAGACGCAGGTCTGCGGGGTCGTGACGGAGCTGGGCGGCCTCACCTCGCATACGGCGATCGTCGTCCGCTCGCTGGGGATACCGGCGGTGATGGGCCTGAAGGACATCGCCGTGGCCGTGGCCGGCGGCGACACGATCATCGTGGACGGCACCAAGGGCCTGGTGATCATCCGCCCGGACGCGGAGACGCTTCGCGAGTACGAAGCGGAGCTGGAGCGGCTGAAGGTCTTCGCGGACGAGCTGATCGAGCTGCGCGACAAGCCGGCGGTCACCAAGGACCGGGTGCGGGTCCAGTTGCTGGGCAACATCGAGTTTCCGCCGGAGGCCCGCACCTGCATCGAGAAGGGCGCCGAGGGCATCGGGCTGTACCGGACGGAGTTCCTCTACCTGCAGAGCGAGACGGAACCGACGGAGGAGGAGCACTTTCGCGCCTATCGCGAGGTCATCGAGACGCTCGGCGACCGGCCGGTGACCATCCGCACGCTGGATCTCGGGGCGGACAAGTACACGCAGTCGCTGCGGGCCGAGCCGGAGCGAAACCCGTTCCTCGGCCTGCGGTCGATCCGCTACTGCCTGCAGAACCTGCCGCTGTTCAAGAACCAGTTGCGGGCGATCCTCCGGGCCTCCGCCGGCAGCCGCGTCCA
>CAZTVU010000169.1:0-9664 GCA_964617025.1 uncultured Planctomycetales bacterium | reverse complement strand
CCGATGATCACAAGCCTGATGGAGCTGCGCCAGGCGAAGATGACGTTCGGCGACGCGATGGAGGACCTGGAGGAGGACGGGGTGCCCTTCCGCAAGGATATCCCGGTCGGCATCATGATCGAGACCCCGGCGGCCGCGATCCAGTGCAAGGAGCTGGTCCGGGAGGTGGACTTCATCAGCATCGGCACCAACGACCTGATCCAGTACACGCTTGCGGTCGACCGGTCGAACGAGCGGGTGGCGCATCTGTTCACGGCCTCCCACCCGTCGGTGCTGCGGCTGCTCCGGGACATCATCCGGACGGCGGCGAGGGCGGGCGTGCCGTGCAGCCTTTGCGGCGAGGTGGCGGGCGAGCCGATGTATACGCTGCTTCTGCTGGGCATGGGGCTGCGGATCTTCTCGATGGCGCCGGCCGACGTGCCGGAGATCAAGAAGCTCATCCGGTCGACCACCATCGCGCACGCCGAGCGGGTCGCGAAGCGGGCGATGGGGTTCGACACGGACCGCCAGGTGATGAACTACCTGCGGGACGAGACGCGAAAGATCCTGCCCGAGGCCCTGTGAGGCCGCGGGCCGGACGGAACAGGGCGGCCGGGTGCCACGGAGCGGCCGGCCGCGGGAGAAACGGTAACCGTACGACAACGAACCAAGGATCGTCAGGGAGAAAAACGGATTCGGTTTGCGTCCCCGACTCGTAGTGCGTTTCGCGATTGACGGCGACCTGCGGTTCCTCTCGCATCGGGACACGATGCGGATGTTCGAGCGGGCGCTGGCCCGCGCGTCGTGGCCGGTGAAGTTCACGGAAGGGTTCAACCCGCGGCCGCGACTGTCGCTTCCGCTGCCGCGAACCGTAGGCGTCGCCGGCGAGGACGAGCGGCTGGTCGTCGAGCTCGAGCAGCCGCTGGAGCCCGACGAGGCGATGCATCGCCTCCGCGGGCAGTTGCCCGAGGGCCTCCGGCTGATCGACGTGTGCGAGGCGCCGCACGGCCGGACGCCGCAACCGCTGCGAGCCTGGTATGGGCTGCCCCTGAGCGGGGCACCGGACACCCTCGACCGGTCGATCGAGGCCTTCCTGGGCCGGGACACGTACCGCGTGGTGCGAAGCCCCCAGGAGGGCGGGGACGCCCGCGAGGTGGACATCCGCCCGTATGTCGAGGCCCTGGCCCGCGCCGGGGACCGCTTGGAAATGGTCCTGCGGATCACGCCGCAGGGCACGGCCCGGCCGGGCGAGGTGCTCGAGGCGGTCGGACTGCACGGACCGGAATTCGCGTGCCGACTCCGGCGGGTCCGCGTGGAGTGGGCGGAGCCTCTTCCCCCCTGACCGTCCGCAGAATACCCGGAGAGGACCTTGTGGATACCCAGAACGAAAACAATCAGGCGAATCCGAACGGCAACCCCGGCCACGAGACGCCGCGGCCGCGCGGACGGCGGCGCCGGCCGCGTCGACAACGACAGGAGAATCCCTCGGCGCCGGCCGCCGCGGGTCCCGACGGCAACGTCGAGGTCGAAGCCGACACGGAGGTCGATGCCGATGAGGCCCCGCGAACGCCGAAGACCCGGCAGGTGATGGTCGTCAACTGTGCGGAAGGCGACGAATGCCGGATCGCCATCCTGAACGACGGGCGGCTCGAAGAACTGTACATGGAACGCGCCAGCGCCGCGTCGCACGTGGGCAATATCTACAAGGGCCGCGTCACGAACGTCGAGCCGAGCATCCAGGCCGCGTTCGTCGACTTCGGCCTGGGCAAGAACGGCTTCCTGCACATTTCGGATCTGCAGCCGCAGTACTTCCCGAACAACCGGGGCGAGATGGAGGAAGTGGGCCGCAAGACCCCCCGCCGCGACCGCCCGCCGATCCAGCGGTGCCTGCGGCGCGGCCAGGAGGTGATCGTCCAGATCACCAAGGAGGGCATCGGAACGAAGGGCCCCACGCTCACGACGTACCTTTCGCTGCCCGGGCGATACCTCGTCCTGATGCCGGGAATGAACCGGCTCGGCGTCTCGCGAAAGATCGAGGACGAGGCGGAGCGCCGCAAGATGCGGGAGGTGCTCGACGAGCTGAAGCTGCCGCAGAACATGGGCTTCATCCTCCGGACGGCCGGCCTCGACCGGACGAAACGCGAACTTCAGCGCGACCTGCAGTACCTGCTCCGCCTGTGGAAGGTCGTGGCCACCCGCGTCCGGAACGAGCGGGCGCCCGCCGAGCTGTACGAGGAGTCCGACCTGGTCATTCGCACGATCCGCGACGTCTACACGAGCGATTTCGAGAAGATCGTCATCGACGACGAGAAGGTGGCGCAGCGAGCGAGGGACTTCCTCGCGATCGTGAATCCGCGAAAGACCGACGTGGTCGAGCTCTATCAGGCCCCCGAGCCCATCTTCCACAAGTTCGGCATCGAGGCCGAGCTGGAGAAGATCAACATGCGGCGGGTCCCGCTGCCCTCGGGCGGCTCGATCGTGATCGACTCGACCGAGGCCCTGGTCGCCATCGACGTGAACAGCGGGACGTACCGCGAGCTGGCCGACGCGGAGGAGACCGCCCACCGGATCAATCTCGAGGCCGCCGAGGAGATCGCTCGGCAGCTTCGCCTGCGCGACCTGGGCGGCGTGATCGTCATCGACTTCATCGACATGCGGCTCGAGAAGAACCGACGCGACATCGAACGCGCTTTGCGCGACGCCCTCAAGAAACACAAGGAACGGGCCCGCATCCTCCGCATGAGCCAGTTCGGCATCATCGAGCTGACCCGCCAGCGGCAGCGTCCGTCGATCAAGCGGAGCCTCTACCAGGACTGTCCGCACTGCAAGGGGGCCGGCCTCGTCAAGACGCCGGAGTCGATGATCCTGGACATCATGCGGCGCCTGCGGCTCGCCGCACATCGCGCGGGCATCGTCCGGGTGACGGTGCATGCGCACCCGACCGTCGCGTTCGAGCTGCTCAACCGCAAGCGCGCCGCCATCGGCGAGCTGGAGGCCGCATCCGGAAAGACCATCCGCATCGAGGGCAACCCCGACATGGGCCTGGACGAGTGCCGGTTCGAGGGGCGGGATGATCGGGACCGGCCGGTGGATATCGAGCCCGCGGCCGCCGCTCCGACGCCTTCCCGGCCGCCGCACCGCCATCGATCGCACGGAGGGCAGCAACCGCCGCCCGCCCGCCGACGCGAACCGGAGTCACGCCCGGCCCCGCCGCCGGCTGCGCCGGAGGCGCCGCAGAACGGCGGCAGCTTCCTCCAGGAGGTCGATCGCGAACAGGATCCCGCGTAGGCGAGCGCCCGCGGGGCTATCGCGAGCAGCTTTCCAGGTCGTCCTTGAGGATTCGGGCGAGCAGCTCGCGGGACCGGCGGTCCAGCGAATCGAGCGCCGTGGTGCATCGCTGGATGCGATGGCGCTCCTCGAGATAGTTGCGGATGCTCGGGGCAAGCCGCAGGGCGTCCTTGATGACGCCGCGAATCTCCGCGATCGAGCGACGATCAACGTGTCCGGCCCGGGCCGCAAGGTCGTTCAGCAGGCGTTGCATCTCCCTCAGCCACTCGCTGTAGTTGTTCTCCATCGCGAGGTAATGCTCCGCGTCGGAGATGAGGAACGTGCGAATCACCTCCTGGTCGGCCGGCGTGAGCGGGCCGCCGGATTCCAGGTGCTCGATCGTCGTCCGCGCCTCCGCGGCCCACATGGCCTGCTGGACCTCCCGGCAAGCCGTATCCAACTGGTTGAGCTGCCGCTCGAACTGCTCGAAGTCCACCGTCGACGCGCTCTGCATCGCGGCGGAACACGCGTTTCGAAGCGACTCGATCATCGGCTGCAGCCCGTTCGTCGCGATCGTCGACATCGGAGGGCTCCTTTGTCCTGCGGCCTCTGTCCGATAATACCGCCGGCCGCCCCGGCGATCGGCCGTGGGAATGCCACGCTCGGTGCATCGTCACGGACGATGGGGCGGTTGAACTATTTCGCGACGGGGCCGGCCGCTCGGGCCGGACGCCGTGGCCCGGCGCCGACGCCGCGGTAGAATCTGCCGCGGAGGTAGCCTTGTGCGCTGGCTGACCTTTGCCATACTCGCCGGCATCAGCATCGTGCTCCAGACGGCGCTGGCCCCGTACGTGGAACTCTCCGGCATTCGCCCCGACTGGGTGTTCGTGCTGGCCACGTTCTACGCGCTCCTTGGCCCGTGGCCGGACGCCTGCATCGCGGCGTGGATACTGGGGCTGCTGGTGGACCTGTCGAGCGCCGACAGCGGGACCGGCTACGGCCACATCGGACTGTTCGCGTTCAGCTTCGGCGGGGCCGCATGGCTGATCCTGCAGGTTCGCGACCTGATCTTCCCCGAGCACTGGCTCTCACACACGATCCTGACGTTGCTCTCAGCGCTGGTCGCGCAGGCGGCCGTGGCGATTTACCGGACGATCACGCTGCCGCCGGGGGCCGCGCCCGCCACCGGCGTTTGGACCTGCGCGATCCTGACGGCGGCGTACACGGCGTTCTTCGCACCTTACTTCCACTGGATCCTGAGCCGGCTCCATCGGGCAACGGGCCTGCGGACGCCCGCCTCGCGCCACCGCTCTCGCCGACGATGAGGCGGCGAGCCTGCCGGCGACGTCCGGCGAACCGTCCCGTGTGCCGTTTCGCCGCTTTGTGCTATAACACCGGCCGGCGCTGCCGGAGGCGATCGTGGTTCGCGTCCAGTGTCCCTACTGCCATCGACGATATCGCACCGAGCTCGAGGCGTTCGGGCGCACGGCCGTCTGCACGAAGTGCAGCGAGAGCTTTCGGATCGGCGAATCGCGCCCGCCGTTCGAGTGGAAGCCGACCGGACTCGCCGAAGACTCGTGGATCGGCGTCGAGCCGCCCGAGGAGCAGCCGGAGCGGAAGCACTGCATCCAGTGCGACCGCCCGCTGGAGCCCGGCGTCGCCCACTGTCCCGAGTGCGGCGCGAATCAGGTCACCGGCCTGGTGCAGCGGCCGAAGCCTGCGCCCGTGGACGATCGGATCCCGCTCTCGTCGCGGCTGCCGCTGCGGCCGCTGCTGATCGCCGCCGGCCTCGCGATCCTCGGCTGGGGAGCCTATCTGGCCCTTCGGTCGTTTTCCCGATCGGCCGAAGAGATCAGCGAGGCGATCGCCGACCAGGGCCTCGTGGCGCAGGCCGCCCGGTTCCTGCGCGAGCATCCCGATGCCGACTCGCTGCCGCATAATCTGATCGGCCGCGTGACGGACGCCAGCCTGGGTCGCTACCTCGAACGGATGTCGGCCAACGACCCGGCGGTCCGGCGGGCCGCCGCGCTGATGATCGCCGCCGGTCAGGTTGCCGACGTCGGCCCGATCGTCGCCCTGGCCGAGGTCCGCGAAACGGCGACGGCCGGATTGCAGGTGCTCGATGCCATCGGCGGGCGGGCGCTCGTCGCGCTCAGTTGTCGCGAGGATCCGAAGATACGCCTCGCCGCCGCCCGGGCTCTTTGCCTGCTGAACGGGTTGCCGCTCGACGACAAGACGCTTCGGGAGCTGTCGGAGGCGACGACGCCGGCGGCGAAGATCCGGGCGCTCAACGGCCTCTGCGGTACATGGCCTCAGGGGACCGGAGCTTTCCATGTAGTGATCGGCGAGACCCGATCGGCCTTCACGGTAACCGTCGAGCAGATCGGGCGGACGTTCGGTCTTCGCGTCGGGACGACCGAGTTTCGTTCCACATTGGTGGCCGGGGCGGCGCGGTTCGTCATCCCGGTTGATCGCTGGTGCTCGGCCACCGGCAACGCATCGGACGCGGACCTGGCCCGCGAATCGCTCGCCGGCACGATCATGCTGGCACCCGTGGTCGGAGGCATGTGGGAGGGAACGGTGCGGGTGACAGCGCGAAGGACCCTGAGCGGACCGCCATCTGGGTTCCTGCCGGTCGGCCCGTTGGACCGCGGCCGGCTGGTCGAGGTGCCGGTACGGCTGGTGCGGGGGACGTCGTGAGAGGGAAGCGGCATGCGACCGATCTCCGACTCTGGGTGTATACGGAAGTGGGTCGATATAAGTTGAATCGCCCGTTGTGGTTGTGGACCACGCCGCGAGATCCGGCTTCATCGCGTCGGTGATCGCGATCGAGCGGGGCGGGCGGCGGGGTTTTCCCGCGGCGTTTGCAATTGTAACTATCTGAGAAGAAGCAAGATATATCGTTTCCGCCGGTTGGGATCGTTGGCGCCGGCGACTCGGAACGGACATCGACATCGTGAAACGACCCGAGCCCACTGCAATTAACTCCGACACCGCGCATCGATCGCTGCCCGCCTCACGGACCGTCCGGAACTGGCGAGTAGGCGGGCTGGCCGTCGCCGTTGTGGCGGGATGGGGTACCTTTACCGCGTTCAGCGCTTCGGAGAAGGAGAACCGGCTGGCCGTCGAAGCCGAGTTGTTTGCCAGAAAAACACTCATCCAGATGGGTCAGCCGGTCTGGGTGGAGTGTCTGATCCGCAACAGCCTGGACGAACCGGCCACCTTGGTATCGGGGGACGCGTCGGAGGCATTGCCGGCCGACGGTGCCATGGGCCTGCCGCTCGAGCACGTATTCAGCGGCGAGGTCGGCGAGTCGCTGATCGTTCGTGCCGAGTCCGACACCCGACCCGCGCGGGTCGCCTCGCCCATGCTTCCGGCCGCCGGACGGACGGTTGTCGTCGCTCCACACGCCACGGTCGGCCGACGGATCGATCTCTCGCGATACTGCGACCTGCTTCGCCGGCCGGGGACCTATGAGATCCAATGGCGGCCGTACCGCGGCACGCTTCAATCGAACAAGCTGCGGATCACCGTCGCCCCGCTGCGGCAGGCTGTGATTCATACGGATTTCGGCAAGATGACGATGCGGTTCTACTATGACCAGGCGCCGCAGCACGTGCAGAACTTCGTCGAGCTGGCGGAGAAGGGCTTTTACGACGGGCTGACGTTTCACCGCGTCGTTCACGGCGGCCTGATTCAGGGCGGCTGCCCCCGCGGCGACGGCACAGGCGTGCGGCCGGACGGCAAGCTCCTCAAGGCGGAGTTGAGCGACCTTCCGCTGGATGTCGGATCGGTGGTCATGGCGACGGCCCGCAACGACCCGGACTCCGCCAGCACGCAGTTCTACATCTGCCTGACGCGGCTGCGAAACCTGGACGGCAAGCAGACCGTCTTCGGTTACCTGACCGGCGAGGAGAGCTTCGAGACCCTTCGAAAGATCGGCTCCGTGCCGACCGGCGACCAGGACCGTCCGATCAAGCCTGTTTACATCCGGAACATTTCGCTGGACAATATCCCCGCGGAGGAGGACACCCGTATCGGCGGGACGAGGACGCGGTTGGGCGGCGGCCACTCCAGCACGACGAAACCGGCGCCCGCCCCCTTGCCGACGATCGGCCCCCCGACGGGGCCGTCCTCCGTGCCCGGGGCGTCGACGCAGCCGACGAACACTCCGCCGCCCGGCGGCCGTGTCTCGGCGGCGGGCGATGCCCGGCGGTAGATTTCGGATCTCAACGAGATTGGGCCGTGCTAGGCGGGGCGCTGCCGGTGCCCTGTACCCGAAATCCGGCTTACGCGGGGCTGAAGGCTCTCCGAGGGGCGTTGTACATCGGATGGCCGGTCGCCGGGTCACGTTGAGGGTCGGGTCCCAAGCAGTGGGGCCGGTGGACAACGGGTCAGGACCGAGAGGTAGCAGCCCATCCGCTGTGTCTCAGGTGCCCTGGGGCAGCCCGGCCTGAGTGGCTCGCGATCGACGCCGAAGCACAACATTTCGACGAGAGAAGCACGGCCCAGTTATTGGGTCCGTTATTCCGTGGGTTTGTTATTCCGTTAGTCCGCTGCCTTGTCAGGCCTTCGGCCTGTATTCCCGCGCTTCCGGGGAACGCCCCATGCCGGGGGACTTTGAGCAACTCGAGGTTTACCAGGTGGCTCGCGAGTTCCGCAAGCGGGTGTACAGGCTGGCGGGGCTCCTGCCAGCCCATGAGCAGTCCTGTCTCGCCCGGCAGATGCGGCGTGCGGCGGTGTCGTTGACGAGCAACATCGCGGAGGGCGAGGGAAGATGGCAGTATCAGGACGCCATTCGTTTCGAACGGTTGGCGCGGGGCAGCCTCAATGAGCTGCTGGACCAGATTAACGTTTGTGCGGACGAACGGTATGCCGAAGCCGCGCCTCTAGCCGATCTTCGCGAACACGGGTATCGTGTGCGCCAGTTGCTCGACGGCTATATCCGCTATCTCGTTCGGTGCAAGCGATCCGAAACCGATTCGGCGGCATCGCCGCCGACGAAGCTCTGCAACGTAACATCCCGTGCGGGAAAGACGCCTCGCCGAGTGTCGAGCCCACGCGGGAATCGGAGCGAAAGGGAACGATCAAACGGCGTATGAACGAACCCTATCAGCGGTGGCACATGCCCAGAACATGCCGAGGCAACGGACTAACGGAACAACGGACTAACGGAACAACGAACTAACGGTCTCCGATGTCTTACACCGTCCTCGCCAGAAAGTACCGGAGCTGGACCTTTGACGAGATCGTCGGGCAGGATGCCATTGCGCAGACGCTCAAGAACGCGATCACCGGCGGGCGGGTGCACCATGCGTACCTGTTCACCGGCACCCGCGGCGTCGGCAAGACGTCGATGGCCCGCATCCTCGCGCGGTCGCTCAACTGCCTCAAGCGCAGCGAGCCCTCCGTCGATCCGTGCAAGGAGTGCGAGTCGTGCACGGCGATCGCCGAGGGGCAGGACGTCGACGTGATCGAGATCGACGCGGCCAGCCACACCGGCGTGGACAACATCCGCGAGCTCCGCGCCAACGCAATCTACCGCCCGGCCCGCGCCCGCTTCAAGATCTACATCATCGACGAGGTCCACATGCTCAGCACGGGCGCGTTCAACGCCCTGCTCAAGACGCTCGAGGAGCCGCCGGAGCACGTCAAGTTCATCCTCGCCACGACCGATCCGCAGAAGGTCCCCGCCACGATCCACAGCCGCTGCCAGCGGTTCGACTTCCGCAGCATCGGCCTCGACCAGATCGGCGGGCAGATCCGGCGGATCCTCAAGGCCGAGGGGTGCCAGGCGGAGGAGGCCGTCGTCCGCCGGATCGCCCGGCTGGCGAACGGCTCGATGCGCGACGCCCTCTCGCTGCTCGACCAGCTCATGTCGATGTCGCCGAAGGGGCTCTCCGTCGAGCTGCTCGAGGAGGTCCTGCCCACGCCGCACGACCAGCTCCTCGCCGGCCTGATCGACTGCTGGGCCGCGCACGACGCCGCCGGCGCGCTGGGCCTGCTCGACCAGTGCGTCTCGCAGGGCTACAGCCTCGACCGCTTCTGCGACGCGATGATCGACCAGCTCCGCACGCTCATGCTCATCGCCGTCTGCGGGCCGGACACGCCGCTCGTCGACGTCCCCGCGCAGCATCGCGACGAGATCGTCGCACGCGCAGGGAAGTTCGATCCGGCGGCCACCGGATCGCGGTGCTCGAGGACCTCCGGCGGAATCTCCGCTTCAGCCAGGCCGGCCGGGCGCTCGCCGATGCCGTGATCGTCCGCCTGAGCGAGGCCACCCCGCACGCCTCCGTCGCGGCGCTCCTGGCCCGGATCGAGGGCGGCGACGCCGGCACACCCGAAAAAAAAGCCCCCCGCCCCCGGTGACCCCGGGGGCCGCACCCGCACGAACGGCGGCAGTAACGCCGCCGCCCCC
>CAZTVU010000168.1:0-11383 GCA_964617025.1 uncultured Planctomycetales bacterium | reverse complement strand
AAGAGACCGCTCGAAACCTGGACGAGCAGCGTCGCCTGCTGGACGAGTCGAAGGAGAGGCTGAAGGAATCGTTCGAGTCCCTCTCGGCCCAGGCCCTGAAGGCCAACGCCGAGCAGTTTCTCGCCAACGCCCGGAGGACGCTGGAGACGATCCTCGAGGCGGCCAAGGGCGACCTCGGCAAACGCGAGGCCGCGATTCAGGCCCTTGTTCAGCCCGTCGCCGACTCGCTGAAAAGGTACGAAGAGCACATCGCGCGGGTCGAGCAGGTTCGCAACGAGGCGTACAGCGCGCTGATGCAGCAGGTCCAGGCGCTGGCGACGACCGGCCGGCAGTTGCAGCAGGAGACCGGCAGGCTCGTCACGTCGCTTCGCGACCCGCGGGTCCGCGGTCGCTGGGGGGAGATCGCCCTGAGGCGGGCCGCCGAGCTGGCCGGCATGGTCGAGCACTGCGACTTTGAGCAGCAGGTGCACGTCGGGGACGGGCAGGATGTGCGATTGCGCCCGGATATGGTGGTGCGTCTGCCCGGCGGGCGGACGGTCGTGGTGGATGCCAAGGCGGTGCTGGATGCGTATCTGGACGCCGTCGCCGCGACGGACGACGAAACGCGCCGGCGGCACCTCGATCGCCACGCCGCACAGATCCGCAGCCGCGTGAGGGAGCTCTCGTCCAAGGGCTATTGGGACAGGCTGCCGGGGACGCCGGAGTTCGTGGTCCTGTTTCTGCCCGCCGAGTCGTTCTTCAGTGCCGCCGTTGAGGTGGACCACGCCCTGATCGAAGACGCCCTCCGGGGCAATGTCGTACTGGCCTCGCCGACGACGCTGATTGCCCTGCTCCGCGCGATTGCCTTCGGCTGGCGGCAGGAGCAGCTTGCGCGGAATGCCGAGCAGATCAGCGATCTGGGCAAGGAGCTCTACGAGCGGATGCGGACGCTGGCGGAGCATCTGGAGGCCATCGGCGGCGGCCTGGGCAGGGCGGTGGACGCCTACAACAGGGCCGTCGGTTCGCTGGAGCAGCGGGTCCTGCCGGCGGCCCGCAGGTTCCGGGATCTCAGGGCGGCCGGCGGCGAGGAGATCCCGCAGCTCCAGGCGATCGAACAAACACCTCGCCGGGTGGACACCCCGTCACCATGAGGGCGTGTCCCCGGCCCCGGATACCATGCTGCGTCCGGCTCGGTTGTGGTGGCATGTTGGCGGCTCGAACGTCCCAGAGGAACTGGCCATGAAATGCTTCGCCGCGATGCTGTTCGTGGCCGTGCCGGCAGGGGCTTCCGTCGCCCAATCCCGGCCGGCGCGGCCGAATATCGTGCTGATCCTGGCAGACGACCTCGGTTTCTCCGACCTCGGCTGCTACGGCTCCGAGATCGCCACACCGAACCTTGACCGCATGGCGGCGGGCGGCGTTCGTTTCACCCAGTTCTACAACGCGGCCCGGTGCTGCCCCACGCGGGCGGCGCTGCTGACGGGGCGCTATCCACACCAGACCGGCGTCGGCCACATGGGGCGCGACATGGGCGCGCCGGCCTACCGCGGCTTCCTCAACGAAGCGAGCGTGACGATCGCCGAGGTCCTTCGCGCGGCCGGCTACCATTGCCTCATGTCGGGCAAGTGGCACCTGGGCGAACAGCGGCCGCACTTCCCCATCGACCACGGCTTCGAACGGTACTACGGCCTGCTCGGCGGCGCGAGCAGCTATTTCCGCCTCTGGCCCAACCGTCGAATGGCCATCGACGGGGAGTTCTACCGGCCTGATCCGAAGGGCTTTTTCATGACCGATGCGATCACCGACCGCGCGATCGGCTACCTCGATGACTACGCGCGCCGCGCCGAGCCGTTCTTCCTCTACGTCGCCTACACAGCCCCGCATGCTCCCCTGCATGCTCCGCCCGAGGACATTGCCCGTTACCGCGGCAGGTATCGCTCCGGCTGGGACGAACTCCGCCGACGGCGATACCGACGGATGATCGACCTCGGCGTCGTCGATGAGCGATGGGCCCTCTCGCCTCGCGACCCCCGGGTGACGGCGTGGGAGAATGTCGCCGACCCCGACCGGGAGGACCTCAAGATGGCCGTTTACGCCGCTCAGATCGACCGTATGGACCGTGGCATCGGACGGATCCTCGACAGGCTTCGCGCGCTGGGCGTGGAGGAGAACACCCTGGTTCTGTTCCTCTCCGACAACGGCGGCGACGCGGAGGAAATCGACGAGAGCGCGCCCGGCTCCCTGCCCGGCGAGCCGGACTCGAACGTGGGCTACGGTCGCGGCTGGTCCAACGTCAGCAACACACCGTTTCGGCAGCACAAGCGGTATGTGCACGAGGGCGGGATCTCCACGCCGCTGATCGCCCGATGGCCCGCCGGCATCCGGCGGCGCGGTGCGCTGGAGCCGGCGGTGGGCCACGTGATCGACATCCTGCCGACGTGCCTGGATGTCGCCGGCGTCCCATACCCGGCGCGGCACAACGGGCGTGCGATCGAGCCGGCGGCGGGGCGCAGCCTGCTGCCGCTGCTGCAGGGACGACCGAGACCTGATCCCGAGTGCCTCTATTGGGAGCACGAAGGGAACCGCGCGATCCGCTGCGGTCGATGGAAGCTCGTCGCGGTCCGGGATGGGGGGTGGGAACTGTACGACGTCGAATCCGACCGAACGGAACTGCACGATCTGGCCGGGCGGCGTCCGGACCGGGTGAAGGACCTTCAGGCCCGCTACGAGGCGTTCGCGCGCCGCTGGGACATCCGTCCGTTCGACGAGGTCAAGCCACCCGGCTGGATTCCGGATTAGCCGGAGGGCCGTCGTCGATGCCGGGAGCCGGACGCGGGCCGGCGCGCATGTTCGAGCCGGGGCTTGCCGCCGCCGCCCCTCGGTGCGAACCGGCGGGCCGCATCCGCCGCAATCGGAATCGCGCGCCTTCTCCATTCCCGTCTGCGGTGCCCCGTGTCCCGTGATTCGCGCATCGCGTTATAATCCCCGTCGATGCGCTTCCTGGCGGCGATCGTTATGAACATGCTGGTACCCGGCGCGGGCCTGATCCTTCTGGGCCGGGCGTGGACCGGCCTGACTACGGCCGTGCTGTTTGCGATCTGCGCCGAGCTTGCCTTGTGCGGCGTCCTCATCTCGCCCGCGGGGATCCCGGCATGGCTGACGGTGGCGGCGGGGGCGCTGGCCGGGGCGACGTGGCTGCTGGGGCAATGGATGTTGCGAGACCGCCTGGGCGTACTGCGGAACCCGTCTCTTCCTCGCGAACTGGAGACGCTGCGGCAGGATGCGCTTCGGGCGATCGAGCGGGGCGATCTGATGGAGGCCCAGGGACTGCTCCGGCTGGCGTTGGACCTCGACCCGGATGCCGTCGAGACGCTCGTGGTTTGGGCCGAATTGATGACGTTGCTGGGCCGCTTTCGCGAATCCCGCCGGGCCTGGCGGCGGGTCGAACGGTGCGGGGAGTCGGCCTACACTCGACAGGCGGTGCAGGCCCTTGCCCGGTTGCCCGCCGGTTAGAGTCAGGACGGACCCCGGCGTTGCATACTGCAACGCCGGAAAGCGAAAAACTGAGAAAGCGAGAAAACGAAAAGACTCTGATGTTGCGGTGATCTCAATACCGCACCACGGGCGGACTTCCGATAGGGCCCTTCTCCGGTTTTCCGCTTTCTCGCTTTCCCGTCGTTGCGTGAGACAGCGACGGCGTCGAGGTGATCGTGCGTGGCTTGCGCCGCAGGCGCAGAAAGGAAACAATCATGCCGGCCGCGAAGAGCGTTTCACGTCCCAAGGTCAGGCAGACCCGCCTCCTCATTGATGGCAAGTGGGTGGACAGCAAATCGGGCCGTACGTTCGGCGACTACGACCCCTCGACGGGCGACCTGATCGCCCAGGTGGCCGAGGGCGACGCGGCCGACATCGACGCCGCCGTCCGGGCGGCCCGGAAGGCCCTCGAGCAGGGGCCGTGGCCCCGAATGAGCGCCCGCGAGCGCGGCCGGCTGCTGTACCGCCTCGCCGAGCGGATCGAGGCGAACGCCGAGGAGCTCGCCGCCCTCGAGGTGCTCGACAAGGGCAAGCCCATCCGCGAGGCGCTGCACGGCGACCTGCCGATGGTGGTCGAGACGTTTCGCTACTTCGCCGGCTGGGCGGACAAGGTCATGGGGGAGACGCTGCCGGTCGAGAACCCCGACGACTACTTCTGCTATACGCGCCGGGAACCGGTGGGCGTTTGCGGCCAGATCATCCCGTGGAACTTTCCCATGATGATGGTCGCATGGAAGTGGGCGCCGGCGCTGGCCTGCGGCAACACGGTCGTCCTGAAGCCCGCCGAGCAGACGCCGTTGACGGCCCTGCGCCTCGGCGAGCTGGCGATGGAGGCGGGCTTTCCGCCGGGCGTGATCAACATCGTCAACGGGTTCGGCGAGACGGCCGGCGACGCCCTCGTGAAACACCCGGATGTGGACAAGATCGCCTTCACCGGCGAGTACCGCACCGCGCAGATCATCATGGCGAACGCCGCCCCGACGCTCAAGCGCGTGAGCTTCGAGCTGGGCGGCAAGAGTCCGAACATCGTCTTCGCCGATGCCGACATGGACGCCGCCGTCGAGGGCGCGATGACCGGCATCTTCGTGAACCAGGGCGAGGTGTGCTGCGCCGGCAGCCGCCTCTTCGTCGAGCAGGGGATCCATGACGAATTCGTCGACCGGCTCGTGAAGAAGGCGAAGCGGCGAAAGGTCGGCGACCCCTTCGACTTTGCGACGGAGCAGGGGGCGCAGGTCTCGCAGGAGCAGTTCGACAAGGTCATGCGATATATCGACATCGGCTGCGATGAGGACAAGGCGACGCTGGCGTGCGGCGGCGAGCGGGTGGGCAAGCGAGGGTACTTCATCCGGCCGACCGTCTTCACCGGCGTGCGCAACGACATGCGAATCGCCCAGGAGGAGATCTTCGGGCCGGTGCTCGCGGTCATCCCGTTCAAGGGCGAGCGCGACCTCGTCCGCGAGGCGAACACGACGATGTACGGCCTGGCGGCGGCCGTATGGACGCGAGACGTCGGCCGCGCCCATGCCATCGCCCATCGGATCCGCGCGGGCACGGTCTGGGTCAACTGCTACAACGTCTTCGATCCGTCGGCCCCGTTCGGCGGTTTCAAGTACAGCGGCATGGGCCGCGAGCTCGGCAAGGAGGTGCTCGAGCATTATACGGAAGTGAAAACGGTGTGGGTGAAGTTGGAGCGATGAGGGGGTGAAGGGTTCGAGGGCCGGGGTCCGGGGCTCGGGTTCAGGGTGTAGAGTTCAGGGTTTGGGGTTTAGGGCCTGGGGTTGCGGGCGCAACCCGAGCCAAAAGAACAATGAACGCAGAACGATGAATGATGAACGGACGGACTACGCCCCGACGATTTCGGGACTGGCCGAGTAACCGAGCAACGGAGCAACCAAGCAACGGAGCAACCGAGTAACCGGGCAACTGAGTAACCCATGCTCAAACGCCAATGACCCGCGGGCGAGGGCCCTCGTTGCCGGTCGCCCGGGCTTGCGTACGGGGCACCTCGTGGGGTATCAGGGTCGGCATGGACGGTGGCTTTCGGGCCGTGATCTTCGATCTCGACGGGACGCTCACGCGGCCGTATCTGGACTTTGACGCCATACGGGCGGAGCTGGCCATCGAGGGCCGGCAACCCGTGCTGGAGGTGATGGAGAGGATGCCCCCCGATCAGCGGGCGATCGCCGAGGCGGTCCTGGATCGTCACGAGGCCGACGCGGCCCGCAACAGCGAGCTGCACGACGGCGTCCATGCGACGCTGGAGGGCCTGCGTCGTCGGGACATCCGCCTCGGCCTGCTGACGCGAAACAGCCGGCGATCGGTCGATACCGTGCTCGCCAAGCACGACCTCTCCTTCGACTTCATTCGAACCCGCGAGGACGGCGCGATCAAGCCGTCGGCCGAGCCCGTCCTGGCCATCTGCCGGGCGCTCGATGTGCCGCCGGGCCGGACGCTGACGGTGGGGGACTACCTGTTTGACATTCAGTCCGGCGCGGCCGCCGGGGCAAAGACTGCCCTGATGATCGCCGATCGCGAGCCGCCGGCGTTCGCCGACCAGGCCGACTACGTGATTCGCCGGCTGGACGAAGTCCTGGCGATCGTCGATACTGCCCCCGCATGAGTTACCTGCCGCTGGCGAACATCCTTCACCGCAAGCTGCGGAGCACGTTGTGTATGCTGGCCGTCGCGGTCGGCATCGCGATGCTCGTGGTGATGCTGAGCCTTTCACACGGCACGTTGAACGAAGTCGCCGAACGGATGGAGTCGGTTCCGGCCGAGCTCATCGTGATGCCTCGGGGCGAGAATGCGGTCTACGCCAGCGGCAACTACTTCGGCGACGGGCACGAGCGACTGATCCGCGCAACGCAGGTCGACGGCCGGCCCGTCGTCGATCGCGTCATCCCGGTCTACTGGCTCACGGCCCCCGTGGGCGGGCAAAAGCAGCGCATCTTCGGCATTTACCGTCTGGATGCGCCGGCGCTGTTCGGTCAGCGAAAGCTGGTCGAGGGCCGCATGTTTGATGCGGAGGGGCGATTCGAGCGGGCCGTTGCCGAACGGGCCGGCGCGGGCGGCGGCTACGATGTCGACGCGATGCCTGCGGAGCTGCTTGAGCACGGCCTCGAGGCGGTGATCGATCAGCGGCTTCAGCGCGTCGCGAAGCTGAACGTGGGAGACCGAGTTCCGATGCTCGGGCGGGTATTCACGATCGTTGGCATCGTCGAAACGGGCGTGGCGGCGAGGGTCTTCGTCCCGATCCAGACCCTGCGGCACATCAATTCGTCCGGCCTGCGCCGTTCCACGATGTTCTTCGTCCGGCTGAATCATTCGGAGGCGGCGGAGAAGGCCGCGACGGCGATCGAAACGGACGTGCCGGACACGCAGGTCATCGAGAAGAACGCATACAGCCGGATGCTGTACGAGGGCTTTTCCCAGATCTACGCATTCATCAACATCGCGTCGTGTCTGGCGCTGATCGTGTGCTTCCTGTTCACGCTGCTGACGATGTACACGCTTGTGCTGGAGCGAACCCGCGAGATCGGCATCCTGCGGTCCATCGGCGCGACGCGGCGGTACATCATTCGGCTGACGATCGAGGAATCCCTGTTGCTCTGCGGCGGCGGGACGGTCCTGGGCATCCTGCTGGCCGTGGCGGCCAAGATCGGCATCGAGCGGGCCATGCCGCTTCAGACGGTTCAGATCGAGTGGCGCTGGATCGCCCTCGCGTTGCTCGTCGGGATCGTCGGCGGCGTCGGCAGCGCGATCTACCCCGGTTACCGAGCCGCGCGGCTCGACCCGGCCACGGCCCTTGCGTACGAGTAACGTCGGCGGGGGCAATCGCTACTGGCCGGGGAGGCTACCGCCTGCCTTGCCCAGACCACATGTCTCCAGGAGCTTGGCGAATGCCTTGGCCGCACCCTTGGTAAGGTTTTCTGCGCCGCCGGTCATCGTGGCCTTCGATCGTCCGATCAAGTTCGCCTCGGCCATGACCTCGCCGCTTTCGGCGTCAAGGAGTTTGGTCCGCACGATCATTTCCTCGAAGGGCCCCATCGCCTCGTCGATCAGACCGCCGGATTCATAGTGAACGACCTCGGCCGTCAGCTTCAGCGCGGGCTTGCCGTCGGGCTTCAGGCCCTGCTTGGCCGCCGTTTCGGCAAAGTGCGTCCTGATGTGCTGGGCGAGTTCCGCCGGAGACCTGACGCCCGCGGCGGACGTGATCGCCCCGATCTGAAGGCCCGCATACTTCGACAGATCGCGGTCGGTGCGGACTTCCACTATCTTGCCCGACGCCCCGGTGACGGCGCCCATGCCCTCCTTGATGACGCGGCTCGTGCAGCCGGAACTCGTGGCGACCAGAAACAGGGCGGTGCTGACCAGGATGAAAGTTCTTCGCATCGTCGTTCTCCTGCTCTCACAGGTGGTGAAGGCATGCTGCCGGGGGCGGCACGTGCTGCGCCCGCCGACGGCGGCCGATATGCCGGGCATTCTGCACGCGGCGAATATGGATTTCAAGTCAGGGTTCGAGGCCGGTTCGCCGCCGGGACGTACGCACCGGGTGCGGGCCGAACGAGATAGGTGTAGCTCTCCAGGCCGCGCTCGTACTTTTCCAGGAAGTGCCCCGACTCCTCGAGGGAGATGAGGCCCTGTCGCACGGCCGCCTCGACACTCTCTCGCAGGCGGTCGATCAGGTCGGTGGGGGAGTACTGCACATAGTGCAGTACCTCCTTGACCGTGTCGCCCTTGACAACGTGTTCGATGCGATAGCCGCCCTCGTCCAGGCGTACATGGACCGCGTTCGTGTCGCCGAAGAGGTTGTGCATGTCGCCCAGGATCTCCTGGTAGGCGCCGGTGATGAAGGCGGCAACGTGGTAATCCTCGCCGTTGACCGGATGCAGTTCGATGACGTCCTTGACGTCCCGCAGATCGATGAAACGGTCGATCTTGCCGTCGGAGTCGCAGGTGATGTCGGCCAGGACGGCCCGGCGGGTGGGCTCCTCGTTGAGCCGGTGGATCGGGACGATCGGGAAGAGCTGCTGCACGGCCCAGTGGTCGGGCAGCGACTGAAAACAGGAGAAATTGCAGAAGTAGGTGTCGGCGAGGACGGCTTCGAGGCCCTCCAGCTCATCCGGCACATACTCCAGCTCGCGGACGATGCGCAGGATCTTCTGGCAGCAGCCCCAGAAGATCGACTCCGCCAGGCAGCGGTCGGCAAGGCTGAAATCGCCCAGTTTGAAGACCGTCATGCATTCGTCGCGGTAGTGGATCGCATCATGGTAGGCCTCCTGAATGTTCTTGCGTGTGATGCCTTTGTAGACATCGAGGAGATTCTGGAGGAGGCTGTGAGCGGTTTCGGGGAGCTTGTCCGGCACGTCGACGCTGCCGAACTCGCTCGTGCCCAGGACGTTGAACACCAGAACGGAGTGGTGCGCAGTGATCGCCCGGCCGGACTCCGACACAATGACGGGGTGGGGCACCCCGGCGTCATCACAGGACTCCATCACCGCCGAGACGACGTCGTTGGCGTATTCCTGCAACGTATAATTCGTGCTGCTGACGAAGTTCGTGCGGGAGCCGTCATAGTCGACGGCCAGCCCGCCGCCGACGTCCATGAACTTCATCGGCGCGCCGGCCTTGACCATCTCGACGTAGATCCGGCATGCCTCCTCGAGCCCGCCCCGAATCGCCCGGATGCTCGTGATCTGGCTGCCAAGGTGGAAGTGCAGGAGCTGGAGGCAGTCGAGCATGTTGACCTCACGGAGATAATCCATCGCGCGAACGAGCTCCGTGACGGTCAGGCCGAACTTGCTGCGGTCGCCTCCCGACGCCTCCCACCGGCCCGACCCGCGTGCGGCGAGCTTGACTCGCACCCCGATCCGCGGCACGACGTTGAGCCTCTGGGCCAGGCGAACGATCAGCTCCAGCTCGCTGAACTTCTCGACGACCGGGATGACGGCCTTGCCGAGCTTGGTCGCCAGGAGAGCCATCTCGACGAATTCCTCGTCCTTGTAGCCGTTGCAGATGATGAGCGGCTCGGGCGACTGAAGCAGCGCCAGCACCGCGAGCAGCTCGGGCTTCGACCCGGCCTCCAGCCCGAACTGGTAGGGCTGGCCGTAACGGACGATCTCGTCCACCACCTGTCGCTGCTGGTTGACCTTGATCGGGTAGACGCCCATGTAGCGGCCCCGGTAGCCGTACTCCTGGATGGCCTTCTGGAAGGCCTCTTTGAGGGCCTCGACCCGGGCGCGGAGGATGTCCGAGAAGCGGATCAGGATCGGCAACTGAATGCCGCGGCGAATCAGTTCGTCGACCAGTGCCTTCAGATCGAGCACCGGGCCGCCTTCGCCCTGCGGGAGCACGACCATGTGCCCGGCCTCGTTGATGCCGAAGAAGCCCAACCCCCAGCTTGGTATGTTGTAGAGTTCCAGGGAGTCGCGTATCGTCCAGGATCTCATCGTATCCGAACGCACGCACACCTGCCGTTGAAGTTTGCCCATCGTCGGGTCGGCCCCTGTCAGGGATCAGCGGAAGGACCGCTGCTTTCTCTCGGCCTCAGGCGTGACGCTCGCGTCTTCGCCGCAGCCCCGCCTCGTGAAGCTCGCTTCGCCGTGGCGCACTTTCCGGCAGCACGAAGCTTCGCACAAAGTTACATTTATGCAAATTGTATCGTCGAGGTCAAGGCCCCGGGCGAGTTTTCCGCGCCGCGCACGAAATCTTTTTTTGCCCCCGCCGTCACACATGGGCCGTCTGGCCCGTCGTCAGGGATCGCCGAAGGGCCTCGCAGGCCGTCACCGTGTGGGCCAGCTCCTTCAGCGTCGGTCGCCACGCCGCCTTGCCGGTCAGCGAGCCGAGCCAGGCGAGCAGCTCGCGCGGCACAGGGGCGCCGGGCAAGGGGGTGACGGGCTGCTCGGATGCCCCGAGATCATCGAAGACCTGGATCCGCGAGTCGGAGAGTGCCCGCACGATGCCCTTGTCGCCGCAGACCTCCACTTCGTGCATCGGAAACCGCCACTTCAGCCCCGCGGCGAAGTAGATCCGACAGGTCCAGCAGACGCCGTTCTGCGTGGTACCGCCGGCGGCGATGACCTCATGTTCGCCCTTGACGGCGTTGGTGACGTTGACGCCGTAGGCCGTGACCGTGGCGATGGGCGAGCCGGCGAACCAGCGAATGGCGTCCAGCGGATACCACCCCAGCCAGTAAGGCACGCCGCCCTCGGCAGGGTCGCGATACCAGGTCCGCTCGGGCCATGCCGCGTATGAACCGTGCTGATGCATGATGCTGATCGAGACGACGCGGCCGATGCGGCGCTCCTGGACGATGCGGTGCACGGCCTGATAGTGGTCAAAGCAGCGGGCGGTGACGCCGCTGGTGGCGGGTACGCCCCTTCTCTCAGCCAGGTCGGCCAAGAGCAGGGCGTCGGCCGGTGAGGCGGCCATCGGCTTGGCGATGTAGCACGGAACGCCCCGTTCGATCAACTGGGCGGCGACGCGCGGCAACCGCGTGTGGCGGGTGGCCACAAGGGCCGCGTCAATCGTCTCCTTCGCCAGCAGGTCCTCAACGGTCGAATACAGGGCGAGGCCGTGCTTCGCCGCGAACTCTGCCGCCGTCATCCCGATCTCGGTCTTGACGTCCTGAGGGGATACCCCCAGATCGCAGCAGGCGACAAGGCGGTGCGATTCCCGGCTTGCGACGGGGGCCGTGGCGGTGGGAGAGCGAAGCGCCTCCGCCCAAACTATGGGCCAGTACATGCTGTCCAGGCCGATCTGGGCAATGTTCATGGGGTCACTCGGTTGCTCGGTTACTCGGAGAATGCGTTACTCCGTTATTCCGTTCGTCCGTTATTCCGATCGGAGGTTGCTCGGTTGCTCCGTTGCT
>CAZTVU010000167.1:11351-11566 GCA_964617025.1 uncultured Planctomycetales bacterium | reverse complement strand
GGCCCGACGGCCGCCGGCCCGGCGAGCCGGGCATGGAGGGCAGGACCAACGTGGACATCGGGCTCTACCCGAGCTTCACCACCCGCGGCGGCAACAACGTTCTCTGGCACGCCGACCGCAAGTTCTTCCTGCTGGGCAAGCGAATCACCGCGGAGTTCCTGGCGGACCTGAAGGTACCGTCGAAGTGAGTTTTGGCCGGGCCGGCCACGCATCGA
>CAZTVU010000167.1:0-11341 GCA_964617025.1 uncultured Planctomycetales bacterium | reverse complement strand
GGGAGAGTTGCCGGCTGCGTCGAGGCGCCGGAGACGGCCGCTTTGTCCAGCGTGAAACGGAAAGAATACGCCGTGTGCGCGCGAAGTTCGCACGTGAGCAGAGGCCGCGTGGACAGTTCGACTTCGCGCAGAGTTACGCCCGGGAGGTCGAAGTCCGTGCACGCGAGCGATCGGACGGAAGCGGACTCGGCGATTGCCGCACCGCGGAGGCGGATCGTCGCGTTGACCGTCTCATCCGTCGAACGATTGACGGCCAGCAGGTACGCATGGCGGTCGTCCCGCATCGCCAGCGCTGAGATCACGGGCACACCCTTCGCGTCCGGGGCGAGGGCGTTGAAGTCGCTCGCGTGCGCGTCCACGGGGCTGTCGTAATCAAATGCGTCACACGCGACGTCCGTCCTGACCGTGTGGGTGCCGATTCGTCCCGCAAGAAACTCGAACACCTTGTAATTGTCCTTTGTGCGGCCGTCCGGCAGCATGATCCCGCAGGGATAAGCTCCGAACAGATGGTGCAGGTGGGCACGGCGGATGCCCTGCGCGATCATCACGCGGAATGCGTCCACGAGGAACAGTTGCTGGGCGGCAGTATCGACCGACGCCGGCGCCAGGCCGTGCTCGGCGTCCCAGGAGAACAGCTCGATTTCGTCGATGTCGGCGCGGACGTTCGGACCTGCCGCGGAGACGACGACGGCCAGACGCGATGTGCCGTCGGGGACCGATCCGCCGGCAATGATCCTGTGCCAGTGCCCGATGCGCCATGCCCGTCGCTCGCCCGTCGGGGCGAGGGGGGCGCCCGGGCGGCCCTCGGAGTCAACCTGCGTGACACGCAGTGCCAAGGCGGTCGGTTCGGCGGCTCGGAACCACGCGGCCGCAAAGACGCGCTTCGCCTTCTTCGCGTTCCAGGGAAGGATCTGGAATACGTCCACTCGGGCGTCGGCGTCGGCGGTCGTGGCCAGATGCAGCCCGGCCTTCCGGCGCCCGACTGACGGCAACACCGAGGCCATGCCGGCGGCGGCCGGAGGATGGACGATCCAGCCGCTCAGGCCCGATTCAAAACCGAGGTTCTTCGCGTCGATATCGTTCTTCCGCTGGGGTCCCCAGCACTTGAGGTTCCACTCGGTGATCTCGATCGGCATCGAGTAGGCCAGCGCTTCGTCCCGATAGCCGCCCAGCCGCGGGTTCGCGAGACCCCGCCTCGCCAGGAGCATGTTCTGAAGATTGTGATGCGACCATGTGAGCAGGTCGCTGCCGTCGCTGCTGTAGGGGTAGAAATGGTCCTGCACGGCATCGATCAGACCCGCCGCATGGAGGGCGTTCATCTCCCGCGTCCATCGAATGTTCACATCACGATTGGTTGCCTGCATCGGGTCCTGGTTGTTCCCGACCATCGGGTATCCCACGGCCGTGATGTGAAGCCGCAATTCGCGCATCGCCGGGTGCCGCCGCCGGGCCCGCTCGAAGGCGGCGCGCATGGCCCGCGAGTAGGCGGCGACCGTGGCCGCGTAGACCTCCGGCGGCCAATCGGTCGTGCCCTGTCCCCAGTTCTCATTGCCCATTTCATAGCAGAGAATCGGGCGCTTGCCGGCCAGTGCTCGCCCGACCGTGTACCGCTCCAATAGTTCCAACGCCTCGGCGAGCGTCCCGAAGTGGTAATCGGTGTAGCCGCACGGGTTCGGTGCGAGGTGCCGGTACCTGATTACTTCTTCGAGGCCCGCGCCGGCCGGCGGCGGGCCGGGCCGGTTCTCCGTTCCGCCCTGAAGGTTCAGCGTGTAGTACGGTTCCGCCCCGATCGCATCGCAGAAGGTGAGGAACTGCTCGACCGACATCTTGTTCTTGTTTTCGGCCTTCCAGTCGTATCGGTCGGCCTCGCAACCGTTCGGAAACCGCACCGACCGGATCCCGATCCGTCGCACGGCCGCGATGGCCTCCGGGCTCTCCAGGGCCGCACGCCCGCCATAATCCAGGTTGATCCCGATCACCTCCGGCCACACGGGCTGCACTCGCGCCGCGATATCGATGTCGATCGTTGCCGCGCCCGCGTGAGCGTTGCCCGCGATGACCCACCAGATGCCAAGCGTAAATCCCGTCGCAGCCTGCATTTGCGTGCTCCTGTCCCGGCGTCAGCGCCGAACGGATAGGAATAGCCCGGATCGGTTCGCCATGCCAGCGGGTCCGTTGCCGGTACCGTGCGCGCCGGGTATCGTGGTCGCGCGCGACTGGTCGGCCTGCGGGTGTGCCGGGTGTGCGGCGGACCTGCTCGGGCGTCGCGAGCGGAGGTTGGCTCATGGCAGGCAACGGGCGGATCTCGCGTCGAGGCTTCTTCAGGCGCGCGGCGGTTGCGACGGGCGCGGCGGCGGGGGCGCCCTACTTCGTCCCATCCTCCGCGCTCGGGCTTGCCGGCAGCGTCGCGCCCAGCAATCGCATCACCTACGGCGTGATCGGCTGCGGCAGCCACGGAGTCGGCTGGAACCTCGTCCAGATCTTCCGATGTCCGGACGCCCAGGTGATCGCCGTCTGCGACGTCGACGAGAAGCTCTGCTTGGCCGGCAAGGCCCGCGTGGACGATCATTACGCCAAAGCGCTCGACCGGGCGGGGTACAAAGGGTGTACGGCGTACGGGGATTTTCGCGAACTGATCCGTCGGAAGGACATCGACGTCATTGCCAACTGCACCCCGGACCACTGGCACGTGATCCCGTCCATCATGGCCGTCAAGGCCGGCAAGGACGTCATCTGCGAGAAGCCGTTGACGCTCACCGTGGCCGAGGGGCGGATCCTCTGCGACGTCGTAAAGGCGAAGGGCCGCATCTTCCAGACCGCATCCGAGAATCGGTCGATCGACACCTACATTCGCGTGTGCGAGCTCGTGCGCAACGGACGCATCGGGCGCCTTCGGCACATCCGGGTGTCGCTGCCGGGCGGAAATGAGACCCGCGGCGCCAACTTCACCGACCGCAAGGTCCAGCCGCCGCCGCCCGGATTCAACTACGATATGTGGCTCGGACAGGCCCCCGTCGCGCCCTACTGCCCCGCCCGCTGCCACGGCAGCTTTCGGTGGAATCTCGATTATTCCGGCGGCCGATTGACCGACTGGGGCGCCCACATGATCGATCTTGCTCAGTGGGGCCACGGCACGGAAGCGACCGGCCCGGTCGAGGTGGAAGGCAAGGGCAGGTTCCCGCCTCGCGGCGAGTTGTTCAACACGGCCGAGGAGTTCGACCTGCTCTACCGCTACGCCGACGGCGTCACCATGAGCGTCGTAAGCCAGGGCCCGGGTATTCGCTTCGAAGGTTCGGATGGGTGGGTCGGCTTCGAGGGCTGGCGGGGACCGCTTCAGGCGAGCGCGCCGGCCATCCTCAAGTCAACGATCGGGCCGAACGAGGTGCGGCTCTACCGCCCGAGCGAGGTCGTCACTCGGGAGGACGGCTTCAAGGGGGGCGAGCACCGCAACTTTATCGACTGCGTCAAGTCCCGGCAGCCCTGCTATGCCCCAGCGGAGACCGGCCACCGAACCATCACGATTGCGCACATCGGTAATATCGCCATGATCCTGGGCCGCAAGCTTCGTTGGGACCCCGCTGCCGAGCGGTTCGTCGGCGATTCGGAGGCCGATGCGATGCTGCAACGGCGGCAGCGGGAGCCCTGGTCCATCGCGAACGTCGATCGCTGGTTGTCCATGGGGTAGATGCAACATTTTTTCGCCACGCCGCGGCATGTGGCTCCCTCGAAGCCATCGCTAAAACCTTTCTGAACCGCAAGCTATTGGATAGGTTGACCTCGATCGCGCAATATGTAGTATATGGGCCAACACGGTTACGTACCGTGACAAACTGGGCGTTCATGGAAAAGTTGGATGCGATAACGGATTTGCTCTTGCATGCTGGCCGATAGTGTGGTAAATAATGGGAGCGAAGTCCACGTAGTGGAGCTTAGCGGAAACGACGGTGCGGTAGTTCTTGGGCGCGACTCGGTTTTCGTCCGTTTGGCCTCATGTTCGTCACCGGAGCCTATGATCTCAAGATGGACGAAAAGAAGCGTCTTTTTATTCCAGTGGCCGTCCGAGCGGCCATGCATCCCGATCGCGACGGAACAAGACTCTATGTCGTGCTTGGCGAGCGCGAGGGGACGCTGGCCCTTTACCCGGACCGCTGCTTCCGACGTTACGCCAAGCGCCTGGCGACCGAAATGGTGCCGGGCGATGATCAGGAGATTTTCGACCAAGTATTCTACTCCCAGTGTGCAGAGCTGGAAATCGACGCACAAGGGCGGATCGTCCTGCCCGATCATCTGGTCAAGGCGGTCAATCTCGGGAGGTCGGTGGTGCTGACGGGTGCGCGGACGCATCTGCTACTGTGGAACAAGGATCATTACGACGAGTTCATCGCGAAGAATCTTGCCACGGTGATGGAGCGGCAGCGCAAGGCGCGGCGGGACATGGCGCAGTCGATGCAGGGCAGTCGCGCGGCCGAGCCGGCTGCCTGAAGCGGAGCCGTTTTATGGCGGTCGTGATCGGATGTGAGAAAGGGTCCGCTTGAGCGAGGCGGAGGTTCGGGTTGTGGCGCTCCGTGGCGCGGTCCGGAGCGCCCACAACCCTGAGGCATTCGGAGAAAACAGGAAGGCGAACGTCCGGGACGCAGGTCCCTGAAACAGTGGCACTCCGCGGCTGGAGCGAACGGAGTCGCTCCGGCCGGAGTGCTGCGCGGCCCGGTAGCGCGGGGGATGTAGTGATGCAAACCGGCAGTCTTCGAGTCATCCGAGAACATCTGCGCTTGGCGTCTGACGGACGAGCGCCCGATCCGTCGGGCGACTCACTGTCGGCTCACCTGGCGGAACTTGAGCGGCGAGTGCGACGCGTCAACCGACATGGCGGCGCACTCGCTCAGGTTCGGCTGTCGAATGACTTGCTCACATGGCGGACGGCATCGGAGGCCACCGCATAACCCTGGGACGATCGTCTTCACGGATGAATGGCGACGTCCCTTTTTGGGTATTATGAAGCCCCGGCTGTCAGAATCAACAGGTGATCCCGGCGGCCGGGACGCAGAGAGGTGCGGCGCAACGTCCGACGCTGCCGATGCCGGCCACATACCAGTACTGGTCCAGCCCCTGATTGAGCACTTGGCGCTGCCGGAGGGCGGCGTCGTGGTGGACGCCACGGTGGGTCTGGGTGGGCACGCGTCGGCGATCCTTGACAAGCTGGGAGAAAAAGGAAGACTCGTTGGCTTGGACGTTGATGCCGGGAATCTGAGTATCGCCCGTGCGCGGCTCGCCCCGTGGGGCGATCGGGTGTCGTTGCATCGGCGGAACTTCAGTGAAGTCCGCCTGGTGTTGGACGAACTGGGCATACCGGGGGTACATGCCGTCGTGGCCGATCTCGGCGTTAGCTCAAACCAGCTCGATGACCCTGGGCGCGGGTTGAGTTTCATGGCGGATGGTCCGCTCGACATGCGTCTCGATGATCGGATCCCGGGAACCGCCGCGGATCTTGTGAACGCGATGCCCGAACGGGATCTGGGGGACTTGTTTTACAACCTCGGTCAGGAGCGGTTCAGCCGTCGGATTGCCAAACGCATCTGTCAGGCTCGGCGAGACGCCCGAATCCGCCGTACCGGCGACTTGGCCCGGATCGTCTGTTCTGCCGTTGGGGCGGATCCGCACTCGCACAAGAGCAGGATCCATCCGGCGACACGGGTGTTCCTTGCGTTGCGCATCGCCGTCAATCGTGAAGTGGAGAACCTAGAATCGTTCTTGAAGCAGGCGTATGAATGTCTCCTGCCGCCCGGCGCGTCGGCATCGGGTGGCGCCGCGGATGCTTCGGGGCGTGGCGGACGGTTGGCGGTCATCAGTTTTCAGAGCATCGAGGATGGTATCGTGAAACGGGATTTCCGGCAGCGCGAAGCGGCGGGCCAGTATCGCATCTGTACGAAGAAGCCCGTAGCCTCGGACGGCGAGGAAATCCGTCGCAACCCTCGTGCCCGAAGCGCCAAGCTTCGCGTGGCGGAGAGGGTGGCGTAAGCGGAGCTACGGAGCGGTCGGCTCATGCAGGGAGGTCGCAATGACTCGTGAGACGAAGGTGGGCCTGATTGTCGGGCTGGCTTTCATCGTGGTGTTTGCGGTGATCCTCTCCCACAAGGGTGCTCAACCCCGTGCGGCCAGCAGCACCGAGCTCGGGCCGATCGTCGACGCCACTCCGCGACAACCCGTCGGCGCGAGGGACACGGGGACTCCGGGGCGGCGCCCCGGAGGCGGCCTGAACCCCAAGGGCGGCGGTGAATTGCTGAGTGAGAAGCCGGCACCGAACGGGGCGACGCGCTTGCCGGACCGGGCGGACGGTCGCTCGTCGTCCTCGGGCGCCGGCACGGCCGCGCCGATACCGCTCGCAGGCAGCCGGCAGGAGGCGGGCAAGCCCTCGTCTCCGGAGGGGTACAAACCCTCCGTCGCCCTGCCGGAGATGCCCGGAGGCCAATCGAGCGCCAACCGCGGGCTGACGCCTTCGCTCGAGGTTTGGTTGGAGGACGGTCCGTCGAAGAAGCCCGAGGCCTTGGATACCGCGGGGGCCACCGCGAGGAAGGCACCCCCCGT
The DNA here is from genome assembly GCA_964617025.1 of uncultured Planctomycetales bacterium. Classification (GTDB taxonomy): domain Bacteria; phylum Planctomycetota; class Phycisphaerae; order UBA1845; family PWPN01; genus CAZMVY01. Next base: position 4,759 of record CAZTVU010000167.1, on the reverse strand, counting down.
TCCGCTGCCGCCGGCGCCGGAGGTCAAGCCGCCTCCTTCCGCAACGGATCGTCCCACGCCGCCTGCGGCGCCACCTTCGGCGGGCGACTCGCTACCCGAACCAAAGCCGCGGATCAAACAGGAACACATCGTCAAGAAGAACGATACGATCACGCGCATCGCGCAGGCCGCCTATGGGAGGGCGACGCCCAAGGAGATCAACGCGATCCTGGAGGCGAACAAGAAGGCGGTGCCCAATGCCCTGGCCCTTCGGGTCGGCACGAAGATCGTGATTCCGGAGCTGCCCGCGGACAAGTTCGTCGATGCCAGTTTTCCGCCGTCGGCCGGCGGATCCCCGAAGGCGCCCGCGGCGGACTCGGGTAACGGGGCGAAGGGCTCCGCTGCGTCAACGGGTGAGGGGTCGGAAGGGCGTTCGGCACCGGAGTCGGCTGCCGCAAAGGACGAAAAGGCGGATGGGAAGGCGTCGGCGAAAGGGGGCCGGGACGTCAAGGTGGCCAAGGATGTGAAGCCGGGCCGTGAGGGCGGCTCCGCCGAGGAGAAATCGGCCAACTTCCGCTGGCATACCGTGCAGGAGAACGAGACGCTCGCCAGCATCGCTCGGAAGCGGCTGGGGAATGCGGAGCGTTGGCGCGAGATCGCGGACCTGAACAAGGGCAAACTTCAGGATCCCCTGAAGATCCGTGTCGGAGAGAGGATCAAGCTGCCGGCGAACGGGGGCGGTTCCTCCGCGGGGGTGGGCGGGCTCTCAAAACTCTGAAGGCGGGGCGGCGATGACAATACCGCGCCTCATCGGCCTGCTGGTGATTTTCGGCGTGCTGGGCATCGGGGTGGTCTACCTGCGGGCGGACCAGGTACGGCGGTCGAATCGCATTCAGCAGCTCCAGCTCGACCAGCTTGCGCTTCGGCAGAGAATCTGGTCTCACGAAATGGAGATTGCGCGGCTGCGCAGCCCCGCGATGGTCCGTGATCGAACGAAGCGCTTTGCCGCACCCCTCTTGCCCCCGTACGAGGGCCGGACCGTGCTGCCGCCGGATGATTCCTGGGTCGCAGACGATTAGGATTGCACATGCCGGAGAGCGGGCAGCCAGACAGTGGGATCGTGGCGGCGGCGGGTGGGCGGAGCCTCGAGCGGCGCGCGCGAATCCTGCTGGTCTTTGGAGCGGCCTGTCTGCTGGGGCTGATCGGTCGTCTGTGTTACATCCACGCGTCGCTGGCAGCGCCGGGGACGCGGCTGGGCAACTACCTCGCTCAGCAGCAGCGAATGACGCTCCCGCTTTCGGCCCGGCGGGGCGAGATCCTCGACGTCGAGGGGCGTGTGCTCGCCGGCAGCCAGGACCGTCCGAGTTTCTTCGCGGATCCCAGCCTGTTTGACGACCCCGATGTCGTCGAGTTCGTCGTCCCGAAGGTCGCCGCCGTCCTTGGAATGCACCCGGGCGACATCACCCGGCTGTTGATCGAGGGCATCGCCGCCAATCCTCCCAAGCGTTTCGTCTGGCTCAAGCGGTGGGGGGATGAGGAGCAGGCCAACTCGATCCGTACGTTGCTCGAACAGACGTGGAAGTTCGAGAAGAAGAGGCTCGACAAGTTCAAGATCGCCGGCATCGGCATCCTCCGCGAGCCCTACCGCCGCTATCCGATGCATACACTGGCCGCGCACGTCGTCGGCTGCGTGGATATCGACAGCAACGGCGTGGACGGCATTGAGGCCCGCTACAACAAGGTCCTCGCGGGGACTGCGGGGTGGGTGACGCTGTACCGCGACGTGGCCCATCGGCCCCTCTGGCCGGAGGAGGGCAGTGAGGCCATGACGCCGCCGCGGGACGGCATGAGCGTCAAGCTGACCCTTGATGCGGCCATCCAGGAGGCGTTGCAGGCCCAGTTGGCGGCGACCGTCGAGCATTTCAGGGCGGAAAGCGGTGTGGGCATCGTGATGAATCCGAAGACAGGGGACGTCCTTGCGATGGCGAGCGAGCCCACCTACGACCCGAATCGCCCCGGGGACAGCCCGCTGGATGCCCGCCGGAACCGCGTCTTGACCGATCCGGCCGAGCCCGGCAGCACGTTCAAGCCGTTCGTGGCCGCCGCCGCCCTGGCCGAGAAGGTCGTGCGGCCGGGCGAGACGATCTACTGCCACAACGGCGCCTGTGCCTTCGGCGGCCGCATCCTGCATGACGCCCACGCCCACGACTACCTCACCTTCGAGGGAATCGTCATCAAGTCGAGCAACATCGGCATGGCAATTCTCGGGCAGCGGCTCGGCAACGAGAGAATGCATCGCTACCTGTCCTCGCCGTTTGGTTTCGGGTTCGGCACGAAGACGGGCATCGAGCTGGACGGAGAGGACGACGGAATCCTTCGTCCCTTGCGACAGTGGACTTCGTTCTCGACGACATCGATCCCGATGGGACAGGAGGTTGCCGTCACGCCTCTGCAACTGGCGACGGCGTTCTGCAGCCTTGTGAACGGCGGCCAGGTGATCCGCCCGCGAATCGTCCGGGCGATTCTCGACGCGCGCGGCCGGGTCGTGCAGGAGTTCAAGGGGCCGCAGGTCTTGCGGCAGGCGGTCCCGCGCGACGTGGCGGACTTTATCGCGAAGACGGTGCTGGTCGGCGTCGTCAACGAAGGGACCGGCCAGCAGGCCAGGCTTCCGCACTACCAGGTGCTCGGCAAGACGGGTACGGCTCAGATCGCCCGGCCGGGCGGGGGCGGGTTCATTCGGGACGCGTACACGGCGTCGTTCATCGGCGCCGCCCCGGCGGCGGACCCCGCGATCGTCGCTCTCGTGATGATCCGCCGTCCGGATCGTAACCGGGGTCATTTCGGCAGCACGGTGGCAGCGCCCGCGGTTCGGGATGTGCTGGGCCATGCCTTGGCTTATCTGAACGTCCCGCCGGACAAGGCGCCCGAGGAGGAGCCTGCCTTAAAGGCGGGACGCCGTGCCGTGGTCAAGAAGCTGGCCCCGGAGTGGTGATCGCCGGGCTCCGCCGGCGGCGTCGGGGCGGGGCCTCGGGGAGTCGGTTCTCGGGGCGAGGACCGGGCGTGCGGTTCGATCGGTGTTGTTCGCCGCTACGCCCTGCGCCCCGAAAAGGAGAGACACTCGGAGCGGTTGGGACGACGCGCGGGGACGGAGGAGTGGCATGCTGACACAAGAGGCGACGGTGGCGGTGGAGCGGCACGGGGTACCGCTGGGGGAGTTGCTCTTGCGAGCCGTGGGCCTGGCTCCGCCCGGTCACGGGGCCGATGTGCTGATTCGCCGCGTGACCGATGACTCCCGGCAGGTGTGTCCGGGGGCATGCTTCGTCGCGGTACAGGGGACGCGAGTCGACGGCGTTCGGTACGTCGCGGACGCGGTTGCCCGGGGGGCGGTGGCCGTCGTTTGGGATCGTCCCTGCACGGTCCCGTCGTCCGTTGTGTCCATCCGCGTGCCCGATGCGCGGCGGGCGATGGCACGGATGGCAGCGGTGCACCTGGGCCTGGCGGACCTCAACTGGACGGGGTCGGCGACGGCAGGTGGGCGGCGACTTCGCGTGGTCGGCGTGACCGGCACCAATGGCAAGAGCACGACCTGCTTCATCACCCAGGCGATCCTCCGCGCGGCGGGCGAGCCGACGGCCCTCCTGGGGACGGTCCAGTACGACCTGCTCTCGGAGCGGATCGACGCGCCCATGACGACGCCGCCCGCGGGGCAGTTGATCGAGTACCTGATGAAGGCCGCGCGGGCGGGCGCGACCTGTGCGGTCATGGAGACATCGAGCCATGCCCTGGACCAGCGCCGTACCGACGGGATCCGCTTTGACGCGGGCGTGTTTACGAACCTGACCGGCGACCACCTGGACTATCACAAGACCCGCGAGGCATACCGGCTGGCGAAGCGGCGCTTGTTCGACCTGCTGGATGCAGACGCAGCGGGGATCGTGAACACGGATGATCCGGTTGGCCCGTCGATGCTGGAGGCGTGCCGGGCGCGGCCCGTGCGGTTCGGGCTGAGCCCGAGCGCGGATATCTTCGCGAGGATGGGGTCCATCGACGCCACCGGCACTCGGTTCGATCTCGTGGCCGAGGGCCGCTCCATCCCGGTCCGGCTGCAGTTGGTCGGACGGCACAATGTGCAGAATGCGCTGGCGGCGGCGGCGGCGGCTCGAGCGCTCGGGGTCGACTGGTCCGCCATCGTGGCCGGACTCGAGTCGGTCGCGGCGGTGCGCGGGCGGCTGGAGCAGGTTCGGATCGTCGGGGCGGAGCAACCACCGTTTACCGTGCTGGTCGACTATGCCCACACCGATGACGCCCTGGCCAACGTGCTCAGCGCGTTGCGGCCCCTGGCGAGGGGGCGGTTGATCGTGATGTTCGGCTGCGGCGGTGATCGGGACCGGTCCAAGCGTCCCCGGATGGCGCAGGTGGCGGAACGATGGGCGGATCGCATCGTCGTCACGAGCGACAACCCGCGGACCGAGAATCCCCAGGCGATCATCGAGGAGATCCTGGCGGGTTTCTCGAAGGCCGGACGCGACAAGGTGACGGTGCAGCCGGATCGGGCGCGCGCGATCCACGAGGCCGTCGCCGCCGCGGCGGCGGGCGATGTCGTCCTGCTGGCCGGCAAGGGGCACGAGACGTACCAGGATTTCGGCGATCGCCGGATCCATTTCGATGATGTGGAGGTGGCGACGGAGGCGATTCGCGCCGCCAAGGGCCCTGCAGCGCATTCGGGGGGATCGGAACGGGCATGAGACCGCTGCTGCTGGAGGAAGTGATCGCGGCGATG
>CAZTVU010000166.1:10892-11792 GCA_964617025.1 uncultured Planctomycetales bacterium | reverse complement strand
CGTCCGAGCCAAAGCGGTGGCGTCGCCACCGCAGTCCACAGGCGCCGACGGACGAGGGATCGCGCGAAGTGGATATCCGGAAACGCCCGAACGCGGCCGGATCGTCTTGCGAAGAGCTTGCCCGGAGAACAAGAAGTCGCGGGATATCATCGACAACGACTGATGATGGTGTGAACCCGCTACCGCATCACGGGCGTATCCGGGACACGGGCCTTCGAGAGCGCTCTTTTCCGCTTTCTCGTTTTTTCGCTTTCTAGCTTTCCCGTCGTTGCGTTATGCAGCGACGGCGTATAGCCTTTCCCGTGACGCGGGCGCCCGCTCCGGTGTCGCCCCGCTCGGTGGAGGACGCGACATGAAGAAGGTCGAGGCTGTCGTGCGGCATTCGAAGGTCGAGGACATCAAGAACGCGCTCGGGCAGATCGGCATCTATGGCATGACGGTGACCGAGGTGCGGGGCTATGGCCGGCAGAGGGGCCACAAGGAGGTGTATCGCGGGGCCGAGTACGCGATCGACTTCCTGCCCAAGGTGAAGATCGAGGTCGTCGCCCGCGACGATCGTGCCGAGGAGGTTGTCACGACGATCGCCAACACCGCGCGGACCGGCCAGATCGGCGATGGGAAGATCTTCGTGTGGGACCTCGACACGTGCGTGCGCATCCGCACGGGAGAAACCGGCGAGGAGGCGGTGTGACGCGGCGGCGGGGGTCACGACGGGGCGGGCGGCCCTGGGGACGACCCGTGAAAAGATCCTGGCAAGTCCTTGACCCGGACGGGGCCCAACGCTACAAACGACGAGTGTCGACCCGGTGATCGCGGATCGCACGGCACGCGGGCCGACGTGAGATTGCGCCCGTAGCTCAACTGGATAGAGTGGCAGGCTTCGAACCTGTAGGTTGGGGG
>CAZTVU010000166.1:5184-10865 GCA_964617025.1 uncultured Planctomycetales bacterium | reverse complement strand
GTAACTCACGCCGATCGCTTGAGATAACCGCGGAATCCGTTTCCCGGCGGTAGCGACGGAGCCGTTCGGAACCGCTGGGATCGAGGACTCCGAGAGGTTGTGGTCCGCGTATTCCTCGTTGGCTGTCCCGATTTGTTCCATGCCGCAGTCGAGAAGGTTGAGGCGGTCCCATCGTCGATACGGGGCGGCTTGTTCGGACGGTTGCCCTGCGCCGGGCCGATCCGCGCGGCCTTCGCGGATTCTCGCCTGTCGCCGCAGCCCCGTTGCCGGTAGAATCCGCGGGGGCGGTCGCCGGACTCAGGGAAACGGCCCCATCGCAGCCTCTGGCCGCAACCAAAGGAAGCGCGTCTCGCTCGCCGGTTGCGCTGGAAGACTGTGTCCCGATCTCGACTCGGACAGCAGTCGCCCTGCCCGTCGTGTGCGGCGCGGCCCGGGTTCTGGACTGCGGCGGCCTTGCCGCCGCTTTCCATGAGACGCGCCGGGACGCGCCGGCGTACGGCAGACCGTCCGAGGGAAAGCGGCGGCGTTGCCACCGCAGTCCACAGGCGCCGACGGATGACGTGAATCGGATCGCCGGGAACGCCCGGACGCGGCCGGATCGTCTTCGGAAAAAGCGTGCCACGACAACAAGAAACCTGGAGATATCATCATGAACATGCTTGCTCACGCGTCCCCGCTGGTGGCGGGAATCCCCGCTATCCTCCTCTGCCTGGTTCTGCTCCCGCAGCGTGCGGCCGCCGACGGCCCGGCAAGCATTGCCGAGGCGAGGCAGTTCATCGCCGAGTATGAGGCAGGCGTTCGTCCGCTGCGGATCGCGGCCGCCCGAGCCGACTGGCAGGCGGCGGCGTCCGGCCGCGACGAGGATTACAAGGCCGCCGAAGCGGCGCAGAACGCGTTTGATGCCGCCCTGGCCGATCCCGCTCGGTTTGCCCGATTGAAGCGGATTCGCCAGGGGCTGGCCGAGGGCGACGCCGGGCCCGATCGCCTTCTGGCCCGTCAGATCGAGCTGCTCTACCTCGAGTACGCCGGCAAGCAGCTCGATCCGGACCTGCTCAAACGCATCTCGGCCAAGTCGACGGCGATTACCCAGGCCTTCAACGTATATCGCGCCAAGGTCGGCGGCCGGGAGCTGCCGGCCAGCGAAGTGCGAAAGATCCTCACCGACTCCCGCGACAGCGCCGAACGGCGCGCCGTGTGGGAGGCCAGCAAGGGCGTCGGCGCCGTCGTCGAGAAGGACCTCAAGGAGCTGATCGGCCTGCGGAACGAGGCCGCCCGAAAGCTGGGCTATCGCAACTTTTACGAGATGGAGCTCCAGCTCAGCGAGATGGACAAGGCCCGGATCCTCAAGCTGTTCGACGAGCTGCACGAGCTCACGCGCGAGCCCTTCCGTGCCGCCAAGGAAGAGCTCGACCGAAGGCTGGCGAGCGAGTACGGCGTCGCCGTCGCCGACCTCCGCCCGTGGCATTATCACGATCCGTTCTTCCAGGAGCCGCCGACGGCCTCGACGGTCGACCTCGACGCGATCTACGCGAACACCGACGTCGTGAAGCTCGCCGGCGAGTTCTACAGGGGGATCGGCCTGCCGCTCGACGATGTGCTGGCGCGCAGCGACCTGTACGAGCGTCCCGGCAAATACCCGCACGCGATGTGCACGGACATCGACCGCGAAGGCGACATTCGGATCATGGCGAACGTGGTGCCGAACGAGCAGTGGATGTCAACGATGTTGCATGAGCTCGGCCACGCCGCCTACGACAAGTATCTGCCACGCTCGCTGCCGTGGATTCTTCGCACGCCGGCCGCCACCTTCACCACGGAGGCGATTGCCGTGCTGTTCGACCGGCTCGCCAGCCAGCCCGGCTGGATGCAGGCCGCGGGCCTGGCGGTGCCGGACCCGAAGGCGGCCGCCGAGGCCGGCCGACGTACGAGCCGCGACCGCATGCTGATCTTTGCGGCGTGGTCGCAGGTCATGGTCCGCTTCGAGGCCGCCATGTACGAGGACCCCTCCCGGGACCTCAATCGGCTGTGGTGGGACCTGGCGGAGAAGTACCAGCTCCTGCGCCGCCCGGAGGGTCGCAACGCACCCGACTACGCCGCCAAGATCCACATCGTCAGCTCGCCCGCCTACTATCACAGTTACATGATGGGGGAGATGTTCGCCGGCCAGCTCCACCGGGTGATCGCGCGGGACATCCTGAAGGCGGAGGGCGGCGTTGCCGTCTACAACGGCCGCCGGGAGATCGGCGAGTTCCTGAAGGCCAGGGTGTTCGGGCCGGGCGCGAGCCTGCGCTGGGACGAACTCGTCCGTCACGCCACGGGTGAGGACCTCAGTCCCCGGGCCATGATGGAGCAGGCCCTGACCGGCGCGGACCGCGCGGGCGGGTGATGCGGCAGGCGGGCGGTTTCGGGACTATTGATGCCGGGCCGAGCGAGTTCCGCACGCACGGCCGCGGGGCGGCGCGATGGGTTTCACTTCGCCGCCCTTGCCGGCCGCGGACGGGGCGACAGGTCGAACTCGTCCACCGCATTGCCCGCGACATCGATAATTCGGACCTTGGCGCGGTCCGGCCCGACATCGACCCGAGCGAACGACTCGACAACGGCGTGCTTGACGGTCTCGGGCGGAATCGGGGCGTCGATCGGTCGGGCGGAGCCGCCGCCCACCCCGCCGTTCACGAAGTTCACGCCCCCGACCACCTCTCGGTGATAGTGGTGGTCGTGGCCGGTGAAGACCGCGGTGACGCGATGGTCCTGGAAGACGCTGCCGAATCGGGCGCGCAGCTCGTTCGTGGCTGCCACGCGCGAGGCCTTCAGGCTGTAGATGGGGAAGTGCAGAAAGACGAAGATGTACTTCGCGTCCGCATGTCCGGACAGATCTTCCTTGAACCACTCCATTTGCTCCTGCCGATAGCGTTGGTGCCGCTGGTCGAAGCGCTTCCGGGCGGACTGGGTGACCGAATGATTGTCCTCGGGCATGTACGGGCCGGGGCTGTCGAGCACGACGAAGTGCGCGGCCCCGCGGTCGAACGAGTAGTACCGTTCGTTGCCGGGCAGCGCGAAGAACCGGAAGTACAGCGATGAATCGCGCTCGTGATTGCCCAGCACGGCGAACAAGGGCACGCTGCGCAGCAGGCTGCCCTCCACGCGGAAGAACTCCTCCCAGTCGCCGATGCTGCGGCCGTCGGAAACCAGGTCGCCGCAGTTGAACAGCATGTCGGGCTTGGCGGCCGCGATGCGATCGACGATCTTTCGATGGGCTGCATTGGTGCGATTCTGGGTGTCACTGATGACGCAGAAGCTGAACGGATGCTCGCCCTTGGCGAACGTCGTGAAGGAGCAGCGACCGGTTTCGCCGGTATCGCCCGGCACCCTGTAGGCGTAGGCGGTTCCCGGTTTGAGGCCGCGTAGCAGCACCGAGTGCATCTCGTATTCGCGGACGCACGTGTCCTGGTTCGCCGGCGGGTCGACCGTCACTTCCCCGCGGACCGTCGCCCAGCAGATGGTGGCGTTATCGGTTCCCACGTTCTGCACATAGGGGCCGATGGCGACCGGCGGCTGTCCGGCGATCGCTGCGGAAGCCCCAACGGCGACGGCCAGAAGGGCCGACCACGCCGATCGAACCATACGGGCGGACATCATGGCGGTGTCGGATTTCATGCCGGGCATCTTCTGTTGCGGGCCGCGTCGACGGCGTTCACGCCGCCCGCGGGTATCCAATCGCGTCTCGTCGTCGCGCGGCACGATATTCGCCGGCGATTGCGAACGCAACCCGATGGCGGCGGCGAGCATGGGGGCCTGCCGGAGCCACCGCCGGGTCGCACGGCGTCTTGCGGCCCGGCCGGCCCCGGCATGCGGGCGGGTCCTATGTCACGTGAGCCACAATGCGGAGCGTCCGAAGCAGCTCGCGGGGAGGCGCGGCCCGACGTTTCCGACCGATCCGTCTTCCCGTCCCCGAGCGGCGGCACGGTCTGCTCGCGCTGTGTGGGACCTTCGCAAGTGAGCTATAATTCCGCGCGACCGCTCGCTTCGGCGACGCGGCGAACGACGGCGCGGGGAGGTCCGTGGCATGAAGTGGTCGTGGAGGATCGGTACGTATCGCGGCATCGGCGTGTACGTCCACGCCACGTTTCTCATCCTGATCGGCTTCGTGGTCCTGAGCCACTGGTCCGTGGGGCATGGCCCGGCGAAGACGATCGAAGGCGTGGCCTTCATCCTCGCGCTGTTCGGCTGCGTGGTGCTGCATGAGTTCGGCCACGCGCTCGCGGCCGCGCGCTACGGCATACGCACGCGCGACATCACGCTGCTGCCGATCGGGGGCCTCGCCCGCCTGGAACGGATGCCGGAGCGACCGCTTGAGGAGATTCGAGTGGCCCTGGCCGGGCCGGCGGTCAACGTGGTCATCGCCGTTGCGCTCTTCGTCTGGCTGCACGCCTCCTCCGTCTTCGCGCCGCTTCACCAGCTCAGCGTCACCGGCGGCCCCTTCCTTGAACGGCTTATGGTGGTCAACGCGGTGCTGGTGGTCTTCAACCTGCTGCCGGCCTTTCCGATGGACGGCGGTCGCGTCCTGCGCGCCCTGCTGGCGACGCGGCTCCCGTACACGCGGGCGACGCACATCGCCGCGAGCGTCGGCCAGGCGATGGCGCTGGGCTTCGGGGTGCTGGGCTTCGTATGGAACCCGTTCCTGCTGTTCATCGCCCTGTTCGTGTGGATCGGCGCGGCCCAGGAGGCGAGCATGGTCCAGATGAAGTCCGCGCTGGGCGGTATTCCGGTCCTCCAGGCGATGATCACGGACTTTCGCGTGCTGGAGCCCGGCGATCCGCTCTCGCGGGCGGCCGAGCAGGTGCTGGCCGGTTCGCAGCAGGACTTCCCCGTCGTCGAGGACGGCCGTGTGGTGGGCATTCTGACGCGACATAACCTCCTCACGGGGCTCACCCAGGGGGGGGCTTCGGCGCGGGTGGCCGACTCCATGCAGCGCGAGTTCGAAACCGTGGATGCCTCGGAGATGCTCGAAACGGTCTTTCAGCGTCTGGTGCGATGCCAATGCCACACCGTTCCCGTGATGCGCCACGGAGTGCTGGCCGGGCTCGTCACGATGGACAACGTGGGCGAATTCGTGGCCATCCAGGCGGCCCTCGAGTCCTCGACCTCTTCGCGGGGACTTCGCACGGCCTTGATCTGACGCTCCCGGCGGCGGCCCGCGAAACAGCGTGACAGAAGGGAAGACCCGCGTGGCAACCGCTATCGCAATCATCGGCGGCCTCGGGCTGTTGCGATCGCTCATGTCCGTACCGGCCGCCGTCGTGCAGCCCTCCGGCGCCCCCATTGCGGTGACGTTGTTCGCTCACCGGTCGTCGGAGCCCCCGCCGGTGCCGCCGGGGTCTCGTATCGGGCGTTGACGATCGGCGGGCATCCGGTAATCTTACGACGCTCTGCTGTCCGGTTGGAACACGGGCCCCGTTAGCGGAGACCGGGTCTTGAAGTACCTCAACTCCTTCGACTATGTGGTGATCTCGGCCTACCTCCTGGTCCTTCTGGGCATGGGCATTTACTTCCAGCGGATCGCCTCGCGAAGCATGGAGGACTACTTCCTCGGCGGCAAGAAGATGCCCTGGTGGATGCTCGGCGTCTCCGGCATGGGGGCGTTCGTGGACATGGCCGGGACGATGCTCGTCGTGTCGTTC
>CAZTVU010000166.1:0-5168 GCA_964617025.1 uncultured Planctomycetales bacterium | reverse complement strand
CCGCGGGGGCTGTACATCGAGTTTCGCGGGGGGGCCGTCCTCGTCCTGATCTTCATGCTCCTGTGGACCGGCAAGTGGCACCGCCGGTCGAACTGCATGACCGGGGCGGAATGGCAGGTGTATCGGTTCGGCCCGGGCGTCGGCGCCAGCTTCGCCCGTCTGCTGTCGGCCGTCTCCGGCGTGATCTTCAACGTGGCCATGCTGGCCTACCTCATCAAGGGCGCGGGGCTGTTCCTGTCGATGTTCATGCCGTTCTCGCCGACGGTCTGCGCGCTGATCATGGTCGTGGTCACGATGGTCTACACGCTGCTGTCGGGCTTCTACGGCGTGGTCTACACCGACCTGTTTCAGTGCGGCATCATCCTGGCGGCCGTCGTCGTCGTTTCCGTGATGGCCTGGGCGGATGTCTCATCTGTGGGCGGCGGCGATGGGCTGGCGCAGCTCGCCGCCCAGGTGACCGGCAGCACGCAGTGGACCAGTTCCGTGCCGCACTGGCGGACGCCCATGCCGCCGGGCTACGAGCAGTACAGCTACCTCGCGATGTTCGCGTTCTTCTACCTCATCACGAACATCAAGAACGGCATCTCGTCCGGGGCCGACTCGCGCTACTTCGGCGCCCGCAACGAGCGGGACTGCGGCCTGCTGAGCTTCTTCTGGACGTGGCTGATGATGTTCCGCTGGCCGATGATGATCGGCTTCGCGGTGATGGGCCTGCTGCTGGTCCGCAACCTGTTCTCGGAGGACCGCTCCGAACTGCGGCTCGCGGAGGCGGCGATCAAGGACTACGTGATCGCCACCGAGGGCCCCGGGGCCCGCATCACGGGCGACAAGGCGGCCGTGGCGGCGCAGGTGGCGGCGATCATGCCGCAGGGCCGGTGGGGCGGTTTTGCCGACGACGTTCTCAACCGGCCGGAGCAGCATCCCGAGGCCGCCGCCCTGCGGCAACTGCTGGGCGACGACTGGAAACAGCGCTTCCAGGAGGTCCGCGCCGAACTCGTCAAGGCCGTCATCCCCAAGAACCGGTGGGAGGAGCTGGTCGCCGACATCGCGTACCAGCCGTCCCGCTATCCGAAGGAGCTGATCGATCAGCTCCAGCGCGGCCTGACCCGCAAGGAGGGCGACGACTGGATCGGCAAGCTCCACATGGTCAGCTACGAGGGCACGGTGAACCCCGAACGAATCCTGCCCGCGGTGATTCTCTTCCGCATCCCGGCGGGGCTCCGCGGGTTGTTCGTCGTGGCGCTGCTGGCGGCGGCGATGTCGACGTTCTCGCCCACGGTCAACGCGACCACCGCGCTGTTCACGCGCGACATCTACCAGGCGTTCCTCCGCAAGAAGGCGAAGAACTGGGAGCTCATCGCGGCGAGCTACGGCTTCGGCTTCGCGCTGACGGTCGGCGGGTTCGTCATGGCCTATTACACGAAGAACATCAACCACATCTGGGGCTGGATCATCATGGGCCTGGGCTCGGGCAACGCGATGCCCGGCGTCCTGCGACTCTACTGGTGGCGGTTCAACCCGACCGGCGTCGTGATGAGCCTGTGCATCGGCGTGCCGGCGGCGATGATCCAGCGGGTCTTCTGGCCGGACCTCGACGAGCGGTTGCAGTTCCTCATCCTCATGACCATCTCGTTCGCCAGCGCGGTGATCGGCACGTACATCGGCAGGCCGGTCCCGCGCGAGGTCGTCGAACACTTCTACAAGACCACGCGGCCGTTCGGCCTGTGGGGGCCGTTCAAGAACACGCTCTCGCCGGAGGTCCGCGAGGCGACCCGAAAGGAGCACTTCTACGATCTGGTCGCCGTCCCCTTTGTGTTCTTCTGGCAGGTCACCCTGTTCCTGCTGCCGATGCAACTGATCATTCGAAACATGCAGGCCTTCTGGGTGACGCTGGTCATCTTCGTCGTGTCGCTCTACGGCGTGTACAGGCTGTGGTACAAGCATCTGCCGCCGGCGCAGGCCGTGCCCGAGACGATCATCGGGGCCTCGCCGCCGGCGCATTGACGTCGCGGCGGATCTGCGCCGCGGGCGCCGCGTGCTTGCGCAACTGGTTCAGTGCGGCCCGGAAGTCCCGGGGCAGGGCGGCCTCCCAGCGCATTCGCCGGCCGTCGGCCGGGTGGTCGATCTCGATCGATTCGGCGTGCAGGGACAGCCGGCCGATCAGCGGGCGCTCCTCGTGTCGGCGGCTGGGGCGATAGTCCGCCTTGACGCTCGACAGCCGCAGGCCCGTACCGCCGCCGTACAGCTCATCGACCGCCAGGGGCATGCCGGCGACCTGCAGGTGGAGGCGGATCTGGTGCTGGCGCCCGGTGAGCGGGCGGCAGCGGAGCAGAGTGTATCCGGCGAAGCGCTCGAGGACCTGCCACTCGGTGACGGCCGGCTTGCCGCGATTGGGGTTGACGCACACGCGGGCGACGTCGCCGCGCACCTCGCCGATCGGGGCGTCGATGCGGCCGGCGTCGCCGTCCGGCGACCCCAGGACCAGCGCGAGATACGTCTTGGCGACGGTGCGGTGCATGAACTGGGTGGTGAGGGCGCGCTGGGCCTCGACGGTGCGGGCGACGATGAGCACGCCGCTGGTGTCGCGGTCGAGACGGTGAACGATGCGCAGCGGTCGGGCGCCCGGGACCTTGAGCATGCGGGCCAGCAGGGTCTGAACGGTGTCGCCCCGGGCGTGCCGTTCGGGCACACAGGGCAGTCCGGCGGGCTTGTCGATCACGACGATGTCCTCGTCCTGAAAGAGGACGGCGATGCGAGGCGGTCGCGCCCCCCGCGCCGTCCTCCGGGCCTCGGTGCGGATCGCGTCTTCCTCGCGCGGGAATCCTCGTCTTGCCATGGTTGAGCTACCTTTGTCGCAGCGTGTCGAGCTTCACGGAACTTCCGGCCTGGCCGATGGTGATGATGGTATCGTTCTCGTTGAGCACGGCGTCGGGGCCGGGGTTGAAGGTGGTGTGGCCGTCGGCGTGCTTGATGGCCACGACCATGACGTTCGCCCGCTGGCGCAGGTTGGAGTCGCGAAGCGTCTTTCCGCGCATGGGCGAGTCGGCGCCGATCACGTGCTGATCCATCTCGAGTTCGACGCCCTTGGCGGCGACGTCCACAAAGTCCACCACGTGCGGGCGGGTGAGGACGTTGGCGATGATGGAGGCGCCGAGGGCCTGAGGGCTGATGACGCGATTGGCGCCGGCCCGCAGGAGCTTGACCTCGGACGCGGCCTGCTCGGCCCGGCTGACGATGAAGAGGTCCTTGCGAAGGCCGCGCGCCGTCAGGGTGACGAAGACGTTGTCGGCGTCGTGCGGCAGGACCGCCACGAGCGCGCGGGCGCGTTGAATCCCGGCGCGAACAAGGGTCGCCTCCTCGGAGGCGTCCCCCGGGACGTGGAGGATCCGGCGGTCTTCGAGTTCCCGGGCGCGGCGGCTGTCGTTGTCGATGACGACGAGCGGCACGTGTCGCTCGCGCAGCTCGTTCGTCACGAGCGTTCCCATCCGGCCGTACCCGCAAACCACGACGTGCTCATGGAGTTCATCGATCTGCGACTGCAACTTGCGACTCCCCAGGAGGCGGCCGACCTCGCCGCTGACGATCATGGCCGTGACCACGCCGAACGCGGTAAAGGCGGTGCCGATCCCGAATGCACAGACGAGAATGGTCCAGACACGCCCCGCCGGGCTGAGGTCGAAGACCTCGCGGAACCCGACGGTCGAGAGCGTGATGGCGGTCATGTAGGCGGCGTCGCCAAACGAGGCGTCGTCGATTATCATGTATCCCGCCGTCCCCACGAAGAAGAGGGCCAGCAGTACGAGCAGGGCGAGGATGAGGCGGGTTCGTGCGTTCATGGTGCCCGTGTGCCGCGGGGCGGCCCGACGACGCCATTATACGACGTGTTCAGGGGTTTCTCACACGTGCCGTCCGGTCCGGCAAACACGAGGGACCGGTGGGGTCGCGCCCGCCCACCGGTCCCCTGGGGCATTTCGTTCGGGGTTCGTCGGCCCGCGCATCTCGCCGGGCCCAAGGCCGCACCGAACCCGGGTCAGCCGGAGTAGAACGACTCGTCGAACAACTCAAGGAAGCCCGGCGGGAGCTGGATGCTCTCCGGGTCCGTCTGTGCCTGAGTCGCGACGCGGTTAACGTCGTCGAACGTGTTGATGTTGTTGAGCTTGAGGAACTCGACGAGTTTGGCGGCCTGATCTTCGGTGATTCTCGTCGTGGTGTATCCGCTCTGGATGAGGAAGTCGTTGATCAGGAGGATCTCGGCGGCGGTCAGGTCGCTGATTCGCCCGGACGTGACCTTGAGCAGGACATCGAGCGGGTTGCTGCACCCTCCGCCCATGCCGCCGCACCCCGCCAGCCCGATCAGGCCGTACGCCAACACCACCACAATCCTGGAAGATCGGCTTCGATACGACATGTTTCGCTCCTTCTTGACTCGCGTCCGTACGGCGCTCAGGTCGGCAAGGCGACTCGTTACTGAATCTGCCCGGCGACCAGGATATTGAGCAATGGCTCGTCGGTGATCCCCAGGCCGCGGAGGGCCTGCTTCTTCTGATCCTCGTTCAGATCCTCGCGGCTCGTGATGGCCGTAATGTCACTCAGGCGGACGGGAATACCGCTGCTGTTAACGACCGCGTTGGGGTACGTGGGCGTGCAGCCCGCGCTCCCCAGCGAGCCGAGGCCGGTCGCGAGCGTCAGTGCCAGATTGATTGCCGTTGCACGTCTCATGCAGGCCCCCGCGACGGTCTCGCCCTCCTTGCGTCATCGCACCCGTTTGACGAGATCACTGAACGTCAGCGGGCTCGTATAAGCATACCGTCGGCCAAGTGAGGCATCAACCTTGACCGCAACCGGCTGCAAGTCTGATTCACGATTTTGATTCGCGGGATTCTGGCAAGCCCCAAAAAACGGGCGACCCTGCCGCGTGTGGCAGGATCGCCCGAAAGCTCGCTGCCCTTCGGCAGACGGTAATCCGTCATGCCGGTTTGCTGGTCGGCGTCTGAACTTGCGCGGGGACGGCGTTTCGCTGTGCGGTCGTCGGGATCTGGTCGAGCCGCTCCTTCATCTCTTTGAACAGCGCATCCTCGGCCTTTTTCTTTTCCGCGATCGAAGCGGCGTCCTGGCCCGCCTGAAGCTTGGCTCGGCGGGCGGCGTAATCCTTCAGGATGGACATGGCC
>CAZTVU010000165.1:4599-11797 GCA_964617025.1 uncultured Planctomycetales bacterium | reverse complement strand
CATCGACGGCGAACATGGCGGGGATGCCGATGACACGGCGCCCCCATCCCTCGGGCAGGCCGTCCGTCCCCGATGCCTCCATGCCCGGGTTCGCGATCAGGTTGACGGTCGGCGGGGCATCGGCCACCGCCGACGGCGCAAGGAACAACATTAGGGCAATGAGTTTGCGCGCAACCATGAACATCTTGTAGTTTCGAGGCAGCGGGTGCGTCAAGGACTTGCGTGCACCGATCGGCGAACCTGTAGGCCATCGGCCGATGGACCGACTCACAAGGGGAACTTAGAATCACGGCGTTCTCGCGTTCTCTGGAATCGAGGCGATCTCATGGCGACGAAGAAGGCGGCAAAGGCGAAAGGTGGTTCCGCCCGGCCGATCCCGGCGGAGGGGACCACTGCGCCCGCGTTCACCGCCCCGGCCGGCGGTGGACGGACGGTCTCGCTGGCCGACTACGCGGGCAAGAAGGTGGTCGTCCTGTACTTCTACCCCAAGGACGACACGTCCGGATGCACCACCGAGGCCTGCGGGTTTCGCGACAACTGGGAGGCCGTCCGGCGCGCCGGCGTCGAGGTCATCGGCGTATCGCCCGATTCGCCCAGGTCGCACGACGCCTTCGCGGCGAAGTACCGCCTGCCGTTCACACTCGTGTCCGACGAGGATCATGCGATCGCCGAGGCATACGGCGTCTGGCGGGAGAAGTCCATGTACGGGCGAAAGTATTACGGCGTCGTCCGCACGACGTTCGTCATTGATCGCGACGGCCGCATCGCCAAGGTCTTCGAGAAGGTCAAGCCCGCCGGCCACAGCGAGGAGGTCTTCGAATGGATCCGGCAAAACCTCAGATGAAGCCGCCGCCGGTCGTCCTGGCCGTGGTGATCTGTGATCTGATCATCCGGGACGAGATGACCAAGAAGCTCTCGCTGATCGGGGTGTTCAGCGCGATTCACGGCGTCCAGTTGCCGATCGTCCTGCCGGCCAGCATGCACCTGTATGCCGCGCTGACCGACGGCCGCGGCGAGTATCGCAGCCGCATCACGGTGCGCCACCTCGAGACCGAGACGGTCATCTTTCAGGCCGAGGGGCCGCTGATGTTTCAGGATCCGCAGCAGGTGGTGGAGCTGAACATGAAGCTCCCGCACGTATCGTTTCCCCACTGGGGCCGCTACGAGATCGCCCTTTACGCGGACGAACAGTTCCTCGGCAGCCGGACATTCACGGCGTACAGGATTGCGCCTCCGTCACCGCCGCCGTCGCCGCCGGCTCAAGCGTCGTGAGAACCTCCGAAGCCGGCTCTGCCCCCCGAACGCCCGCGCCGCCGAGAACCTCGCGAGGCAACAGCGTGAGCGAGCCGTTTCGCATGTTTACGACAGGGGCGTGCCTCGCCGTGGCCTCCGCCAGCACATGGGGCAGCAAAATGCCCGCCCGGGCCATCTTGCGGTGTTGCCGCCGCTGGGCACGCGTGTACCCGAACGCCGCCGTGCCGTTGGGGTCCTCGAGCGTCACCGGGGACCGGCGTTGCAGGTTCAGCAGGTCCAGCCCGCGTTCGACGCACTCCAGGCGGTACTCGAGCAGGAGGTCGTCGGGCAACTCCCAGCGGGAACGGTGGTACCACGCATCCATGGTCCGGATCCAGCCCCGGCGGCTGATCATGTTGTTCAGCCGGTAAAAGATCGCGCGGTTCCACTGAAAGGGCAGGAACGTATCCGTCAGCTTCTGCGCGAAACGTTTCGTGCGCCCCGAACTGACTGTCCAGGAGCTGCCGCAACTGTTCCCAATAGTGCGTCCCGATCGTCGAGTCGGCGCGAAGCTCCCAATAAAGGTGCCCAAAGGATACGGTGGTGCGGGTAATGGTCATCTGACGGGGCAGGAACTTGTTGTGTGCCACCGTGTCCGCGGCAAGATGGGCGAGATACCCGCAGGCGAACGCCCGTGTCGGGTCTGTGGTCGCGCTGTCCAGGATCGCAAACGCCGTATCCCAGTTGTGGCAGAACTGCTTGACCCGGCTGAGCTTCTTGGCGAACACCACGTCCGCCGCGATGTTCCCGAAGATGAAGTCCCGTGCATGTCGTGCGAGCAGCGCCGCGACGGCCGGGGCGAGCACGCCAAGGTTTCCCAGGATGTCGGTGGCGAGCTTTACGTGCGTGGCCGGACCCCATGCCCAGCTTGCCTGCGACAGCACCAGGACGATGCCAACCGCCACGAATAGTGTGATGGAGCGACTCGCGTGGGACATAGTTCCTCAGCCGGCCGCGAACCCCGTCGATCACGATGATTGTAGGATGCCGGTGGCGGGAATCCAACAGGCGATCTCCCCACGGGGCACGGGGCGGAACGAGCCCGGCCGGGGCGGCCGCGTAGGCCGTCCTCCGAGACCGCATCCGGCGCCGCGGCCGGCCCCCGGCGCGTAACTTGTTGACTTTGCAGGGCTAGGCGGCTTAAATGCTCCCGGGGGAAACGACACACGCGGGAGTACGACATGGGCGAGACCAAGGCGAACCTCAAGATCGCGAAGCAAGGGGATGTTCACCTCGTCGAATTTGAGGATCGAAAGATCCTTGACGAGCTGTCGATCACCCAGATCGGGGAGCAGCTTCAGGAACTCGTGGCGGCCGAGCCCGACGTCAAGCTCTTGCTGAACTTTCGGAACGTCGAGCACCTCTCCAGCGCTGCGCTGGGCATGCTGATCACGCTGGAAAAGCAGATCAAGGAGAAGCGCGGCCGCCTGAAGCTCTCGAACATCCGGCCGCAGATCTTCGAGGTGTTCAAGATCACCCGGTTGAACCGGCTGTTCGAGATCCACGATACGGCGGAGATGGCACTCCAGGACTTTTAGCGCGGCATCATGACGAAGGCGGATGCGGGCGCGAGCGGAAACGCGCCTCTGGTTGAACTGATCATCCAGAGCGATCTGGACTCCGCGCGTGCGGCGGAGGAGCGTATCCTGCGGGACGTGGAGCATTGCGGCTACCGTCCCGACGAGGCATTTGCCATTCGCCTGTCGCTCGAAGAGGCCATCACCAATGCCGTCAAACACGGCAACGCGAACGATCGGTCCAAGAGCGTCCGCATCCGGTACCGCGTGGATGGGTCCAAGGTGGAAATCTGGGTGGCCGATGACGGCCCCGGGTTCGATCCCGACCGCGTACCGGACCCCACCTGCCCCGCGCGGCTGTCCCTGCCGAACGGCCGCGGGATCATGCTGATGCGGGCCTACATGGACGAGGTCTGCTACAACCGCCGGGGCAACGAGATTCACCTCGTCAAGCGAAAGGGTTGACGCCGTCCGGCGGCCGGGAGGCATGCCATGAGCTCACCAGGAGCGGAACTCCCCGATGGCTTCACGGTCAATCTCGATTGCGTCGGCGCGGGGACGGTGGTGCGAGTGAGCGGCGCGGCACGACTGGAGAAGGCCGATCTCCTCCGGGAGCACCTGCTCGCCCTGGCCGATGCGATGAAAGGCCGTCTCGTCCTCGACCTGACCGATCTGAATTTCATCAACTCCGTCGGGCTTGGCGCTTTGGTCTCCGCGCACCTGCGTTGCCGACGGTTGGGCGGCGTGATGAAGGTGGCCGGCCCCTCTCCGCCGATCCGGCAGCTACTGAAGCTGACCAGGCTCACCGAGCTCTTCCCCGTGTACGACACGGTGGCCGAGGCGCTGGCGGCCGACGAGGGCAAGGCCGAATGAGACGCACGGTATGGTTTGCCGGCTGCGTGCAGGGCGTCGGCTTCCGCTACACCACCCGTGCGGTCGCGGCAGGATTCCGCGTCACGGGCTACGTCCGCAACCTCGCCGACGGCCGGGTGGAGGTGGTGGTCGAGGGCGAATCCGGCGAGATCGACCGCTTCCTCCACGCCGTCCAGGAGGCCATGCGCGGCTTCATCCGCAGCATGGAACACGTCGACGGCCCCGCCACCGGCGAGTTCGCAGACTTCGGCATCCGTTTCTGATCTCGCATCGGCGGCGCTTCCGATCGCCCGCGACCGCGGCGCCGACGCCCCCGTCGGCGTTCCGCAGGCGAAGCGAACCAAGCATGTCCTCCGAGAAAGGAAAGCGGCAAGCTGTCGAGATTGCCAGCTTTCACCAGGTCTGGCCGCGGGGTACCACTTCCCTTTTGTGTGGACCCCAGCGTTGCATACGCCAACGCTGGAGAACGAAAAAAGGAGAAAGCGGGAAAACCAAAACCGTCCGATGATGCAGTGCACTCACTGCCGCACCGCAGGTGTATTTCTGATACGGCCCTCGGAGCGCGTTTTTTCGCTTTTCCGGTTTTTCGCTTTCTCGCTTTTCCGTCGTTGCCTTGTGCAACGACGGCGTGGACCTGTTCGCCCCAACCGCCGTTATCAGACGACCACGAACGCAGCCCCCACGGCCTTTTTCGCACGGCCTCATTTGCCCCGTTTTTGTTTGTTTCGTATGGTCTCTGTGGATTTACCCTTACCCCGTGCCGCCCGGACGTGCGGTTGACCCGTCATGTTGGCGGGGGACGCTCGGGCGACGCGGGAACTGCTTACTCGCGATCGGGCGGCGACCACGCCGCCGGTCGATGCGGTTCAAGCGGACGACAGGCACGCCGTCGGACGGAGTCACCGGCGGCGTGCGACAGCGTGCGGATGTCATTGCGGGGCGTCAGGCACGTAAGCTTCCCAACGAGCGGTCTCCTCCTGCGGTTTGGGAACGGCGTCTTCGGTCGCTGCTGCCACGGCGACCGAAGACGCTCTTGTTTCGGCCTCACGTCGCCGCGCGGGCCGACCGGATCGTCGCCAGCAGGTCCGCCGCACGCCTGGCGATCGTCGCGAAGTCGCGCTTCTCCACCAGCGACGGGCTCACCAGCGCGCCGCCCATCCCCAGCGCCGCCGCGCCGGCGCGGATGAACTCGGCCGCGTTCTCCGGCGTGACGCCGCCGGTCGGCACCAGCTTGAGCTGCGGCAGCGGGCCGCGAACGTCCCGGAAGAACGACGGCCCCAGCGACGTCGCCGGAAAGACCTTGATCAGGTCGGCCCCCGCTTCATGGGCGCGAAGCATCTCCGTCGGCGTCATCGTCCCGGGCATTACCGGGACGCCGTAGCGGCGGCAGAGGCGGATCGTCTCCACGTCCAGGATCGGCGCGACGATGAACTGCGCCCCCGCCAGGATCGCCGCCCGGGCGGTCTCGGCATCGAGAATCGTGCCGGCCCCGAACACGCAGCGATCACCGAACTTCGCCCCGGCCGCCCGGACCACGTCCAGCGCCCCCGGCGTGGTCATCGTCACCTCGACGCAGGTCAACCCGACATCCACCAGGGCGGTCGCGACGTCCATCAGTTGCTCGCTGCTGCGGGTCCGCAGAATGGCGACGATGCCGGTCCTCTCGATCTCCCGTACGACGGCTTCTCGGTCCTTCATGGTCACTCCTGTCCCGAACGCGACGGCGCCGGGGCACGCATTGTAGCGCGGCCGCCGGCGGGGGCAATAGAACCGGTCGCGATCCGCATGCGCAGGCCGCCCGATCCTCGCCGTCGCACGCGGCCGCGGGCTTCGCGACGCCCCGGCGCGGCGGGGGGCATGGGGAAATCACCCGTTTGGCCGGGGCACGGCCGAATTGTATATGTCGGGAAGGCGTTCGCCCGTTGCGGGGAAGTTCGCCGCGTGATCGTTCTGTAGGAGGTTATGGGAATATGAAAACGATGCCGGAGTCCGAATACGCCGCCGTTGCCGTCGAACTCGATGCGGACCAGCGCCGCGCGCTGGAAGTCCTCGCCCAGCACGGACTGATGTCGGTGCCCCAGTTCGCGGCCGTCATGTGGCTGGCCGACCCCGACCCGAGTCGGGGCGAGGCCTTGCTGGATGAACTGCGGCAGGCGGAGCTGGTCGAGCCGGTCCTGCGATCGGTCGGGCCGGTACGGTTCGGCCTGACTCCGGCGGGTTTCGATCACGCGAGGCACGGAGGAAGCGGCGCGTGAAGCATCGGGCCACAGCCGTTGCCCCGGGCTGCCTCGCGGAAGACCTCCCGAAGGTGAAGGTGACGCGGGCCGTTTACGAAGGCATCGAGGCCGTCCGCGACTCGCGAAGGACGGTGATGTTCAATCGCCCCGTGGTGGCCGATCTGGCTCGCCTGTTCGGCTTTGACGAGGCGGCGGCGTGGATTCAGGCCAACTCGCGGGAGTACACCCGGGGGGTGTGCTGCGGCTTCGAACCCAGTGAGTGATCGTCCGCCGCACGTCGGCCGTCTGTTGCCGCAGGGCAACCCACTCCTCGCGGCCGAACAGGAGCGGCCGCGCCAGTAGCACCAGCGCCGCCACGGTCGCCACCACCGCCGGCCACGGCAGGCACAGCGTGAAGCCCGCCCCGATCACCAGCCACGTCCCCCGGTCGACCGGCCGGCGCTCCAGCCGCAGGAACACCAGGCACACCGCCAGCGCGACCGCCATCGCCGCCACGCCGGCATGGGCCGCCGGCAACATCTGCGCGGCGAGCGACGGCGGGGAATCGCCCGCCGGCGCCGGCCGCACCCAGTACCACGACGCGACGATATTGCCCGCCACGCCCACGGCCCAAACGAGAAACAGGGCCCGCGTCTTCTCGATCAGATTGAAATGGAGCGACAGGAACGAGAGGTATCCGCAGAGGAGGAAGAACAGGAGCAGCGGCTGGATGATCTCACGCCCCGGTGCGAACCCCGGCGGAAAGAGCCGGATGACCAGCGGCTTCGCCGCCGCCACGGCCGCCGACATCCCCAGCAGCAGCAGGCCGGTCGTCTTGAACGCCAGGGCAAAACGCCGGTCGGCGGCGGCCCGCCCCTCGGCCTCCCACGCCCGCGTGATGAGCGTCGTCACGATGCTGATCATGGTAACGGCCACGACCAGCGTCACCTGCGTCACCGTCCGCACGCCCCCGAAGACGGCGGTGGCCTCCTGTCCGTGCACCTTGTTCAGGTACCACGTCGGATAGTTCTGGAGGATCTGGGTCATCACCGTGGCGGCCGTCGTCCACAGGCTGAACCGGAGCATTCGCCCCATCACTCGCTCGGCCGCTTCGAGCGGCCGGTGCTGATCCGGCCAGGCGGCCACGCGCCGCCGCAGGCCCGCGCCGAAGACGAGCATCGCGACCAGGAGGGCCGCCGCGAAGACGACCAGGACGGCGTCCGCGGTTCGTGCGCCCAGGGCCACCGCCCCCAGGGCCCCCAGCGTGAAGAGGATTGTGTGCGTCAGGTCCATCAGGCC
>CAZTVU010000165.1:0-4577 GCA_964617025.1 uncultured Planctomycetales bacterium | reverse complement strand
CGGAACATTCGAAGGCCCTTCAACGTGGACAGCACGAAGAAGTACAGCACCTGGGCGAACAGGGCGACGGCGGCCCACCGCGTCAGCGGGACGGCCCGCCCGGGCCCCGCGGGCTCGCCGGGCGCGGGCGCACCCTGCGGACCGCCGCGCAGCGACTCGAAGAGCCACTCGCCCACCGGGTTCGCCGTGGCCAGGAGGAGGCCCCCCCCTGCCGCCGCGACGAGCGCCATGCGGGGTGTCAGGCGGCGAAGAAAGGCGCGAAGTGCCCCCCGCGTCTCGAACGCCGGCGCGTAGCGGGCGACGGCATCGTGAAGGCTCAGCCCCGCAATCGGGGTGAGGACGTTGACGACCAGCAGCGAGAGGAAAAAGAGCCCGAACTGCGCCGGCGACAGCAGCCATGCCAGGAGGATGTTCCGAATGAGGCCGATGACGCGGAACGCCGCCGTCGCCGGCAGGTACACGCCGACGGCCTCGCCGAGCGACTCCGCGCGAAAGAGCGATGTCGGCGGCATGTCGGCCAGGCGGGATATCCGACGAAGTGAGGACGGCATCAAGGGCGCGCGTCATCCAGGGGGCATCGGCCTCGGTCGTTCGAGGAACAGCCCTCGCTCGCGGCCGTCATTGTACCGGCGCCGCGCTGGTGGAAAAACCGCTGCACGAGGGGACACGGCCGGACGTCTCACACACAGGATGCGTTCCTGGCAGGTTGACCGCCCGAGGCGCGTCTCAGCCCCGCTCCAGAGCGGTCTTCAGCGCCAAGATCCTACGAAAGGACCGGTCGATTCTCTCTTCACTCAGCGCGCCGGACTCGACCAGACGCCGGAGGACGGCGATCGTCTTCTCGGCGATGGCCGGATCGTGCGGATCGACGTTGGCATGCACGACGACGTCGGCGCCGCCGCGGACGCACAGCTCAACGGCCCGCTCCAGCGGGTAATGGTGCTGGATCGCCCGCATGTTCAGGTCGTCGGTGAAGACGACGCCATCGAACTTCAGGTCCTCGCGCAGGAGTCCGGTGAGGATCTTCTCCGACAGCGTCGCGGGGTGGTCCGCGTCGAACCGGCGGAGGAACACGTGCGCCGACAGCACGGCATCCAGCAGGCCGTGCCGGATCAGATGCCGGTAGGGCAGGAGCTCGTCTTCCGACCAGGTGTCCGTGACGTCCACGAGCCCCAGGTGCGAATCGTCGCGCGAGCTGCCGTGGCCGGGAAAGTGCTTGCCGGCGCAGAGGATCCCCGCGCGACGGTGGGCCTCGACGAAGACGGCGGCGTGGCGGGCCACGATCGCCGCGTCGGACGAGAACGATCGCTCCTTTCGGGCGATGATGGGGTTGGCCGGGTTGCGGTTCACATCGAGCACCGGGGCGAAGTTGAAGTTGATGCCGCACTCGCGGAGCGTCGCGGCGATCGACTCGGCCTGCGCGCGGGTGAGTGCGAGGTCGTTCCGCTCGCCGAGATACCGGGCCGAGCGGGTCGGAGGGAATCCGTATTGTTCCTTCAGTCGGATCACCCGGCCGCCCTCGGCGTCAATCGCGATGAACGGGGGGATGTCCGCGGCCGCTCGCAGCGCCGCGGTCAGCCGACGCACCTGCTCGGGCGAGGCGATGTTCCCGAGCGTGCGCCCCATCGGGCTGTCGTTGTCCGTGAGCCACACGCCACCCAGGTGGCAGGCGCGCATGCGATCCAGGAAGCCGCGGCACTCCTCCGGCTCGGAGCCGCGAAACCCCACCATCACCATCTGGCCGAGCTTCACGTCCAGGGAGTAGTCCATCGACCGGCGGCTCCGCTTCTACGACGAATTTGCCCGCGACGAGGGCGCCGGGCGGTGTGCGACGCGAAACACGCCCGGCGTCCGCTCCGGTGCGAGATTCAGGCCGCGGTCGACGAGGCGGTCGACGACCACGCCGGCGGCCATGCCGAGAAGAGCGGCGAGATTGTAGTGCGCGACGAAGAACTCGTGGCGGCCGACCAGCAGCACGGCGATCCAGACGCCGGCGACCGCGCCCGCCGCGCGGGATGCGAGAAACCGCACGAATCGAACGGCCGCGCCCGGGCCGCGAGGACCGCGAAACGTGAGCGCCGAATGGAGCGCGAACCGGACGGGGAGTGCCGCGAGGACGCCCGCCGACCGCGCGATCGCGAACGGCGCGACGCCGAGCCCCCATAGCAGGTTCATCACGGCGAGGTCGACGAGCAGAGCCGCCGTCCCGATCGCCGCGAAAACCAGCGACAGCGCAAGCCGCGGCCAGCGGTACTCGTACAGCCGCTTGAGGTGCTGGAGATAGCGAAGCTGCTCGCGGGCCGTCAGCTTGCTCTCGCCGGCGACGCGGTCGGTGAACGTGATGGGGACCTCGACGACGCGCTCACAATGCGCCTTGACGAGCAGTTCGAGGCCGATCTTGTAGCCGATGGCGTTGATGGCGTCGGCCCGCAGCCACGTCTGGCGCCGCAGGCAGAAGAAGCCGGACATCGGATCGCGAACCCGCCCGCGCGGCAGGAGCGGCGAGGCCAGGCGCGTCGCCGTGGCGCTCATCAACCGGCGGATCCACGGCCAGTCCTTCATCGCGCCGGACTCGACGTAGCGCGAGCCGATCGCGAAGTCGGCCTCGCCGGAGGCCACCCGGCGAACCAGTTGCGGGATGACCTCGGGCGGGTGCGACAGGTCGGCGTCGAGCACCAGCAGGATGTCGCTCCGCGCCGCCGCGAAGCCGTCCAGCACGGCCGCCGCCAGCGAGCGCGGCCCGTCGCGTTCGATGAGCCGGATCGGGTGCGACGCGGCCAGCGCCCGGACCTCGTCCGCCGTGCCGTCGGGGGAGCGGTCGTCGACGATGAGAATCTCGACGGAGAGGCCGGCGGCGTCCGTCGCGGCCAGGATCCGCTCGGTGAGCGGGCGGATGTTGGGCGCCTCGCGGTACGTGGGAACGATGATGGAGACATCCAGCGCCATGCGAGCTCCCGCGCTGCCGGGCTCTCTCCCCCCGGCGGGGAGAGAGGCGCGGCGGTCAGTCGTCCCGGGGTTCGTTGGACCAGTCCTTGTCCGGCGGCCCGGTCGGCGTTCGCCTGCCGAAGGGCAGTTCCGCGTCGGGCGGGAGCGACTTGAGCGCCTTCTCCAGCTTCGCGTGGGCGACGATGGCTTCGCGGTTGTCGCTCTTGGCGAGGTCGAGGAACTCACCGGGGTCGTTATGCAGGTCGTAGAGGCGGCCGTCCCAATAGTACTTGAATCGCTTGTCGCGGATGACTCGCCTGAAGCCGAGCTGCGAGAAGACCCACTCGCGCCGGGGCGAGGCCGGCGCGCGGCCCAACAGGATCGAGGCGAACGACCGCCCGTCGAGGACGACCTTCGGCGGCGGCTTTGCCCCGGCCAGCTCGACGAGCGTGGGGAAGATGTCGGTGAAGTCGATCAGCTCGTCCGTGACGCGACCGCCAGGCACGCGGCCGGGGCAGCTCGCGATGAACGGCACGCAGATGCCCGGCTCGGTCATGCTGCCCTTGCCGCCCTTGACGAGGCGGCCGTTCGCGCGGCAGGTGGTGCCCGGAGAGCCGTTGTCCGAGGTGAAGAAGACGATCGTTCGATCGAGGATCTTCAGGTCGGTCAGGGCCTTGACCAGCAACCCGACCTCGTGGTCGACGTAGTCCACCATGCCGGGGTAGAGGCCCGCGCCCTTGGCGCTCGTCTCGCGGTTGAGCGGCGTCTTCGTATTCGGGCCGTGCACGAGGACCATCGAGTAGTAGGCGCAGAACGGCAGCGACCGGTTACGCGCCATGAAGTCGATGATGAACCGGCGAAAGACGTCCGGGCCGAACTCGCCTTGCAGCGTCGCGCGCTTGCCGTTGATCTGGACGAACGGATCGAAATATCGCTCGGCCGCCGGCGGATTGTCGGCCTCGACGCCCGGCCAGACGCAGTGCTCGTCGAAGCCATGCCGATCGAGGGCGTCCGGATGCGTCCGGAGATCGTTGATCTGCCACTTGCCGGCGATCGCCGTCCTGTACCCGGCCTCGCGCAGGACGCGGGCGAACGTGATCTCGCGATTCCAGTCGAAGTATTGGCCGCCCCATCGCGGCGAGTCGTGGTGCGTCGTCCACCCGGTGCGGAACGGGTAGCGCCCGGTGAGCATCTCGTGACGCGTCGGCGTGCAGAGCGGGGTGGCGTAGCACGTCTCGAAACGGATGCCTCCGGCGGCGAGGGTGTCGATGTTCGGCGTCTTGTGGACGCTGCCGTAGCAGCTCAGCCACTCCTTGCCCAGGTCATCCACAAGGACGATCAGGAAGTTCGGCCGGTCGGCGGCGGCCGCGGTTGAAGCCAGTAAACCGATCGCCAGAAGCGTGCGCATAGGTCCCATGAGAACCCTCCGTGGTTCGCGTGCGGATATTCTATTCCACGCTGGATGTCCATGCCATGCATCCGCCGCGGACGACGCGCAAGACGGCCTTGATCTCGCCCTTTTTGATCGAGCACCGGCCCTGCACGGACGCACCGTGTTGCACCAGACTAACACTTTAAATAATAGAAATAATACTACACTAAGACTTAATTATTGAGTCCTGTATAAGTAATGTTATATGGCGTTTACCGTC
>CAZTVU010000164.1:0-11892 GCA_964617025.1 uncultured Planctomycetales bacterium | reverse complement strand
ACCGTATATCTATCGGACGCTGAGCGAGAGAAACTAAGGCCGGCCTGCCGTTGGAACCGTGAATCGCCCGATGAAGAAGCTGGACGATCAATACTGGCACAAGCGACTTCGGAACTTTGGACAGGAGCACCTGCTCCAATTCTGGCCCGAACTGACCGAATCGCAGCGGTCCGCCCTGACGGCCGATCTCGAACGGATTCCGTTCGCCGAGATCGCCGGCCTGATCGAGACGCATGTCCGCCACAAGCCGCCGATCTCCGTGGCGGTGTCGATCGAGCCGGCCCCGTTCTTTCCCGCCCGGCCCGACGTCAACCAGGTGAGCCTGTACGCCGACGCCGTCAAGCGCGGGGTGTCGCTGATCCGCCGCAACAAGGTGGCGGCCCTCACCGTCGCCGGCGGCCAGGGCACGCGCCTGGGCTTTGACGGGCCCAAGGGCGCGTTCCCCATCTCGCCCGTGAAGAACAAGCCGCTGTTTCAGCTCTTCGCCGAGTTCATCCGCGGCGCGCGACGGCGCTACGGGTCGTCGACGCCCTGGTACATCATGACCAGCCCGACGAACGACGCCGAGACCCGCGCCTTCTTCGAGAAACACGCGCACTTCGGCCTGCCGGCGGAGGATGTGGTCTTCTTCACGCAGGGGCAGATGCCCGCCCTCTCGCCGGACGGCAAGATCCTTCTCGACCAGAAGCACCGCGTGTCGATGTCGCCCGACGGACACGGCGGCACGCTGCTCGCCCTCGCGCGGTCGGGGGCCCTGGCCGACATGGCCGCGCGCGGCATCGACTACATCAGTTACTTCCAGGTGGACAATCCGCTGGTCAAGCTGCTTGACCCGCTCTTCATCGGCCTGCACGAGGTCACCGGCTCCGAAATGTCGAGCAAGATGGTCCCGAAGGTCGACGATTTCGAGCGCGTCGGCAACTTCGTCGTCGCCGACGGCAAACTGACGGTGATCGAGTACTCCGACCTGCCGCGGGAGCTGGCCGTCGCCCGCGGACCCGGCGGCGTGCGCTCGTTCGACGCCGGCAGCATCGCCATCCACGTGATCAGCCGCGCGTTCGTCGAGCGTCTGACGAAGGATCCCGACCGCTTCGCCCTGCCCTGGCATCGCGCGGAGAAGAAGGTCCCCTACGTCAACGAGCGCGGGGAACGGATCACGCCGGCCACGCCGAACGCCGTCAAGCTGGAGACGTTCATCTTCGACGCCATCCCCCTGGCCCAGAAGCCGATGGTGCTCCAGACCGTGCGGGCCGAGGAGTTCAGCCCCGTCAAGAACGCGACGGGCGTGGACAGCGCCGAGACCGCCCGGCGCGACATGGTCCGTCGGGCGGCGTCGTGGCTCACGAGCTGCGGCATCATCGTTCCCCGCCGCCGCGATGGCGAACCCGATGCCCTCATCGAGATCAGCCCGCTCCTCGCCCTCGACGCGGACCACCTGCGCGAGGTCATCACCACCCCGCCCCGCATCAGCCCCGGCCAGACGCTCTATCTCGAATAGCAAGGCGCGCGCCCTTCGACGGCGGCACGGCATTACCCCCGGCCTTGCATACCGCAACGCCGGAAGGCGAAAAACGAAAAAGCGAGAAAGCGAAAAGCTCAGCGCAGCCTCCGGCCGCAACCAACGGATGCGCCTGTTCTGGCCGCCGGTTGCGTTGAAAGCTTCTGCCCCGACTTCGATTCGGGCGGCGGTTCCCCCGCCCGTCTCGCACGGCGCGGCCCGCGCGTTTTTGGAGTGCGGCGGCCGTGCCGCCGCTTTTCCTGCGGCGTGGGATGACGCCGGGGCGCGCCGCAGGCCGTCCGAATCCGAAGCGGTGGCGTGGCCACCGCACTCCACAAGCGCGGACGGACGATGGGTGGCCCAAAGCGGATCGCCGCAAACGCCCGAACGCGGCCGGATCGTCTTGGGAAAAGCTTGTCGGGAGAACACGGAATCGGGAGATATCAGCCAAGACCGTCGGATGACGAAGTGACCTCACTACCGCACCACGGGTGTATTCACGATACGGCCTTGGGAGCGTTTTTTTCGCTTTTTCGGTTTCTCGCTTTCCGTCGTTGCGTCATGCAACGACGGCGTAGACTCTGCCCCGACTTCGATTCGGGCGGCGGTTCCCCCGCCCGTCTTGCACGGCGCGGCCCGCGCGTTTTTGGAGTGCGGCGGCCGTGCCGCCGCTTTTCCTGCGGCGTGGGATGACGCCGGGGCGCGCCGCAGGCCGTCCGAATCCGAAGCGGTGGCGTGGCCACCGCACTCCACAAGCGCGGACGGACGATGGGTGGCCCAAAGCGGATCGCCGCAAACGCCCGAACGCGACCGGGGCTGGCACATTCCCGGCCCGTCGCCTATAACCACTCGTCCGTCACCGGAGCGCACCATGCGAATCGGCTTTCTCAGCCCCTTCGATCCCGAGCGGATCGCCTTTGCCCGGGCGAACGGCTTCGGCGCCGTCGAGCTGATCGTCGGCCCCGATGCCGACTTCCTCCCGCCGCACGACGGCTGGCAGGACCGCGCGGCCGCCGTCCGTGCGGCCTATGACGACGCCGGCATCGTCATCAGTTGCATCGGCGGCTTCTACGTCAACCACATGGACGCCGACGCCGCGGCCGCCGGTCGTCACCACGACCTCGTTCGCCGCGTGATCCTCCTGGCCGAGGCGATCCGCGTGCCCGTCGTCGCCGGCTTTGCCGGACGGCGGGTCGACCAGCCGCTCGAGGCCTCCCTGCCGCGCTTTCGCGAGATCTGGGGCGGTCATGCCCGGTTCGCCGAGGACCACGGCGTGCGAATCGCCTTCGAACACTGCCCGATGGGCCGCTTTCACAGCCCGTTCGGCGGCATCAACTGCATCTGCACCGTCGCCATGTGGGAGCGATGCTTCGCCGAGGTGCCGTCGCCGTCGCTCGGCCTCGAATGGGACCCCTCGCACCTCGTCTGCCAGCTCGTCGATCCCGTGCAAAACCTGCGGACCTGGGGCGGCAAGGTCTTCCACGTCCACGCCAAGGACGCGAAGCTCTATCGCGACGTTCTCGACCGCTACGGCCTCTACCACGACGGCGCGATCGAGCACTGCTTTCCGGGCCTGGGCGACTCCGACTGGGCCGGCATCATCAAGGAGCTTCGGCGCGCCGGCTACCACGGTGACCTGAATATCGAGGGCCGCCACGACGCCGTCTTTCGCGACGGCGACGGCCCCGCCGCCCCCAAGCTGGAGGACACCGGCCTGCGAATCGCCAAACGCTGCCTGGAGCCCTACGTGTAGGCGCCGCCCGCCGGACCGCACCATGCCCGAGACTCGCATCATCCGCGTCGCCGCACTTCAGCCGCCGCTCGACTGGCTCCGGCCGATGCCCAACCTGCACCTGCTTCGCCAGACGGCCGAGCGCGTGGTCCGCGAGCAGGGCACCGACCTCCTCGTCCTGCCCGAGGTCTTCAACGGCCAGCCCTGCGACTACGACGGCGGGGTCGCGGCGCGTCAGGCCCGCCAGTTCCTCGCGACGCTCGCGCGGGCCTGTCGGGTGAACGTCGTCGGCGGCAGCATCGACTACCCGCACGAGGACGGCACGCGGCGGAACACCTGCTTCGTCCTCGACCGCGACGGGCGCGAACTGGGCCGCTACGACAAGCGAATCCTCTTCGGCCGCGAGCAGGACACGCACACGGGCGGCGACGGCCCCGGCGTGTTCACGTGCGACGGCGTGCGGGTCGGCGTGCTGATCTGCGGCGACCTGTGGGACCCCGCGCTCGCCCGGGAGCTTTGCGGCCGGGCCGATCTGCTCTGCGTGCCGGCCAAGACGGCCGTGCCGACCGAGTCGCACATCGCGTACGCGCGGGGCCTCTGGTGGAACCTCGCCCTCACGCGGGCGATGGAGAACGCCCTCGCGGTCGTCGTAAGCGACTGGCCCGAACGCCGCCATGAGAGCAAGCGCCTCGTCGACGGCGCGTTGCTGCGCGACACGCACTTTACCGCCGGCGGCGGCTCGATCTGCGACCCCTCGGGCCGGCCGGACCTTGCGAAGATCCAGCAGACGATTCCCCGCGGCGTCGCCGGCGTCCTGACGGCCGCGATCGACCTGGGCGCCGTGGAGCGGTTTCGCGAGTATCGGCAGTCCGCGGGCCTGTTGCCGGCGATGTGATGTCGGCTCACCGGGCGATCAACATCACATCGCCGATCGCGCAGGCCCCCAACAGCAGGCTGATGATTCCGTTGACCGTGAAGAAGGCGACGTTCACGCGCGAGAGGTCGTCGGCCCGCACGAGCAGGTTCTCGACCAGCAGCAGGACGGCAACGGCCGCCACGCCGCCGTAGTAGAGCCGGCCCAGCGCCGCCAGCGGCCCCAGCGCCGCCAGCAGCACGACCGTCAGGGCGTGTGCCCCGCGGGCGATCCACAGCGCCGGCCCGATCCCGAGCCTCGCCGGCAGGCTGTGCAGGCCGTCCCGCCGATCGGGCTCGACGTCCTGGCAGGCGTAGATGATGTCGAAGCCGCCGATCCAGAGCGTGACGGCCGCCGCCAGCACGACCGCAGGCCAGCCGATCGACGCCGGGTGGATCGCGATCCATGCCGCCGGCGGCGAGAGCGCGATGGCCGAGCCGAGCACGAAGTGCGACCATCGCGTGAAGCGCTTCGTGTAGGAATAGAAGCACAGATAGGCCAGCACCGGCCCCGCCAACACCAGGGGCCAGGGGTTGTCGTCGGCAATCAGGAAGCCGGCGCAGCCGGCCGCAAATACGAGACAGCAGCCGACGAAGAAGGCGACGGCCTGGTCGCGACGAATGGTCCCCGCGGGCAGCGGGCGATCGGCCGTGCGGGGATTGCGGGCATCGATCGCCGCGTCGACGATGCGATTGAACGTCATCGCCGCCGACCGGGCGGCCACCATGCAGAGCACGATCAGCAGGAGCTGCCCGGCGCCGGGATGGCCGGCGGGGCGTTCGCGGCCCGCCAGGAATGTCGCGATCAGGGCGAACGGCAGGGCGAAGACCGAGTGGCTGAGCTTGATCATCCGCCCCCAGAGGATCAGCGGCGATCGAGCGGGCGCGGCAGGACCGGGCGGTTGCGGTTCCATCGCGTCCTCACGTGCCGATCTCGGGACGAGGCGAGGCCGTCGCATCCGCCCCACGGCCGGGCCATCGATTCTGGAGCGAGTGCGGAACGCCGATCAGATCGAGCAGCTTGCCCACCACGAAATCCACGAGATCGTCAACGGACTCGGGCCGCAGATAGAAGCCCGGCGCCGCCGGACAGAGGATCGCGCCGGCGCGGGCGAGCCGCAGCATGTTCTCGAGGTCGATCATGCTCAGGGGCATCTCGCGGTGCAGCAGCACCAGCCGCCGCGCCTCCTTCAGCGTGACCTGCGCCGCCCGGGCGATGAGGTTGTCGCCAAGGCCGGCGGCGATCGCCCCGAGCGTGTTGCTGCTGCACGGGCAGACGATCATACCGTCCGTGCGGAACGAGCCGCTGGCGAGCACGGAGGCGACATCCCGGTATTCGTGGGCCGTGATGCGGTCCGCCGCGTCGCCGGCCAGCGCCGCCGGCGTCGGCGACCGGATGCCCAGCTCGTCGGCCAGCAACTGCCGGCCATGCGGCGAGACGATCAGGTGCGCGTGCGCGCCGGCCGACGGCGACGTCAGGCACTCGAGCAGGCGCCGGGCGTAGATCGCGCCGCTGGCGCCGGTAATCGCCACCACGATCTGCTTCACGGCACCGGTCCTCGAGCGCTATTGGTTGCGGTGACGCGCAGGGGGCCCAGCGATGTCACCTGCTTCTGCGCCGCCTCGGCCCAGAGCGAGTCGGGATACCGTTTCACGACCTCCTCGAACGTCGCCAGGGCGTCGCCGGGCCGCCCGTCGCCCAAGTAGGCCTCGGCCAGCCGGTAATAGGCCTCGGGCACGGCGTCGTAGCGGAGTTCGGGCCCCGTGGCCGTCCCCTCGCGGCCCTCGAACATCCGAATGAAGCGCTTGAGCTCGTCGATGCGAAGGCTGGCCGACCGCTCCGTCGTCGTTTTCACGAGTTCCAGCAGCAGGTTGTCGCGAAGCCGTGCGGTGGGGTAACGGTCGAGGAGCTCCCGAAGGTTTGCGGCGTACTGCCGGTGACGCGGATCGAGCCGGAGGAACTCCACCAGCGGCGCATCGGCGGCAATCTCCGGCGGCGCGACGAGGTGCGGGTCCCGGTTGAACTGGAGCAGGTCGCGAAACCCGCGGGCCTCCCGCACGACCGTCCTCGTCTGGAGGTCGAGCGTACTCGTGGGCGGGGCCTTCTCCAGACGCGTCCGCCCGCGGGCCGGGGTCGTGCTGGCCGCCGCCGCCGCGGATGCGAACCGGTCGATCATCGTGTTCAGCAGCTCGAGGGCCGCGTCGATCCGCCCGGCGCGCGCCGCAAGCTGCGCCGACCGGAACATGGCCACGCCGGAGGCCGGACACTCGGGATACTGCGTGTAGAGGGGCTCCCACGTCGCCGCCGACGTCGGATTGGGAAAGTCCTGATAGAAACGCAGGTCGCCCGTGCGGCGGAAGGTCTCGATGTCGATCCGCGTGTCCTGCGCCCGACCCTTGATATACAGGACGTTGGGAACGTAGCGGCTCCGCGGAAAGTCGAAGCAGAACTTGTCGCACGCGCGAACCACCCGGTAGACCTGCCGCTGGAACAGGTTCAGCTCGTCGTCCTCCACGCCCATCGGGTCGAGCTGATACATCCACAGCGTCTTGATGTCGCGCTCGATGTCGGCGAGGCTGCGGGGCGGTCGCGTCGGATCGTTTCGGCCCATCTCCTTCTTCCAGACGTCCTCCGCCAGAGCCCGGATCACCGCCGACGCATCCCGGTCGCGAAAATACGTCGAGCGTGGGCCGTATTGGTTCTCCAGCAGCCGGTAATGCAGTTCGTCGCGTCCGACCTTTGCCTCGAACAGTACGACGGGAACCGCGAACAGCACCGCCAGCAGCGGCGAGATCGCATCCGGCCGGTAGTTCACGATTCGCGCGATCAGCAGCACGATGCCCATCACCAAGCACGAGGCCAGCAGGGCGAGCACCCACGGCGCGTACAGGGCGGCCGACTCGATCGGCGTCGCGTACGATGCCTCCGGCGGCGGGTTGCGCGTCGCGTTGTACAGATACAGCGCCGCCGGGATCAGCGCGATCAGCGCCGTGGCGAACCGGAAGTTGAACTGCAGCGGCCGCAGACGGGTCAGCACGCACGCCAGCGTCACCGTCAGCGCCAGCCAGGGAAACACCGCCACGAACGCGAGGATGAACGTGAAGATCAGCGCCGCCGGCAGACGGTACAGCATCGCGATCAGGATCGGAATGGATACGAACGACGCCAGCAGAAGCCCCAGCACCACGATCTGCATCGGCGCCTGTTGAACGTTGATCGGCGCGATCAGGAAATCAATGAGCGTGACCTGGCGCTCCGCGGTCGGGTTGAACGACCGCCAGAACAGCTCCCAGTAGTTCGGTTCGAGGAACGGAATCGGCTGCCCCGTCCGCAGCCAGAACGCGAAGCACCCCAGCCCCGCGAACAGGATGCAGTTCACCAGCAGCAGCAGAATCGCCCGCCGGCGGTACTTCGGCTGGGTCCGCGACCAGACATCCAATAGCGGCGGGTCCTGCCGACGGGGGGCCGTGGCCTGCCGCACCACCCGGAGCAGCCATGCCGCGGATCGTCGAGACTGCATTGCGGCGTGAGCGAGTGTGTCCTTGGCGTCCGCCATCGATTATTTGCGAGCCCGAAAGACGGAGACCACGCCGAAGGTCCGCGCAAGAACGGTCACATCCGAGAACCCGACCCTTCGGCACAAGGCCACGAGCTCCGTCTCGGGGCAGAAGGATACCACCGACCTGGGCAAATAGCGATACGCGCCCGATCGGTCGCGCGACACAACCGTCGCCGCCAAGGGCATGAGCAGCCGGAAGTAAAGGCTGTACATCTCCCGCACGATCGGCGCGGACGGCATGCCGAACTCCAGAATGATCGCCCGACCGCCGGGTCGCAGGATGCGCCACATCTCCCTCAATCCGCTCTGGAGGCTCTGGAAATTGCGCACGCCGAACGCGCAGGTCGCAATCGAGAAGCTCGCGTCGGCGAAGGGGAGCATCAGGGCATCCGCCTGGCACCACCGGATGCGCCCGCTCGACCGCCCGCGGGCAAGGTGCAGCATCCGGCCGGCGAAATCGACGCCCACAATGCGGCGCGGCGCGGGTCGCGCGGCGGCGAACGCCCGGCACACGTCGCCCGTGCCGCAGGCGATGTCGAGTAGCGCGTCCTCCGGACGGACCTCCGCCAGTCGAACCATTTCGCGGCGCCAGTGGCGGTCGAGGCCGACGGACGCGAGGCGGTTCACCAGCTCGTACGTCGGCGCGATGGCATCGAACATCGCGCGGACGCGGAGCGCCTTGTCCGGCTGGCCGTGAGGATCGGCCAGTCGCCGGCGGTCCCAGGCTGCGGCGGGGCCGTTGGACGGCATGTAGGGATTGTACTCGCGGGGCAACGCCCGTCGAGGCGAGACGATCAGGAATGTGTAAGCATCGCGCTGAAATGAAGTTCCGAAGGCGCGTGCCGAATACCTCAAACTTTCCGTGCAGCAAATACCCCACGTCGGCCGATGATGAGAATCCGTGGAACGGGGCTACCAGGAGTGTTCTTCGTGTCGTGGCGGCGCATGGTTCTTTCGATCGCGTTGATTGCGCTGGGTGCGTGGTGCATGGCGCTGGTTGCGCAGGCCGGCCAGTCGTCTACGTCCCCGGCGACCAAAGGTACAGGAACATCGGTGCTGGCAGCAGGAGCCGCTCCGGCACGTTGACGTTGAGCAGGCTGTAGTTGTTGATCGTCCCGCCCTCCGCCGGTCCCGCGTAGATGTTCGGTTTCCACGCGAGCGGCCGGTGATAGGTCACCACGCGGGCGCGCGCCACGTTCGCCAGCTTCTTCGTCGCCTCGATGCCGTCCCAGAGCGTGCCGATCTGGTCGATCAGGCCCAGCTCGAGCGCCTGCTGCGACGTCCAGACGCGACCGTCGGCGATCTGGCGGATCCGCTCGGCCGACAATCGCGGCCGGCCGTCGGCGACGAC
The DNA here is from genome assembly GCA_964617025.1 of uncultured Planctomycetales bacterium. Classification (GTDB taxonomy): domain Bacteria; phylum Planctomycetota; class Phycisphaerae; order UBA1845; family PWPN01; genus CAZMVY01. Next base: position 2,839 of record CAZTVU010000164.1, on the reverse strand, counting down.
CTCGATGAACCGATCATAGAAACTGTCGATGAGCCCCTGAAAGACCTTGCGCTCTTCGTCGGTCATCCCGCGGAACGGCGAACCGGCATCCTTGAGCCTGCCCGACTTGATCGTCACCGCCTCGGTGCCGATCTTGTCGAGCGTCCCCTTGAAGTTGAACGTCTGCATGATGACGCCGATGCTCCCGACCACCGAGGTCCGCGACGCGACGATCTGGTCGCAACCGCAGGCGATGTAATAGGCGCCGCTGGCGCCGACGTCCGTGATCATGGCCAGGACCGGCTTGGGCGATTCCCCGCTCCTGCGCACGCGCAACACCTCGTGATACATCATGTCCGCCGCCGTCACGGACCCGCCCGGCGAGTTGATTCGCAGGATGACCGCGCGGACCCGCCGGTCGCGAGACGCTCGCGTGAGGTTCTCAACGAGCAGCGCGACGGGGTTTTCGCCCTCGCCCAGCAGCTTGGGGGCCGGGCCGTTCAGCAGCAGGCCCGAGATGTCAACCAAGGCGATCTTCGGCGCCGCGAAGCCGCCCTCGTCGACCAGCACCGACTCTTCCAGCGAACGATCCGGCGGCACGGGTTCGATCTTGTACGCGCTGGGGGCACAACCCGCCCCAAGAAGGACAATCGTCAGGCACGCGAGCCTGCATCGAACGTCGGCGGATTTCGTCATGTTCACAGGGTATACTCCGGGACAAGGACAACGGCACGACGGATTGTAATGCGGCGGTCGCCGCCCGCCAAGCGCCGGCCCGCCATTCCGCCACGCGTGCGGCGCGACGGGGGCCGCGCGTCGTGGACCCCGCATCGGAGGTGATGAGATGTCTGCGGAGCCCGACAGCCGGCCTTCTCGAGCGCGGGCCTACATCGCCCTTGGCTCCAACCTCGGCGACCGCCGGGCGAATCTGGACGCGGCGATCGCCGCCCTTCGCGCCTGTGCGGGCGTCGAGGTCCGCCGTGTCTCCTCGTGGGTGGACACCGAGCCGGTGGGCGGACCGCCCGGACAGCCGCGTTTCCTCAACGGGGCGGCGGAGCTTGACACGTCGCTGACGGCGAGGAACCTGCTTCGGCAGCTCCTCGCGATCGAGGCACGGTACGGCCGCACCCGGGAGGCCCATCACGGCCCGCGGACTCTCGACCTCGACCTGCTGCTCTACGGCGACCGGATCATCGACGAGCCGGACCTCCAGGTGCCCCACCCCCGGATGACCTCGCGGCGGTTCGTGCTGGAGCCGCTGGCGGAAATCGCGCCACAGGCGTGGCACCCCGTCGCCCGGGCGACGATCGGCGACCTGCTGGAGCGGCTGGGGCGGTCGTCGGAGCCGTCGCGATGATGCCTTACGCCGGCCGCATCGAGCCCCGGCGCCACGCCGGGTCTTTCCAACGGCCGCCGGTGAAGTCCGGCAGGTCGACCGGGGCGCCCTTCCGGTCGATCGACACGCGCGAGGCATGGAAGATCGAGCTCCACGCGGCGGCGTCGTAGACGTCGATCCAGGGCTCGCGGTCCTGCCGGGCCATCTCGATGAAGTCGCGGATGACGAAGTAGTCGCCGCCGCCGTGGCCCGCCTTCCCGGCCTCGTCGCCGACCCGTCGCCAGTAGGGGTGGTCGTATTGCGCCAGGTGCGTATCGGCGTTCACCCACTTCTCGTCGCCCGCGGCGTCGAAATACGTGCCCGACCGCGAGTCGTAGACGCCCAGCGTCCCCTGGATCAGGTAGTGGTTCGCGACCGGCCGTGGCGAATTGACGTCGTAGTCGATGCGAATAAGCCGGCCCGCGTGCGTCTGGATCAGCGTGGCGATGAACTCGCCCTGCACCCAGGGCAGTTTGGCCTGCGGGCTGTCCTTGCCAAAGCGTTTTTCGGCATAGAGCCGCAGCACCCTCGGCGCCGACATCCGGCTGCAGCACGATTCGAGCCGGTCGCCCTCGTGGATCCCCAGCCACTTCGCCAGCGGGCCCATGCCGTGCGTCGGGTAGTCGTTGCCGTAGTGCTTCGTGCACCACTCGCCCCACCAGTCGAGCGAGCCGTCCTTCTTGAACAGCATGAACCGGCAGTCGTGGATGTAGCTGCACTCGCCGTAATACGTTTCGCCGAAGACGCCCGCGCGGGCCATCTCGAGGATCATCATGTTCCGCCGCGAGTAGGCGTAGTTCTCCAGCAGCATGTAGCGGCGGCCGGTCTTCTCCTTCGTGCGGACCAGGTCCCACAGCTCGTCCGGTTCGAAGCCCGCGGGCACTTCGCTGCCGACGTGCTTGCCCGCCCGCATTGCGTCGATCGCCATCGTGCAGTGCCACTTCGTCGGCGCGGCGATGAGGACGGCGTCGACATCTTCGCGGGTCAGCATGTCCTTGTAGGCCTCCGGCCCCTTCGTATACGCCGCCGGCGCCCGTCCCTGGTGTTTCTCGGCCATGCCGATCGCCCGGCCGACGTTGTCGGCGTTCAGGTCGCAGACGGCCGACACCGACACGCCCGGCACGCCCAGCGCCAGTTGCACCAGATACGTTCCGCGACTGCCCACGCCGATGACGCCCAGCCGCACGGGTTTCTCGCCGCCCCCGTCGTCCGCCGTCGCCCGTGTGCGCATCGCCGCCGCCGCAGCCAGACCCGCCGCCCCGCGTACGAGAAATTCACGTCGATTCATGCCAGGCTCGGTTGCTCGGACAATCCGTTGTTCCGTTACTCCGTTCTTCCATTAGTCCGTCATTCCGACAAGAGGTTGCTCGGTTACTCGGTTGCTCAGTGGCTCCGTTCCTCGGTCACCCGGGAGAACCGTTGTTCCGTTGATCCGTTCTTCCGTTATTCCGGAACCCCAAACCCCCCGCCCCCAACCCCCAACCC
>CAZTVU010000163.1:0-11922 GCA_964617025.1 uncultured Planctomycetales bacterium | reverse complement strand
ACCAACAGCGGGGTGGATACATCCACGTTCCTGGCGGTGCCGGAGCCGATGAGCGCGCTGCTGCTGGTTGCCGGCCTGCCGCTGCTACGCCGCCGGCGATCGGCGTGAAGCAACCACAGACCGGAAGCGTGGGGCCATCGCCTGCCCTGCTTGCCGCGGTGGCTGCCCTCCGGGCACCCACCGCGCACGGGATGAACATTACGGCGGCTCCGCGGCGACCGGTGTCGTCTGCGCGCCGCCGAGGAAAACCGCCGGCGAGTCGGAGCAATCAGCCCCGGACGCAGGCGCGCTGACGGGATGAGGAGGTACCAAATGGGCACGTCAAGAAGCATGAGCGCGGCCATCCTGCTGGCCGCCGTTGCCGTGGCGTCGGGCCAAGCCCCGCTCTTTCACTCGACGCTGGATGATACGGCGTCGATCACTTCAACCGGAGGGGCGCTGCAAAGCACCGCGCCGAACTACGTCCCCGGCGTGATCGGCAACGCGTTCCAGAGCACGGGAACCTCCTGGGCACTCTGGAACAATGCCGCCGTTGCCTCGCTCTTCGGAGCCTGGAACAACGGCCAGGGCATCACCGTGGACCTCTACTTCCAGGGCCCCGCGTGGAGCACGCACTCCGGCGATTCCGGGCTCTGGTCGATCGGCAAGCGATCGCCCGACCGGTACTTCCTGCTCACCGTGAGGAACGGACGACTTCGCCTTCTGTTCGGCGGATCGGACGGGGTGCAGTACAAGTACAGTCTTAACGGCTACCTCACGGCGGGAGAGGGAGCCCCGGACGTCCCGCTGGCGGACAATGTCCCGTACCGCCTGACAATACGTCAGGCCAACGGCGCCTTTGACGTCTACGTGGACGACATCGGAGGCAACGTCTATAGCAACTCGATGCCGGTCTTCTCCGCATCGAACCTCCCGTCGGGCTACACGTGGGATCTCCCCACATCCGGTGGAAGCCCCGCGCGCGGCATGTCCGTCGGCGCCCGTTACCCGTTCGACAATCCGTTCACCGTCGGCGCGCTCAAGACCGGCGAATGGGTCGACAACGTCCGCGTGTTCAACGGCTTCTTCACACCGGCGCAACTCGACGCCGGCGGATACCCCGTCGCGTCCGTTCAAGCGGACAAGACGATCGGCCGTCCGCCGCTGCTGGTCCAGTTTGACGGCTCCGCCTCCCACGACACCGACGGCGGGTCGATCGTCAAATACGAGTGGGACTTCGACAACGACAACGTGATTGACAGCACCAGCGGCGCGATCGTCAGCCACACCTACGCCGCGTCCGGCGACTTCGTGTGCAAGCTGACCGTGACCGACAACGAGAACAAGACCGCCAGCGCCACCGTCGCCCTTCACATCCTGTCCCCGGAGATCGCACCGGTGACGGCGATAATGCCGACGGGATCGCAGCTCAGCGGTTCGCAGGTCCTGACATCCATTACGGCCGACGGGTATACCGTCACAGATTTCCTCGGGCCAACGGTCATCGAGTTCGATGGAACGGTCGGCAACACGGCCAACAACGGGCTCTGCGCCATTGGTTCGGACCACTACAAGGCCATGCAGGGCCTGCAACTGGGTCGGGGAATCACCGGCATCAGTGGCGGCGACGCGATGCGCACCTACTTCCCGCCCGGGGTCGCCATCTCGGGCGACGGGACGCCGCGGCCGGACATCTTCGTTCTCGAGTACGCCAGCACCAAGGACAATTTCCTGGTCGATCTGCTGACCAATGAGCCTGGCGAATGGCCGACGATCGCATTCACCGTGCAGGTCGTCACAGCGGACTACAGCCCCACCGACACGCGAATGACCGCCTTCGACGGCAACGCTCCGGTCGGCGGCGTGGGGATCGACCTTGACGCGATCGCGGTGTCGGGCGTCCGGGGCATCCAGATTCCCGACTGGGACGGCGTGTCGGGGTTCACGGGCATCGATCCATGCGTGGTCGCCGCGGTCCGGCCGGCCGGCATGACGTTCCCGCCGGTCGCCGTCATCAGCGCCTGGCCGACGAGCGGCGGCGCCCCCCTGCCCGTATCGTTTGACGCCTCCTGCGGATCGTACGACCCGGATGGCGACATCTCATACGGCTGGGACTTCACGAACGATGGCACAACCGACGCGACCGGCATGACCACGACGAACACCTACACGTCGGGGGGGTCGTTCACGGCGAAGCTGACGGTGACGGACGCCCACAGCCTCACGGGGAGTGCCACGGCACAAATCGACATCGTCGGAATGAACCCCAAGCGCCGCATTATCGAAATGGACCCCTGGGGAACCCTGCCCGCGGGGTCGTATCCGCTCGTTTCGGTAACGACCGAGTATCCCGGCGGCACCGAGACATTCACGGAGACCAGCCTGGTCGGCCCGCCCGACACGGCGCACGTTGAGGTCGTCGGCTCGATGACCGGGGCCGGCGCCGGCGCGACCACACCGCAGGAAGCGATGGTCGGCCTGGAACTCGGCTCGACGGTCTCCGGTCTCAATGCCGAGGGCGAGTTCCTGACCGGCTATTTTGCGGACGACGTGCGCATCAAACCGGACGGGACCGGGGCGCCGGAGATCTTCGTCATCGAGGGTACGACCAGCACCGACAACTTCCAGATCGAGCTGCTGACCACCGGTCCGGGCGAATGGCCGGAAGTGATCGTGGCCACGATCCAGATCCGCAGTTCGGACTACGGGCCGACGTCCACCGTAATCGGCGGTTCGTCGAGGGGCGGCATCGGCCTCGACCTCGACGCCCTGGGCGTCACGAATATCCGGGGCGTGCGCCTTCCGGGCGCGGACGGGCTTGGCGGTACCACCGGCGTCGACCCCGTGATCATTGCCGGCCGTGCGGCGCGGTGTAATCAACCGCCGCAGGACGTTGACATCGACGGGGACGTGGACCTGTCCGATTTCTCCGACTTCCAGACGTGTTTCAACGGGCCGAACCGGCCGTGGACCGACTCGGCCGATCCCGCGGTCTGCGCCTGCCTCGACGCGACGAAGGACGGCGACGTGGACCTGCAGGACTTCGGCGTGTTTCAGGCCTGTTTCAACGGACCGAACCGACCGGTGCCGCAGCCGACCTGTGACAACGCCAACTCGATCGGCGGATGATTCGACGTTTTCGGCGCGGCGACGGCCATCGAAGGCCCGATGGCCGTCGCCCGCCGCCCATTGACGGAGTCCGAAGGGCCGATACCCTTGGCGGCGATCTCGCGGGAGGATGCTTCATGAGACATCGGGCGTTTGGCCTGTCCTCCGGCTGCGCGAGCGTTCGCCGGTCCGGCGCCTTTACGCTGATCGAGTTGCTCGTCGTCGTCGCGATCATCGCGCTGCTCATCTCGATCCTCCTGCCCTCGCTGAGCAAGGCTCGAGATGGCGCCAAGACGACCGCGTGCCTCGCCAATCTCCACGACCTCGGCGTCGCCCTGCACACGTACGCCCACGACAACGCGCAGTATTTCCCGCCGACGCCCTATGTCGGCTCCACGGTCAACGTCGACGGCCCGTCGGCAGACGACAACCTCTTCATCCTGTGGCACCGCAAGTATGCGAGGAACATCGCCAGCTTCGCCTGCCCGGCGACCCAATACCGTGTGCGCCCCCCTGAGCGGGTCGTGTTCACCACCACACGATGGGGCCAATACTACTCCATCTATACCGCGGGAGGACGCCGCAACGACTTCGAGTATCTCGGCCAGGCCGTCGGCAGCCGCGGCTTCGGCACAAGCTACGAATACAATCTGTGGTTTTCCTGGATCGACAGGAACGGACGATCCAGGCAAACCACGGTTACGTGGTACCATGCGAGAGCTCCCTGGGCCGTCACCGGCGTTATGAAGTCGCTTCGGATCATGTGGCCGCAGCCGGCGTTCGCGATCCTGATGCACGACGCCGACGACGGCGGCGACATCGTCGGCGCGAACGGCCGGGCACAGAACAACTACCCCGAGCCGTGGGACAACCACGGCATCCGCGGCATGAACATACTGTTCGCCGACAACCATGTGGCCATGGTCAAACGGGACCGGACCGACCGGGCCTGGAACCAGCAGAACCGCGACGACCGGTCGCGAAGATAGTCGCACCTGCGCGGGAAGCCCCCACGGCCGCCGCCGGTGCCGCGGCGGGCGGCACGAGCGGCACCAACGGGAGGATTTTCGGGCATGCCTTCCACGCGAAACGCCGGCGGAACCGGAACGAAGGCCGGCAGCAAGTCCGGCCTTTCCTGGGCGGTGATCGCGCTGGCCGTGGCGGCGATCGCCGGGGCCGTCTGGCTGTCGGCACGTGCCGGGGCCGGGGCCGAGAGGGCCGAAAAGCCGGCCGTCTGCACTCAGTGCGATTATCAGGGGATGATCACGGTCGGCGACGCGCCCGGTCAGGACCCGTGGCCGCAAGAATGCCCCAAGTGCCGCACGAAGCACCTGTACATGTCGGTGACCTGCCCACACTGCCTCAAGCCGATACCGCAGAAGGATTCGAACGGCGAAGGGTTCGGCCAACCGACCGTATGCCCGGCCTGCAAACAGGCGCAGTGGAACACGTGAGTCGAGGCAGCGACCGTGGGCGATGGATACGAGGGAACCCATGCGCAACAACCTGGCGAGGACCCGAAGGCCGCCGGCGGTCGCCGTCGCGATCGTCCTCACATTCGCCTCCCTCCCGCTGCCTGCGGACGCCCGCTCAGGTCTTCTCGCAACGCCGCCGGAGAAGGTGAAGACGTTCCGCGTGTTCGAGCTGGCAATGGGTGCGCGGGCGCCAGGGAAAAACCCGTACGTCGACGGTCCCGCCGTCAAGGCCGTCTTCACGGGGACCACCGACGCGGCCCGCGGCCGGGTCATATCGGCCAGCGGGTTCTGGGACGGGGGCAACGTGTGGCGCATCCGCTTCGCCGCGACCGCTGCGGGCGAGTGGACGTACGAAACAATCTCGACCGACCCGGGGCTTGGCGGCATCCGCGGCCGCGTCGTCGCCGTCGCGGCGACCGCGGCGGAGCGTGACGCGAATCCGCTCCTGCGAGGCTTCCTCGAACGCGACGGCTATGCATGGCGACTGAGCGACGGGACGCCGTTCCTGCCCATCGGCGATACGGCATGGTCGTTCGCCGAAGAAATCCGGACGGCAGAGTGGCAGCGATGGATGCGCGCCCGGCAGGCGCAGGGCTTCAACACGTTCCTCGGGTGCATCTGGCTCGGGATCTACGAGCGGGAGGGGCTCATCCCCGCGTTTCGCGACGGCGACCCGGCGACGGATGCGCTTCAGCCCCAGTACTTTCAGCGACTCGACGAGATGGTGTGTTTCGCCAACGATCACGGGATCCTGATGGGCCTGACCATCGGCGGCTTCCCGGACAACAGCAAGTGGTTCCAGCGGTTCGCGACGCTTGCGCGCAATGAACGATGGTTTCGGTACTGCGTCGCGCGCTACGCCGCCTGCAACGTCCGCTGGTGCCTGTACGGCGAGGTGAACGAGAAGGATCCGCCCAAAGGCTGGGGCGGCGGCATCACGACGTGGCAGCAGCAGGTCGCGCACGACGCCCGCCTCGTCCGCGACGAGGACCCGTACGACCACCCGATCGGCAGCCACCACACCGCCGTCGACACCAGCAGCGCGGCCGACCCGAACATCGACTACATCGAGGTCCAGATCGATCCTCCCGGCAAGCGAACCGAGACCCAGTATCGGAAGATGATCTCGTATCGACGCTACGGCAAGCCGATCTGGAGCGAGGAATACTGGTACGAACCCGCGAGCTACGACAACGATGTTGCGCTGGGCATCCGCAACACGCACCGCAACTTCATCGCCGCGATGGCCTTCCCCACGATGGGCAGCCTGATGCGGGCACACCACCCCGAGTTCAACGTCCACGACATTGAGACCGACCCGGGCGCGGTCCGCATGACCCACTTCGCGGCCTTCTACAGGGACCTCGACTTCCGGCGGTTCGCGCCGGCATCCGACCGAATCGAGGGCGCCGGCATTGCCCGCCAATGCGGCCGGTTCGGCGATGACTACGTGATCTTCCTGCAGGGCGGAGGCCGCGTCACGCTGGATCTGACGGGCGATGCAGGCACGTACACGGTGACCCGGCTCGACATCAACACCGGCCACGTCGCGCGGCTGGCGGATGTCGCGGGAGGAGGCCGGCGCGTGATCGACTCGGAGGCAAATGCCGACGTGGCGATCCGGGTCTCGACGTTGCACGCGACGAGTCAACCGACGGCCGACGCCGCGAAAGGCGCCGCCCGGTGATGCCATCTCCACACCGCGTTGGGCCAACCGCAGGCCCGACGGGACGACGGTCAGAGCCGCACGCGACGAGGGAAAGGCCCCGAAGGGGCGACAGCGGCGCCCGAACCCAAAAGGGTGCCAGCGGGCGACAAGACGGAAGGGCATGTGAGCGCGGCAACAGACAACCCGAGCGTGTCATCCCGCCAAGTGGTCTGAGCGCCCGGCGGGATGCCGTTGACGGCTTTTCCACCATCGCACGAACATGCAGGCCTCGGCATTCACGTTCATCCCGACCTCGGCGGGCGCACGCGTCTCCCACGTCGCGTCGGGAAACGCGCCAGCTGCTTCCGTCCCGTGTAGAACGCCACGGCCACGCCGGTGACCGAGGCGAGCAACCTGAGCCCGATTCCACTCCGGCTGTGCATGGACAGCGCCGGCTTGCCGGCGCGTCGCAAGACCGACGAGCATCGCATCCCCGCCGGCGCAGCGCCCCGACCGGCAGCCGGCGACGGGGCCGAAGCCCCGAAGGTAGATCCGCGCAGATCCTCTCGCAAAGACATGACCTCCGCGATCTTTTCGATCCGACGGAGTTTGCGTTGTCGCATGTCGGCCGTAGCACTCCCGATTCGGCCCGTTGAAACATGCGGGCAACACGCCGAAGACCGCTGGCTGAATGTCGTTGTCCTTTATCGGCCCTTCGGCAGGTGGTCGGCACAACAGGCCTGGCACACGACGCCCGCCGTTCCCGAAAGAACGCCCGGCTGCATCGCGACGGCGGTTTCGCGCTTCGAGAGCAACAGTCAGAACGCTGAAATGGGGCGGTTGGAGAAAGCGATCCGGCAATCCATCCCTCACATCGGAAGACCGTGAGGATAGTACTTCTGCGGATGCCGCAGGCGGTCTTCCACCTGCTTCACGGCCCGCTCAACAATCAGCCGAACCGCCCGCTCTCCATAGTCCGCCGATGCCTCCTGTACGGGCCTTGCCGTGTGAACCCCCACGAGCGTCGCCGTCGGGTCCGCGGGCAGTTCGCCCTTCTCGACCAGATCGGGGAAGAGCGCCAACCCGAGGCTCGTCTCCCAGAAGCCTGCGTGGTCGCCGCCCTGCGGGAAGGCGTCCTGCACGAGCTCGTGCCCGGTAAACGCCCACGTCACCACATCCGTTCGCTGCCCGCCCCAGCGGGCCTGGTGGAACAGGATGCAGGCCGCCCGCGCATGGTCGATCAGCGGATAGTGCCCCGCCACGACGACCAGCACCTTGAAACCGAGGCTCCGCAACTCGAACAGGCAGTGCAGGAGCAGCCGCTGGTAGTTCTCGACCTGCTCCTGCGGCGTGAAACGCATGTAGCCCGGCGCGAAGTTCACCGACGGCAGCTTCATCGCCGCGTGGATCTGCGCGCAGTCCGCCGCGTTCGCCTCCATCAGCGCCTCCTCGCGACTCTCGCCGTACCACAGGGGCGGGAAGACCAGCCCGCCGCCGGCCCGGGCGCACCGCACCGCCAGCCCGTGCGCGGTGAGCGTGTCGCATCCCGTTGGATCGTGCATTCCGTGCCACTCGATCGTCCCCACCGGCAGATACGCCACCGGGCACGCCTCCCGGGCGGCGACGATCTCCTTCGGTCGAAGCCGTTCGTATCGGACCTCGGCGGCCATGCCTGACCTTTCCTTTTACGCGGCGAATGCCACAATACCTCCCCATGAAACCTGTACGACGCCTCGCCATTCTAACCACGGTTCGCCGAATCGGAAAAACGATCGCCCTGGCATCCGTTGTCACCGCAGGCATCGCACCCGCCCGCGCCCCGACCCCCACCACGCCGCTCGTCGCGTGGGAATTCACCCGGCCCGGTGATCTCCAGGGCTGGACGGCCGGCGGCGACGTCCGCAACCTCCGGGCCGCGGCCGACGGCCTCCATTTCGAAACCACCGGCACGGACCCTATTCTCGTCGGCCCCCTCTTTGATCCCCTCCCCGCGACGAATCACCAGGTCGTCGTGGTGCGAATGGAGTGCGACGGACCGATCACCGGCGAGCTGTACTACACGAACAAGACCGAGGGGCGTTACGGCGGCTTCGAACCGGAATGGATGACCCGGGTATTCCTGCCGACGGCGGGCACCCCGGATCGGGTGCAATCAATCGTGATCTGGCCCTTCTGGCAACGGCTCGGCAAGATCATCCGGCTCCGCTTCGACCCGCCGACCGGGATGAAGTGCCGGCTGCTGTCCATTCGTATTGAGGATTGCGCGGAGCGGGTCTCCGAAACGTGCGACTGGAGTTTCGCCACGGGCGCCCCGGGCACCTGGCGGCCGATGTTCGGCCTCGCGCCGATCGAGACGACCGCCCACGACGGGATCCGCCTGGGATCCGCCGAGGATTCACAGGGCCTGCTGCTGACTGCGGTCCGCCCCTTTGATGCCGCAACCCGACCGATGGTTCGGATCAGCGTTCGGGGGGCTCGAGATGTTGCGTTTTACTGGGTGACGCAAGAGGGCAAGGGGGTGCTCGGCACGCAGGTCGCGTTACCGCTCGAGGATCCGCGCCTCGATGCAACCGCGCCGCTCACGGCGACCCAGGACCTCCGAACGCAACCCGCGTGGAAGGGAACCGTGACGCACATCGGGATCGGCCCCACGGAAGACGCAGTTTCCGTGCGACACATTGCCCTGAGCCCGGCCTCGCCGCGCGAACGGTTCCGGGTCCTTCATTTCGGCTTCGATCAACCGATCGTCCGCGCCGGGTCGGCGGCAGTCGTGAGGCTTACGGTCGAAAACATGTCGGATGAACCGACCGAGGCGTGCGACGTTCGACTCGCCATCCTTGCCCCCGACACACCGGGCGGCGCCGACAAGGCCGCCGCCGGGCCTTCGGAAGTCCTGCCGCCGAGGCGGCTCGAAGCGACGCTGCCCGGGCAACGTGCGACGGTCGAGTGGATCGTTCGACCACGCTCGGCGGGGCCGTACCGCCTCACCACTCACGGCCCGGACGACACGCAAACGCCCGCTCTCGAATTCACGGCCGTGGCAAGCGTCGCCGAGGCCCTTGAGCCCCGCGCGGCCGACTACGTCCCGGCGCCCCGACCGGTGGCCACCGACTACGACATCGGCGTTTACTATTTCCCCGGCTGGGCGCCGGACCGACCCGACGGGACCAGCAGCCGATGGGAAAAGCAGACGCCGTTCCCCGAGCGCGACCCGGTTCTCGGATGGTATCGCGAGGGCGATCCGGAGGTCGCCGACTGGCACATCAAGTGGGCCGTCGAAAACGGCATCCGCTTCTTCATCTACGACTGGTACTGGCGCCACGGCAAGATCGCCCTGGAACAGGGCCTCCACGACGGATTTCTCAAGGCTCGCTACCGCGACATGCTCCGGTTCTGCCTGATGTGGGCGAATCACCCGCCCTTCTCCGAACACACAAAGGAGCAGTTCATTCAGGTCGCCGATTACTGGATCGAGCACTATCTCCGCCGACCCAACTACTACCGCGTCAACGGGCGGCCGTACATCAGCTTCTTTCACGCCGGCGAGCTCCGCAACAACTTCGGCTCCGACGAGAAGCTCCGTGACGCCCTCCACGCCATGCGGCAGCGGATCCGCGACGCCGGCCTGAACGACCCGTACATCGTCGTCTGCGGCGACGCCGGCCGTGTCAACCAGGAATGGTACAAGAGCATCGGCGTGGACGCCGTCACCGCCTACAATTACGCCAGTTGCGGCGCCGGAACCACGCAGTCGCCCTACGCGCCCTACATCCGTGCCCACGAGGCCATCTGGCGATCGGCGCACAAGGTCGGCATCACGCCCTACATCCCGTTGCTCACCTCGAACTGGGACGCCCGCCCCTGGCACGGCCCCGACTCGGCGGCGCGATTCGGCCGAACGACCGCCCGACTGGAGGCCGGCCTCCAACGGATGCGGGCGTTCTTGGAAGAGACCGGCGGCCGCATCGGCATCCTGGAGGCGTGGAACGAATGGGGCGAGGGCTCGTACATCGAACCGAATCGCGAGTTCGGCTTCGGCGACCTGGAGGCCATTCGCCGAACGTTCGCGCGGCCCGGCGACTGGCCGGTGAACATCGGCCCGGACGACGTCGGCCTTGGGCCCTACGACGTCCGCTCGGTGCGGACGGCCGACGCAGGCATCACCATCACGCCGAACCGATACCGACTGAACGTCACCGGCGGCAAGGCGCGCCTCGCCACCGGCGTCGTCAATGTCATCCCCGCCTTTCTGGACGTCCCGCCCGCGGAAACGCGAGACGTGACCATGGATGATTACAAGCTCGTCGCCGGTTCCGTCCAGGCGTGGCACAGCGGCAACCGGCTGTGCATCGACCCGGACCACGACCGGCGTAACCTGCTGCCGGGGTCGTTCGTCCCCGGCAGCCTGCGGATCGAACCGCGCGGCGGCGGCACACCCTTCGTCGAGGGCAAGGACTACTCGCTCGATACGCAGTGGGGCGCCTTTGCCATCAAGGACGGCGGGGGCCTCAAGCCCGACGATCGCGTCCGCGTCCGCTACTCGTACAGCCTGCGGCGGGTTGACGCGGTCGCCGTCGATTCGCGAGGCGGGATCTCCTACCTGCGCGGCACGCCGTCGGCCGATTGCCCGGAGCCGCCCGTCGCCCCCGCCAACAGCCGCATCCTCGCGACAATCTACCGCCCGTTCAACGCCCGCGACGTCCACCCGGCCCAGGTCTACGCAATCCGGCAGACGACCGCGCCAGCCCTCGACCCGGCCGATGTCAGACCGCACCGGACGATCGCCAGGCTCCGCAGCGGCGACCCGGTGACGATCGTCTGCTGGGGCGACAGCGTCACCTGCGGCGGCGAGTCCAGCACGCCCGACAAGGCCTATGTGCCCCTCTTCGAGAAACGACTCCGCGAGCGCTTTCCGAACGCCCGCCTGCGCGTCATCAACGCGGGGATCGGCGGCACCAGCACGGCAAATCGTCTGGCCGCGTTCCAGCAGGAGGTCCTCGATCACAAGCCCGATCTTGTCACGCTCGAATTCGTCAACGACATGGGCCTGCCCTTGGACGTGCTTCAACGGATTTATACGGAGATCCTGCAGCGTCTAAAGGCCGCCGGCGCGGAGTGGATCCTCATCACGCCGCACTTCACCATGCCGGAATGGATGGGGCTGCCGAACGGCCGCGGGCCGGACGGCCGACCGGCCGTCGCCTTCCTGCGGCAGTTCGCCCGCGAACATCGGATCCCGCTCGCCGACACCTCGCGCCGGTGGGAACTGTTGGAGCTTCAGGGCATCCCCTACGAGACGCTCCTTCGCAACGGCATCAATCACCCCGAGGACCGCGGTCACGCGATCTTCGTCGAGGCCTTGATGCCGCTGATGGAGTAGACGAGAAGCTCACCCCCCTCTCCCCCTGCGGGGGAGAGGGCAGGGTGAGGGGGAAAACGAAAACCGAGCCGGGCCGTGTCGGCCCGGAACAATGTGCAGGCGTGAGCCCGCAGCAAACAACCCCTCTCCCCCGCTGCGGGGGAGAGGGCAGGGTGAGGGGGAAAACGAAAAACCGAGCCGGGCCGTGTCGGCCCGGAACAATGTGCAGGCGTGAGCCCGCAGCAAACAACCCCTCTCCCCCGCTGCGGGGGAGAGGGCAGGGTGAGGGGGAAAACGAAAAACCGAGCCGGGCCGTGTCGGCCCGGAACAATGTGCAGGCGTGAGCCCGCAGC
>CAZTVU010000162.1:0-11948 GCA_964617025.1 uncultured Planctomycetales bacterium | reverse complement strand
AGGATTACTTCGAGGGCATCGACGAAGACGCCGTCACATACCTCCAATTGGCCAATCAGGTCGCTCATTCCGTCCGTCCGCAGGCCATCACCATCGCGGAGGACGTCTCGGGAATGGTCGGTCTGGCGCGGCCGATCGACGAAGGCGGGCTGGGCTTCGACTATCGCCTCGCCATGGGCATCCCCGATTACTGGATCAAGATCCTCAAGGAGAGGCGGGACGAGGAATGGCACCTCGGCGAGCTCTATCATACGCTGACCAACCGGCGCTTCGGCGAAAAGCACGTCGCCTACGCCGAGAGCCACGACCAGGCCCTCGTCGGCGACAAGACGATCGCCTTTCGCCTCATGGACGCCGACATGTACTGGCTGATGAGCAAAATCTCGGCGAGCAACATCGTGGTCGAGCGCGGCATCGCGCTGCACAAGATGATCCGCCTGATCACGTTCGCGCTGGGCGGCGAAGCCTATCTCAATTTCATGGGGAACGAGTTCGGGCACCCCGAGTGGATCGACTTTCCCCGCGAGGGAAACGGCTACTCCTACAAGTACGCCCGCCGCCAGTGGTCGCTGGTCAACGACCCGCTGCTTCGCTACCGCGACCTGGACGCCTTCGACCGGGAGATGCTGACCCTCGATCAAAAGCACAACCTGCTCGCGGAGGCCCCCATCGCGCTGATCTACGTCCACGAGGAGCACAAGCTGCTCGCGTTCCGGCGC
This sequence comes from uncultured Planctomycetales bacterium, assembly GCA_964617025.1. Taxonomy (GTDB): domain Bacteria; phylum Planctomycetota; class Phycisphaerae; order UBA1845; family PWPN01; genus CAZMVY01. Next base: position 11,229 of record CAZTVU010000162.1, on the reverse strand, counting down.
GGCCCCCTGGTATTCGTGTTCAACTTTCACCCGAATGCATCCTATCCCGACTACCGCATCGGGATCCCGACGCCGGCCGACCGGCGCGTGATCCTCAACACCGACGATTTCTGGTTCGGCGGACACGGCATCATTCAGACCGGACAGGTATACCCCTGTCAGAACGTCCCGGCGCACGGGCTCGCCCAGAGCATCCAGCTCTATGCTCCGGCCCGGACCGCGCAGGTCCTGCTGCCCGCGTAGAAGGCACCGAAGGGGCCGGCAGCGCGTCCGCCCTGGAAGGACACCCACGATGCGAGACACTGGAGACCGCAGATGACCCGTAACATGGATCGAAGCACTCGCTCTCGAACCTGGCTGTCGGCGCTGTTGGCCCTGTGTGCGCCGGCGGGCGCCGTCGCGCAGACAACAACCCCCACCGCTGCGCCGTCCGACATGCTCGTAACGCTGCGGCCGGGCCATCCGCGACTCATCGTCCTCAACGAGGATCTGGCACGGATCCGTCAGTTCGTGGCGGATCACCCCGACGCCCGCGCGGTCCGCGACGAGCTGCGCAAGTCGGCGGAGGAGATCCTGGAAGCCCCGACCGTGGTGCACGCACTCGTCGGTCCGCGGCTGCTGCACCAGAGCCGCACGTGCCTCTCGCGGGTATACACGCTCGCCCTTCTCTACCGTCTCGACGGCGACGCCCGTTTCGCACGCCGGGCCGAGAAGGAGATGCTGGCCGCCGCGGCCTTCCCGGACTGGAATCCGCGGCACTTCCTGGACACGGCGGAGATGACGCACGCCCTCGCCATCGGATACGACTGGTTGTATGACGCGCTGCCGGACGTCAGCCGCCGGGCGATTCGCACCGCGATCGTGGAAAAGGGCCTGAACCCCGGGGCGGAGGTCTATCGCCGCCGGAAGGGCTGGCCGCTGTCCCGACACAACTGGAACCAGGTCTGCAACGGGGGCATGGCAATCGGCGCCCTGGCCGTCGCCGACGAGGAACCGCAACTCGCGGCGTCCATCCTCCACTGTGCCGGCGAGTCCATCCGCCTGCCCACGGCGCGGCTGAAGCCGGATGGAGGCTGGGACGAGGGGCCGGGATACTGGAACTACGCCATGTCATACACCGCATACTACCTCGCCGCGATGCGAACGGCCCTGGGGACCGACTTTGGGCTCTCGAAGAGCCCGGGGCTGGCGGAAACGGGGCTTTTCCGCATCCACTCGATCGGACCCATCGGTCTGACATTCAACTACGCCGATGCCGGCGCCGGGGCCGGCAACGCGCCAGCGATGCTGTTCTTCGCGAGGCTCTTCGACCGCCCCGTGTACGCCTGGCACCAGCGAACCATGCGGCGCGGCGCCAGCGCCCTCGATCTGGCGTGGTACGACCCCCGAGGCACCGAGCGCGACGGGGCCGCGATCCCCCTCGATGTGTGGTTCCGAAACATCAGCGTCGTGTTCCTGCGGGGCGAATGGGGCGAACGGCAGGCGACGTACGTCGCATTCAAGGGCGGCGACAACAAGGCCAACCACAGTCACCTCGACCTGGGCACGTTCGTGCTCGATTCGCTCGGCACGCGATGGGCATTCGACATCGGTCCCGACGACTACAACCTGCCGGCGTACTTCGGCGCCAAGCGGTGGACCTACTACCGCCTGCGCACCGAGGGCCACAACACGCTGGTGATCAACGGCCGGAACCAGGCGCCGGATGCCGAGGCCCCGATCGTGGCGTTCTCCTCCACGCCCGCGCGGGCGTCCGCCGTGGCCGACCTGACCACCGCGTATCGCCCCAGCGCCCGGTGCGTCCGTCGGGGCGTCGCGCTGATCGACCGCCGGCAGGTGCTCGTGCAGGATGAGATCGAGGCCGACGCACCCGTCGACCTGGAGTGGGTATTGCACACGGAAGCCGATGTCGCGATCGACGGCCGGTCCGCGACGCTGACGCGCGACGGGCAGCGGATGCATGTCCAGATCGCCGCGGCGGCCGATGCCGAGCTGAAGTCCACACCCGTGCGCATCGAGCCGCCGCAACGGCCCCTGAAGGGCGCGCGAAGGCTGATGCTGCGCTTGCGAACCGCCCCGCCCATGACGCGCATCGCCGTTCTCTTCACGCCGGTCGAGAGGGGCAAGGAACCGCCGCACGGGCCGATGGGCGAGGTCGTACCGCTCGCGAGTTGGCCCGGCACGCGGGACGCGGAATAGCGGACGGCGGCGCCCGGCCCCGATCCAGGCCGCCGGCTACCGCGCATCGCTCGGGATCAGGCGCGCTTGACGAGGACAGCCGTAAGGTCGTCTCGCTGCGTCGTCGTGGGGCCGAACGCGCGGACCCGAGCGTAGATCGCCGCGATGAGGCCCTGGGAAGACATCGTGGGGTGGTCGCGAAATGCCTGGACGATACGCTCCGTGCCGAACTGTTCGCCGTCGGGCCGGCTCCACTCGCTGAAGCCGTCCGTGAGAAACGCCAGAATGTCGCCGGACTCCATGCGCAGCGGGCCGGCGACTTCAAACTCGGTGTCGTCCACGATGCCCATAGGCATACCCGTCGGCGCCAACTCGTCCGCGTGGCCGGTTGCGGCATGGTAGTGAAGCATGGGTCCGTGCCCCGCGCTGACGTAGCACACGCTGCCGGCGGCGGGATCCAGCACGCCGATGGCGGCCGTCACAAACCGGTCGTCGGGGATGTCTTCGCCGAGCAATCGGTTGACGTGGCGGGCGATGACGCCGAGGTCGTCGGAGAGCGTCGCGATGCTGCGGAGCATGGCGCGGCATTGGGCGATGATCAGGGCCGGGCCGATGCCGTGGCCGGTCGCGTCGGCCACCAGGAAGGCGAGCTTGCCGCCTCGCATCGGGAGAAAATCGAAGCAGTCGCCGCCCGTCTGATCCGCAGGCTTGTTCCAGCCGGCGACGTCGAAGCCGGGAATGGAAGGGTTGACCGAGGGGAGGAGCCGCTGTTGGATCTCGCGGGCGAGATCAAGATCGCGTTCCAGACGCAGCTTGGCATGGTACTGATCAAGCAGAATCTGGCGCTCGACAGCGACGCCGGCGAGCTTACTGAGCGCGTCCGCCATGAGCTCGTCCGCGCGGGTGAACGGGCCGTCGAGCTTGTTGAGGACCTGCAGCACGCCGACGACGCCTTCGTGCCCGAGCAGCGGGAAGGTAAGCAGGTTGCGGGTCCGGTAGCCGGTCTGTTCGTCGATGCTGCGGTTGAAGCGGCTGTCGGCGTAGGCGTCGGGCACGACAATGGCACGGCGCGTCTGCAACGCCTGGCCGGCGATGCCCGCCTTCGCGCTGAACCGGAGCTCCGTCACGCCGGTGGCGGCGCGGCTGAACAACTCGTCGCGTTGGGCGTCATAGAGGAAGACGCTGGCCCGATCGCAGTGAAGGGCGCGAACGGCGGCGTTCGTAAGGCGCTCGAGCAGGCCGCCCAGATCGAAGGTGCTGCCGAGGTCGCGCGCGACCTCGACGATGATCTCAAAGCTGTCGGCGCGCGCGAGCTGACGGTCCTCCGCCATGAGCGTCAGCATGACCTAGGCCGACGGCGATTGCAAGTGCCGCGGCCGCAGGTTCCCTTCAGGGTGCTCACCGCGGCTCGAGCCGGCCGCACGATCGAGAGGCTCTCCTTGCTCCGTCGTTGCACGAGGAAACGACGGGAAAGCGAGAAAGCGGAAAACCGAAAAAACGGAAAAAGGCGCCTTCCGTGGGCCGCTTCCGGGATGCACATGTGGTGCGGGAGTGAGGCCGCCACATCAGCAGGCGTTTTTCGCTTTCTCGCTTTTTCGTTTTTCCGCTTTTCAGCGCTGCCGTACGCTACGCCGGGGCTTACACTCCCAACGGAACGTCCTGGCCGCCGGCCTTGGTCGAGTCCAGGGCGGCCTGGATGAAGGCCATGATCTCGAGCGTCTCCTCGATGGGGACCGGCGTCCTGCGGGTACGGAAAAACTCGGCGATCGCCCGGCAGAGGCCCGCGTAGCTGTGCGGTTCGTTGATGAGGCAGGCGATCCGCTTCTCGCCGTAGACCATGGCGCCATAGTCGTGAGGCGGGGTGCGCCGGCCGTGCATCGTCCCGACGCGGCCGTCCTTCCAGATGCCCACGACCATGTCGAAACTCGGGGTGCTGGTGCACCGAACGCTCCGGCAGCCTGGCCCCATGAGCGTGAAGAGGATCTCGCACCCGTGGACGCCGTACCAGAACAGGCCGGGGTTGGTCGGTTCAAGGCTGGCCGGGCTGAAGGCGTCGCAGGCCATGACCTTGCCGCGCGAGTTGTCGCGAACGAACGCCTGGATATCCTGGCGAAACCGCAGCGACGAGGAGCTGAAGCACGGGAGGTTCGCCTCCTGAATGACCCGCACCATCTCTTTCGCATCGGCCAGGCTTGCCGAAAACGGCTTGTCGACGTACACGGGTTTTCCGGCCTTCGCCACCGCCTTGAGCTCCCTCGGGTGCCGGCGGCCGTCGACGCTTTCGATCAGGATCGCATCGACGAGGGGGAGCATCTCGTCGATGCTCCCCGTGATGCGGACGCCGTGCTTCTCCCTGAGTTCGGCGGTGTATTCCTTCACGCGATCGGCACTGGACTTGATGTCCTCGCTGAACGACGGATACGCCGCGACGATCCGCACGCCGGGCACGTGCTCCTTGTGCTTCTCGTCGTGAAAGATGTTCGTGAATGCGATCACGTGCGACGTGTCGCAACCGATGATTCCCGCCTTGAGGGTACCTGGGTCTGCCATTATGTGCCCTTTCTGTCCGCCGGCCCACGAGACGACGGGGCCCCGGCGATGACTATGGTGATCCTGGCCTCGACCGGGTGCGAGCAGTACTCTCGAGACGCCGTGGCACGATGCCCGTACCCCTCAGCGTCCGCCAGCCTGCGTCGAGTCACGCATTTCCCGGTCGGAAGCGTCCGCGGCCGCGTCCCGGCGACGGCTCCACGCACGCCAACAACCGATCGCGGATGCGTCATGATGCAACCCTCGTGCCGCAGCTCCGTCGCCGGTGACCGTCCGGTCTCCGCTATCGATCCGCCACCACCGGGTTCGACAACTCACCGATCCCCTCGATCTCTACGACGATCGTATCGCCCGGGCGCAGGAAGACCGGCGGCTTGCGCGCCACGCCGACGCCCTGCGGCGTGCCCGTGCAGATGACCGTGCCGGGCCGCAGCGTGAACTGGTGCGACAGGAAGCTGATGAGCTTCGCCGTCGAGAAGATCATGTCGCTGGTATTCGAGTCCTGCATGACCTGGCCGTTGAGCCGGGATCGGATCGGCCGGTCGTCCGGGTTGATCGAGTCCGCCGTCACGAGGACGGGGCCGAGAGGGCAGAACGTGTCGAACCCCTTGGCCCGCGCCCACTGTTTGTCGCGGCGGATCTGGCAATCGCGGGCCGAAACGTCGTTGGCACACGTGTAGCCGAGCACGTACCGGTGGGCGTCCGCCTCGGACACGTTGCGGGCCGTCTTTCCGATGACGATGGCCAGCTCGGCCTCGTAGTCCACCTCGTCCGGGGCGGACCTCGGCAGCACGATCGGCTCGCCGGCGGCTATGACGGATGTCGTCGCCTTGAGGAACACGAGCGGCTCGTCCGGCGGCGTGAATCCGCCTTCGGCCGCGTGGGCCCGGTAGTTCAGGCCGATCGCCAGGATGTTCGGCGGATCGACCGGCGGCAGGAGCCGGGCAATCGTCGCCGTCTCGCCCGTCGGCTCGAGCCGGTCGAAAGGATCGCCTCGAAGCCGCCGGGCCGATCCGGCGTCCAACGGCTCCCCCCACGCCGTCGAACCGCTTTCGTCCACGAAGCGAACGATCTTCATAGGCACCCTCGCATGCCGGCCGTCACGATCGAACATTCTTGTCCACGCTGAGGCAATGCTTGTCAACTGCGCCATCCGGCGGAAGGCGGCCATGCCGCATCGCCTGACGGGCATGCGAATCGTCCTGCCCGCGCCCCGGGAGTGGAAGTCGCGAGGCCGACCTCACCCGGCTCGCCGCTGGACGGCCTTGAGCCCGTCGGCGGCCGGGACGAAGAGGTCCGACTCCTTCAGACCGAGTTGTTCGGCCGTGGCGACGCTGTAGTCGAGCCGCCCCATGTTCGGGTAGCGACCATTCGATCCGAAGGCGAATTTGATGCCCGCGTCCCTGGCGACGCTGAGAAACCCCGGCTTGGGAAGCTTGAAACCGGAGCTGATCTCAAACGCCACGCGATGCTTGCGTGCCGCGTCGACCACCTTGGCGATGCGACGATCGGTCCAAAATCTGTCGTAGTCGCCGGCCAAAGGCGCGGGCAGCCAGGAGAGGTTGGCGAAGATGTCGATGGGCTGCGTGGCGATGATCCGCACATGCCACTCGACGAAGCGATCCATGAAGTGCTCGCGGTCGCTCATGTCGACGCGATCCTCGACGCCCTTCTCCCAAAGCTTCACGCGACGGCCGTCCCGGCCGGGGAAGGTCATGGCGTCGGTCAGCACATAATCGAGCTCGGCAAGCGCCCCGCGAGAGAAGCACTTCGCCCAGTCGGTCCACTCGGCCTGAACGCCCCGGTAGACGCCCTTGCCGTCGAGCTTCCTGAGATACGCCCGCAGCTCGTCATCATTGCTGAGCACCACGGGGTATTGGTTTTCGCACGTGCCGGCGTGCTCGACGATGCCGAACTTCACGCCCCGCTCTCGCGAAAGCGACAGCACCTCTTCGATGCTGCTGTCGTCGAGGTGAACGTGGAAGTCGACGATCGACAGGCCCGCGCTGCGAGTCGCGGCGATTCCGTCGGCCGACGCCGCCGCCCCCCTGCCGAGCCACGACGCCGCCGCGACACCCGCCGCCCCGCGCAAAAAGGCACGACGCGATTGCCTGCATGCGGTATCCATACTCCACTTCCCGCGATTTCCAATCGCGACGCTCTCCTCACGCAAGCCCCACCGGGCCGCCCTGCACGGCCATCGCAGCCCGACCCTTCGACGTCTCGCAGTACCCGGCCACGCCGGTCAGGGCGATGCCCTACGCGAGGCCGAGACCGTCCACCCGGAAGCCGAGATAGCGGGTCATCGCCTCCAGCGCGGGCGCGCCGACATGGCCCGGTGTCACGCTGACGTGGTGGCGGTGGCCCGCAAGGCCGATGCGCCGGAGAATGCCCTGCAGGCCTTCGATCCGCGCCACGCCGGCGCAGCCGAAGAAATCCTCCGGAATGGGGTCGTCCGTGAACCGACCCTGGCCGAGATAGCACTCGATCTCGCCGTCGCGGGTGAGCAGGCTGCCGAAGGTAAACGGCGTCGGGGCGATCCGTCCGACGTTACAGCCCCAGGAACAGCCCTTGCCCAGCGCATCCTGGATCATGACGTGGTCGACGACCTGTCCCTTGGCCGTCATCATGCCCTGCGGCACGGGCCCGCAGTGAAACAGGATGCACCGGTCCGGATCGTCGCCGTAGTTGTTGTTCCAATCGAGGCACGCGGAGACGTGGCCGGAGGCGGCGCCGAGGGCGTGCATCATGACCGCATTGCCGACGTCCACCTCGCAGGCGGCGGCGATGCCGCGGTCGTTCAGCTCGCTCAGGATGACGCACGGCGAGATGCCGATCTGCTGCTGGATCTCGAGCCAGCACCGAAAGGCAATGGCGTCGAGGCGAAGCTCCTCGATGATCCGATCGAGCACGACGCCCAGCCGCACCAGCTTCTCAAACGCGGGCTGCGGCACCCCGTCCCAGCGCGTGTAGGCCCGCAGCCGCTCGGCCTTTGCGGTGAACGCCGGGTCGTCGGCCCCGACGCCGTTCAGACGGCCCAGCACGCCGGCAAGATCCAGCGTCTCGGTCGTGATGCCGTGCTTCTGAAGCGTCAGCTCATCGATCCGGACGGTCTTGAAAGCGGTGGTCCGGGCGCCGATGGCCCCGACGGTCATGCCCCGCAGCGCTCGGTAAACGCGGCAGACGCGGTCGAAGTGGTCGACGTTGGCCGCAAAGGCCTCGCTGCGGGGGTGGACCACGTGGGGCGTGAGGGCCGTGAACGGCAGCCCGCATTGGCAGAAAACATCCATCACGGAGAACTTGCCGCAGAAGGCGTCGCGCCGGTCGGACGGGGCCATCCGGCCCAGCTCATCCGGGTAGGCGTGGATCAGGATGGGCACGCCGGCGTCCTTCAGAGCCGTGATCGCGCCGGTCTCGTCGCCGAAGTTGGGCAGGCAGACGATGACGCCGCCGTACCGCCCGCGGTGCACCCGCAAAAACTCCGCGAAGATCTCGCCCTCCCGCGCCGTCTCGACGGCGCCGTGGCGCGTCGCATCCGGCGGCATGGCGAGGACCTCGTGCCCGAGCCGGGTAAGCACCTCGGTCATCTCGCCTCGCGCGGCGGCCAGCAGCGACGCGGGGAAGAACCCGCGGTTGCCGATGAAGAGCGCAAACGCCGTCTTGCCGGACTGCGCGGTCGATCGACTCACCATGACAAACCTCCTGTCTCCCCGTCTCCAACGCCACTCTATATCGCGCGACGCCCCTTTGTGGCAAGGAACCGATGATACCGGGTGGATGCGGGACGGCCTGACGACACGGTACACACTTCCGGTCCTCTCGCGGGCGGATTCGGCCGTCGACCGGAAGGCCGCAAACGCCGACGAACGCCGCCTTGTTAGCCGCCGACCCACTCCGGATAATCGCAGCGCATTCGGCATCGGCCGCGAAGCGGGCCGCTCAGTCCCGGCAACGAGGCAACCCAGCGACGATGGGCTGATGCACGTCCTGTCATCGAAGGAGGCAGATGTGGCGAGAGCGACAGGGAGTATTGCAGCAATGAAATTGCGTGCGGAACGCTCGCGCCGCGGTCTTGCGGCCGACGTGCTCGCGGGTGGCACTCCATCGCCGTGGGCAAGTCGAACCGTCGGTTTCAGGTCGGCGGCCAATCGTATCGGCTGAGTCGGTATGGGCCGAACGTGCCGCACCGGTCGGGGCACTGGAGCCGGATCAGGGGGCTGCGAAAGACCCACGCATATCGTGTGGCCGGACGGATAGGTCACCTCAAGAAGCTCGGCGAGGTGCAGGTGGTCTTCTCGCGCCGGCGCCGGGGCCCGAAGCCCACCGTGTTGGGAACGCACGATCTGTGGCGACCGGCCAGGCGGGTGGTCGCGGATTCGTTGCGTCGCTGGTCGATGGAACTGCTGATCAAGGACGAGAAGCAGCATTCGGGGCCGGGCGCTTGTCGGATACGGCGATACCGGGCTGTGGGTCGACACCTGCACCGGGTCGATGTCGCCTATGCCTGCCCCGCCCGCGTCTGAAGACCCCGTGTGCACGACGCCAAGACCGTGCCAAGGATGTGCTTCGTCTGCTGCCGATCCGCCGGCTCAAGGCCGACTCGCAGCGTACGGTCCGGCGCGAGGCGACCAACGATGTGGGCAAGGTCAGTCATCAGCGTCCCATACTGCGTCGCCTGGAGAAGCTCCTGCTCGCACGAGATCGGTCAAAAGAGAATAACATAATCGCAACGGCGACCACTACTTGCGACGGCGGAGGCAATCGATCAAGTCACTCTGTTTTCGAACCGATACTAGAGCACGCCGGAGCGGGCGGAAGGCGACGGCACTTATGCGGCCGATGGAAGCCAGGCCTGCGTCCGTTGCAAGGTATGCCTTCATACGGCTCGAAGCCGAGCCGAGACACGGAGTGCCCGACGTGGACGTTCGCTTCATCAGCCCGTTCCTGCTCGCAGTCGCGACCGTTTTCAAGACAATGGTTCACATGGACGTGAAGGTCCAGAAGCCGCGCGCGTTGACGGACCCGGGCACGCAAGCGGACGTTTCCGGCGTGATTGGCTTCTCCGGTGACGCAAGTGGATGCGTGGTGCTCAGCTTTTCAACCCCGGTCGCCTGCCAGATCGCTTCGGCTTTTGCGGGCATCCCCATCGACGAGAAGCACCCCGACTTTTCGGATGCCATCGGTGAGTTGGCCAACATGGTTGCCGGAAACGCCAAGAAGGACTTCGAGGACATGAATATCTCGATCTCATTGCCCAGCGTGATCATCGGACGAGGGCATACGGTATCCGGCTTGCGGGCCTGTCCGCGCCTGGCCATTCCCTGCGAGACCCCGTGCGGCGTGTTCGAGGTTGAAGTGGCCATGGTGGTGACAAAGGCCCCGGCCGCTGCGGGCAACCCGTCGGTGGCTGTCCCCGTCGCGTGAACTGACGGGAGAAGGACTGCGACTCATGAAAATACTCCTGGTCGATGATTCGCGCACGATTCGAAACATCCAGAAAAACGTCCTGGCTCAGATCGGGCAAACGGACGTCCAGGAAGCGTCCGACGGGGTGGAGGCGCTGGCATTGCTCGGCAAGGGCCGTCCAGACCTGATCTTGGTGGACTGGAATATGCCGAACATGGACGGCATCACGCTGGTTCGCACCATCCGCCAGTCAGACAAGACCCTGCCGATCATCATGGTGACGACCGAGGCGGAAAAGACGCGCGTGATCGACGCCATCAAGGCCGGCGTGAATAACTACGTCGTCAAACCGTTCACCGTGGACACGCTTCGGGCAAAGATCGAACAGACGCTCGGATCGGCGGCCGGCGCCGCCGCAACGACGTGAGCGACCCATGACGCTCGACGATCTGGCAACCGCCGTGGTGGGGACCGAGCCAACGGATCTTCAGGGGCTTGCGCGGATTCACCAGAATCTGCAGGATCTGCTTAGCGCGAAGGACCTGCCCGATGCAGCCGATCGGCTGATCGCAGAGGCAGCCCGGTGCGTCGAGCGGATCATCCTGACCGAGTGCGCCGATCCCTTGGCGGAAATGCGCGAGCTCGAACGGAAAGTGGACGAGTTGCAAAGCCTCTGCGATTCCGCCATCCGGCCTACCAACATGATCCCCAGCTCGGCGGCGGATTCACCCGAGACAACGGCAAAGCCGATGCCCGCGACGGCGGCGGACGGCCAAACCGGCTCCGCCGGGCGCCTCGACCTGCCCGCGCCGACGGCCGTCAGTGCGGCCGCCGGCGAATCCGATTCGCTCGGCTCCGACCCATCGCTGCTGGCGGAGTTCGTTACGGAGTCGCGGGAGCACCTGGAGAACGCGGAAGGCGCCCTGCTGGACCTGGAGACCAACCCGGAGAACGCCGAAGGAGTCAACGCGATCTTCCGGGCGTTCCACACGATCAAGGGTACCAGCGGCTTTCTGGGATTGACGCGGATCAACGCCGTGGCCCACAAGGCCGAGACGCTTCTGGACCGCGCCCGCAAGGGCGAAATCCGCCTGG
>CAZTVU010000161.1:0-11963 GCA_964617025.1 uncultured Planctomycetales bacterium | reverse complement strand
TGACGGTTTCGGGAGCATCCGGCGGCGACACGGACGGCGGTGCCGACGGCGCCGGCGTGGTTGCTCGCGCGGGCACCGACGACGACCCGCGACGCGGCTCGTGAACAACCGGGGGGCCGTCCTCCGGACCGCGGGAAGACGGCTTCGTCCGGGCGGCTTCGACGGCCTTGACCGGCGGACCCGAGGACGAACGCGTTGCCTTGGGCGATGATGCGGCCGGCGATGTCGACGGCGCGACCTTCTTCCCAACCGCTCGCTCAACCGGCGCCCTCGCCGGCGGCCGTCCCGACCCGTCTCCCGCCGCCTCCCGGGCGGACGACGGCGGGATCGGCGACGCCGTCGCCGACTTCCGAGACGACCGTTGAACCGCGCCAGCCGACGGGGCTGCCGCAGGGCCGGGCGGCGTCATCGCCTCCGCGCGTTCCGGAGACGTCGCGGACATCGCCTCGGCATCCGCTGCGGACGATCCCTGCTCGGCAACAGGCGGCGATTCCGCCGAGGAAGCCGACGCCCGGGCACCCGGCCCGGACATGGAGCGCACCTCGACCGCCAGGGCCGCATAGTCCTCCGCACCGTTGCAGTGAGGCGCATAGTCGAAGATCGTCTGCCCGTAGCTCGGACACTCGGCCAGCTTGATGTTCCGCCGGATCAGCGTCTTGAATACGCGGGCGCCGGCCCACGGACTGACGCCCGGCTCGGCGGCACCGAGGAACGACTGCACGTCATCAAGCACCTCGCTCGCCAGCCTCGTTCCGGCCTCGTGCATGCAGACGACCACGCCCGTCACGCGCAAGGACGGGTTGATGCGTTTGGCCACCAGCGAGACCGTCTCCAGCAGTTTGCTCAGCCCGTGCAGCGCCAGGTAATGCGGCTGCAGCGGGATGAAGATCTCCGTCGCCGCCGCAAGGGCGTTCAGCGTGAGCACGCCCAGCGACGGGGGGCAATCCATCAGCACGTAGTCGTACTCCGCCCGGTGGGCGTCGAGCAGATCACGAAGGATGACCTCGCGGCCGATCACGCTCACCAGCTCCACCTCCGCCGCGGCCAGGTCGATGTGGGAACCGATCATCCAGAGGTTCTCGGACACCTGCCGCCGAACCCGGTCGAGCGGCACCGATTGCGTCAGCGCCTCGTATGTCCCGCCCGGTCGCGTCGACGGGTCGATCCCCAGGTGCAGTGTGAGGTGCGATTGCGGATCCAGATCGATCAGAAGGACGCGCTCGCCGGCCCGGGCGAGCGCCGCGCCGAGATTCACGCACGTCGTCGTCTTGCCGACCCCGCCCTTCTGGTTGATGATGGCAACGCGTCGCATCGGTCCTCCTTTCCCGATGCAGGCACGCAAGCGGCCCGCAGCGAGCAAGGCGTCCTGCCACGATTCCCCACGCCGGGGGCATTATAGATTTGTGTCCGCCCGGCGCAAAGCGCCCCCGCACCGGCGAAATGGAGATCTGCGACCGGTTTAGAACTGCGCGAGAACCCGGCGTAGAATAGTGTGTCCGGAAAAGCGCGAAGGCAACGTTATCGGGCAAACCGAGCATGAAGAACCCAACCAGGAGGCGTGCGGCGGGCTGGGGGCCGGCGACGACGTCCAGTTCATCCCCCCGGCGGGCCGGCTGGGCAGGCCAGCAGCCCACCGGCGACCTGAACGTCCGCGAGACCGAATCACTCGTGGCCCCGCGGAAGGTCTGCGAGGACCTGCCGATGACCCCCCGGGCCAACCTCACCGTGGTCGAAAGCCGCCAGAGCATCAAGGAAATCCTCAGCGGCGCGGACAAGCGGCTGCTCGTCATCGTCGGCCCCTGCTCCATTCACGACGAGGCCGCCGCGACGGAGTATGCCAATCGACTGGCAGGCCTCCGACGTCAGACCAGCAGCACACTCTACGTCGTCATGCGGGTCTATTTCGAGAAGCCTCGGACGACCGTCGGGTGGAAGGGCCTTATCTACGACCCCTATCTCAACGGCTCCTTCGCCATGGAGGAGGGTCTTCGCAAGGCACGCCGCCTGCTGCTGGCGATCACCGAGATGGGCGTGCCCGCCGCGACCGAGATGCTCGATCCCATCGTCCCGCAGTACATTGCCGACCTGATCACCTGGGGATCGATCGGCGCGAGGACGACGGAGTCGCAGACGCACCGCCAGATGGCCAGCGGTCTCTCGATGCCCGTCGGCTTCAAGAACACCACGGAGGGCAACATTCAGATCGCAATCGACGCCATGCGGTCCGCGCGATCGCCCCACAGCTTTCTCGGAATCGACAAGGACGGGCGTACGGCGATCGTCAAGACGCGCGGCAATCCGTGGGGCCATCTCATCCTGCGCGGCGGCCGCGATGGGCCCAACTACGACCCGACGAGCGTCGCCGAGGCCGTGGCGGCCCTGCGGCAGGCGGACCTGCCGCCCGCGATTCTCGTCGACTGCAGCCACGCCAACTCGGGAAAGAAGTTCCAGCAGCAGGAGGTGGTCTGGCGAAGCGTTCTCGAGCAGCGCCTCGCCGGCAACACCGCCCTCATCGGCATGATGCTGGAGAGCAATCTTCACGAGGGAAGCCAGCCCCTGCCCGAGGACCCGACGCTCCTGCGTTACGGGGTCTCGATCACGGACGAATGCATCGGATGGGAGAAGACCGAGGAGCTGCTGCGCGAAGCCCACGCCCTTCTATTGAAATAAGGTCGAGTTGCGGGTATGTTCAGCGGTGACAGACGGTCGCATCCCACCGGGTCTGGTGAGCGTAGCTCAGTTGGTTAGAGCACGAGGTTGTGGTCCTCGGGGTCGCGGGTTCGAGTCCCGTCGCTCACCCTTGTCCGAAATAATGCAAGTAACGAAATCTTCCGTAACATCTGTCTATCGCTGGAGTAACAAATTTCAACCGGCTCGTTGGCGCTCGTGATGATATCCCCGGTCTCTTATTCTCCCGCCGCGGTTGGGCGTTTCCGACGATCCGCTTCGCACCGTCGATCGTCCGTTGGTGCCTGTGGACTGCGGTGGCAACGCCACCGCTTTGCCTCGGACGGTCTGCCGCGCACCGCCGAGTCCCGGCGCTCCCCACGGAAAGCGGCGGCAACGCCGCCGCACTCCAAGAAGGCGGGCCGCGCAGTGTAGGACGCACCCGCCGACCGCCGCCCGGGTCCAGAACGGGGCACTGTCTTCCAGCACAACAGAGGCGCAACAAATGCGCATCGTTGTTGGTTTGCGGCCAAAGGCTGCGCTGAGAGGTTCTCGCTGTTCCTTACGCCGAAACCTGCGCGCAAGATGCGCGCACCTTTCGGTTGCGGCCGTGGGCCGCTTTGGCGCAGTTGCAGGTGTGAAAACCGGTGCGCCTTTTCGACGTCGTCCGCCGGCCGAGAGGCGAGCCGACATCACTCGACGGGCACGGCGGCGACCCGGCAGCACAGCACCGAAGCGGCAGAACGGGAACCAACCCGGCCGGCTTACCAGTCGCCCGTCTGATCGGCCCGCCAGGCGCAGCCGGCGGCGCCGATCAAGCCCGCGTCGTCGCCGAGCGTCGCGAACATGATCTCGGGAAAGTCGTCCAACAACTCCCATGTGAGCCTGCGGAAATGTCCGCGGATCCGGTCCAGCAACGGCTGGCCGGCGTTGATCATCCCGCCGGCAAACACGACCCGTTCGGGATTCGTCACGTGCTGCATGACGACACAGGCGATTGCCAGATAGCGGCAGGCATCGTCCCAGACCTGTTCGGCGAGGCGATCGCCCGCGCGAGCCGCCCGGTCGACGTGCTCGGCGCGAATCTCCTCGCCGCGGTCGACCATCGCCTTGAGCGACGAACTCTTACCCGCACGGATCTCCTCGACCAGTCGGGCGGCCAGGTTGCCGGCCGAGGAGTACGCCTCCAGACACCCGTACTGTTTGCACGAGCACTGCCGGCCGCCGGGTTGCACGATGATATGGCCGAGCTCGCCGCCGTTCTCGAAGTGCCCGCGAAGCAGGTTGCCCTCGGCAATCACCCCCCCGCCGACGCCGGTGCCGAGCGTGAACATCACCATGTCTCGCACGCCTTTGCCCGCTCCGGCCCAGTATTCTCCCCAGGCCGCGGCGTTGGCGTCGTTCTCAAGCGTCGCCCGGATCCCGGTGCGCCGAGTGATCTCGTCGCGCAGCGGGACGTTCTTCATACATGGCAGGTTGCCGGGGTTGATGACCAGCCCCCGGCGATGGCTCATCGGCCCGGGCGAGCCGATGCCGATCCCACACACATGGTCGCGCGGCACGCCGGCGTCACGAATCGCCCGCTCCGCCGCGTTGGCGATCGTCGATACGACGTGCTCCGTGCCCTCCTCGATTCCGGTCGGCACGCTGAACTTGCAGAGCACTTTGGCGTCGCCGTCCACCAGGCCCGCCTTGATGTTCGTCCCGCCCAGGTCCACACCGACGAAGTACTTGGCCATCTGTCTCGTCCGTTGGTCCGTTATTCCGTTGGTCCGTTATTCCGGTTTGTTCGATTGGTCGGTTACCCGGTCAGGCGGTTCGCCCGCCGTACCGTTACTCATGCATACCAGCGGTCGGATACCTGAGCCCGCCGCGCAATAACGCATTGCCCGGAAAGCGAGAAAGCGAAAAACCGAAAAAGCGAAAAACGCGTTCGGAAGGCCGCGTCGGGAATAAACCGTTGGCGCGGTAGTGAGTGCGCTGCATCATCAGCCGTTTTTCGTTTTCTCGCTTTCTCGGTTTTTTCGCTTTCCAGCGCTGCCGTATGCAACTCCGGGGTTGAGCCGTGCGATCCGAACCCCTGAACCCCAAACCCGAAACCCGGACCCCCCTTCTTCGCGGCGATCGTTATTTCCCCGGCGCGCCAAAATGTCAAACCGCCCCCGAGCCCAACGCAAAACGACAGCGGGTCCCGAGCGTCGGTACGCCGGTCGCGGCGTCTCGACACCCGGGACCCGAACACCGGCGCCCGGAACCCGCGCTACTTCGTCGCCGTCGCCTTGGGCAGCGTCACCGTCCGCACCAGCTTGATCGGCGGGCTCTTGGCCGCCAGGGCGTCGATCGCTGCCTGGGGCGGCGGCTCGTCGATCTTGAGCACCATCAATGCGGTGTTGTTCTGCCGCGACAGAGCCATGTCCGCGATGTTCACCTTGTGCTGCCCGAACGTCGTACCGACCAATCCGATGACGCCCGGCTCGTCGTGGTTGTTCACGATGATCATCGGACCTTCCGGCACCATGTCCATCCGGTAGCCGTCGATGGCAAGGATTCGCGGGAGACCGTCCACAAACACGGTCCCCTCGATGCTGTGCGGCCCCGTCTTGGTCTCCACCGCCGCGACGACGTTGTCGGTCACCGTGTCGCTGCGCGTCGCCGCCGCGTGCGAAACGGTAATGCCCCGCTGCCTAGCGAATTCGTCGACGTTGATCAGGTTCAGCCGCGCGCTGAAGTGCGGGGCCAGCAGCTCGATGAGCAACTGCCTGGCCAACGTCGCCCCGACCGGCTCCAGGGCCTGGCCGTGCGTCGTCAAGGTCAGTTTCTCGATCCCGCCCCCGCAAAGCGGGGCGAGGATCGCGCCCATCCGTCGGGCGAGATCGAGGTAGGCCTTGTCGCGGGCGGAGAGCTGGCCGGGCATGCCGCCGGCGTTCACCGCCCAGCGGATCTCATCGCGCAGGAGGTAGTTCAGCAACACATCCACCGCATCCAGCGACACCGCGAGCTGTGCCTCGTCCGTGCTGGCGCCGAGGTGCGGGGTCAGGACGATGTTCGGCGCGGTCGTCAGCGGGTTGTTCTCCACCGGCTCCTTGCTGAAGACGTCCACCGCGGCCGCCGCCACCTTGCCGCTCCTGAGCGCCTCGGCCAGTGCCGCCTCGTCGATGATCGTCCCCCGCGCGCAATTGACGATCCGCACGCCCTTCTTGCACTTCTCGAACTGCGGCGCCCCCAGCATTCCCTTGGTTTCCGGGGTCCCCTTGGCGTGGATCGTGATGAAATCGGACTCGGTCAGCAGTTCATCGAGCGTCTTGACGATCGTGACCTTTCCATCGATCGCCGTCTCGGCCGTGAAGAACGGGTCGTAGGCGATGACCTTCATGTCGAAGCTCAACGCCCGCACCGCAACCGCGCGGCCGATCCGGCCGAAACCGATGATGCCCAGAGTCTTTCCCGCCAGTTGCGTGCCCATGAACTTCGACTTTTCCCACTGACCGGCCTTCATGCTTGCGTGAGCCTCGGGAATGCGCCGGGCCATCGCCAGAAGCATGCCCATCGTATGCTCGGCGGTCGAGATGGTGTTGGCATCGGGCGTGTTCATGACCAGGATGCCGCGCTGGGTCGCCGCGACCAGGTCCACGTTGTCCACGCCCACGCCCGCCCGCGCGATTGCACGGAGCTTGCCGGGGTTTTCGAGGACCTTGGCCGTGATCTTGACGCCCGATCGGATCAACATGCCCTCATACTGTCCCACGATCGCGGCCAGCCCGGCCTCGTCGAGTCCGGGCTTCACGTCGAACTCAATACCCGCCGCCGCGAGCCGATCCAGACCGGCCTGCGCAAGCTTGTCAGCCACCAGGATTTTCATATTCCGATACTCCACGATTATGCGGCGTGCCCAGGGTCACGAGCAGAAGACCGCAGGTCCAAATTGTACACCGCCGGTCGAGAACGGCCAAGCCCGGCGTTGACGCGTTTATCGGCATCCGGCGGACGACACTTCCGCCGCGGGTACTGGCGCGAGGATTTCGCCCCATAAACAAAACATATCGGTCGGCACAGCCGATAATCCAACACGGGACGGCAACTTGCGCCGCCGAAGTTTTCTCTTGCCGAGGACCCGTAGCCTTGTTATAGTATCGGATGCACGCCGTACCAAGTGTCGGGGGCGCAAGCAGGTGTGTGGTGTCCAGAACGGCGGGAGAGAGAATGACAAAGCCGATGCTTTGTTCGCAAGCTTCCTCATGGCCCAAGCCGGCCACAACCAAGCCGTCAAGAAACGAACTCTCGAATCAGGATACGTGCGGCCACTCGTCGTCCCGCACGAACCGGTGCAAGCACATCAGGACGCCCCTGCGGCGGAGAAGGAGGCCAGCATGGCAGAGCGCCGTCGAGCAAGCGAAGCCGGTCGACGTGACCGGACCGCGGAACCCCGCGACAACACGACCGACCCGCCGCGGTATGTCGGACCGGCTCGCAGCTTCGTAGAGCTTCTGGCGGCCTACCGGCTCGTGTATGAGTGCTACCTGGAAGAGGGCTATTGCGAACCCAACCCCGGAGCCGCACGGGTCAGCATCTACAATCTGCTCCCCGGTACGACCACGTTCGTCAGCGTCCGCGGCGACAGGATCGTCGGCACCGTCAGCGTGGCGCTGGATTCGCCCCACGGACTGCCTCTCGCCGAGGTGTTTCCGGAACGGATGCTCAACCTGCGCGAGCGGGGTCGAAGGGTCGCCGAGGCCATCATGCTCTCCCACAAGCCCGAAGCCGCCAAACGCTCCGGACTCGTCGAGTTCGAGCAGCTCCTCAGGCTCATGCGATGCGTCACCGATTATGCGCGGCTGCACGAGGTCGATGACCTCTGCATCATCACCAATCCACACCACGTGGATTTCTACCGTCGACGGCTGGCCTTCGAGGTGATTGACGGGCCGCGCCCCTGCCCCAGCGTCCGCGGCGCCCCGGCCGTGCTCCTCCGGCACGATATGCACACGATCAAGGCCCGCTCTGAGGCGCTCGTGCCGCGGGCCAGCCGATTCTTCCTCTCCGGCGACCCTGACCCGGCCGTGCTCGGCGGATACCGGTTGCAGGGCGAGGACGTATTGATCCTCCTGACCCTCGAACCGCGGCTGTGGCGGCGAACGGCCTGCCCGGTCTCCATCTTCGGCACGGCTCCTCACTGGCAGGCGGACGTGGCGTTTCGCACGCAACCGGCCCTCGGTCCGCTTCCGCTCTTTCCGGGCCACCCCGGGACCGCGGCCGGCCCGGATGTTCGGGAAGCCGTCGCATAGGCCCCTTCGTTGCGTTGACCCGGCGGCGGAAGAGGAGACGCCTCCCCGTGCGGCGTACTTCTAACCTCGCCTCTCTTCGGGCGAGGCGGTTTGTCCAGCCGGGGGTAGACATACCGCCCACCGCGGACGCCGAAGCCGGGCGGACGGCAACCTGCACGCGTTTGCCCCATTGCCCCGGATTCGCATCGCCTTCGGCCCGCGCCGGACCGGTGCAACCGCGTTCTCCCCGCCAAGCCGACAACCATTGGATTTGCGCCCGGCCCCACGGCCGTTCGTTCGCACGGATCTGGACGGGAACGTATGGGCGGGTTAGAATCCGCGCCCCATTTGTGGGCGGGAGCCGGCATGTATCGGGATGGCGCGAGTTCAACGGGAGAGCGGCCTGCGCTCCGCAGGTCGGACGGCGAGACCATGGCAAAGCATTCAGGCGACGAATCATCGGGGCATTTGTTCGAGGTCGCTTGGGAGGTCTGTGCGCAGATCGGCGGGATCTACACCGTCATTCGGTCCAAGGTCCCTGACATGCAGTTGGAGTGGGGCGACCGGTACCATCTGGTCGGCCCCTATGAAGCCCATCGGGCCGGCCCCGAATTCGAGGCGCTCGAGCCGAACGGGCTCATCGCCACCGTCATCACCGCCCTTCGCGCCGAGGGGGTCAAGTGCCACTACGGCCGCTGGCTCATCAGCGGGTATCCGCGGGTGATCCTGCTCGACTATGCTGCCTATTCCCACCAGCTCACGGACCTCAAGTACCGCCTCTGGCTCGATCACAACATCAGCGTTCCCCCCGGCGACACGCTGTGCGACCACGTGGTGCTCTTCGCCGGGCTTGTCGAGAGGCTTCTGGAGGCCTATCGCAAGCGCCTGCCCGCCGGCACGCCCATGGTCGCCCACTTTCACGAGTGGATGACCGGCCTGCCGATCGCCTTCCTTCGGCGACGTCAGATGCCGATCGCCACGGTCTTCACCACGCATGCCACCGTCATCGGCAGGGCCTACTGCGCCGACCGCGAGGATTTCTACGACGTCCTGGACCATCTCAATCCCGACGCCGAGTCCGGGCGGCGCAACATCTATCACCGGTATTGCATCGAGCGGGCGGCTGCCGCGAGCGCGGACGTCTTCACCACCGTCTCCGATGTCACCGCCGCCGAGGCCACCCGCCTGCTGTGCCGCAAGCCGGACATCCTCACGCCGAACGGCCTGCGCGTGCAGAAGTTCGAGGCCCTCCACGAGTTCCAGAACCTGCACCGGCAGTACAAGGAACAGCTTCACGAGTTTGTGATGGGCCACTTCTTCGGCTCGTATTCGTTCGACCTCGACCAGACGATCTACGTGTTCCTGTCCGGCCGATACGAGTTCCGCAACAAGGGCATGGACCTGTACCTCGAGGCCCTCGCCCGGCTGAATCAGCGCCTTCGTGAAACCCAGAGCAGAACCACCGTCGTCGCGTTCATCATCACCAAGGCGGCAACGTGGGGGCTGAACGGCGACGTGCTGGAGTCGCGATTCGCCTTTGAAGAGCTGCTTCGATGCTCGGACCGCCTCACGCAGGACATCGGCAAGCGGATGCGAATGATCACGGCCACGGGCCGCCTGCCGGATCGAAAGGACCTGCTGTCGGCGGACGACGTCGTTCAGCTCAAGCGGGCCATGCAGTCCTGCCGCCGGACCCGTCTGCCGATCGTCGTCACGCACAACCTCAAGGACGACGCCTTCGACCCGGTCATCTGCACCATTCGGCGACTGGGCCTCTTCAACGGGGAGCAGGACCGCGTGAAGGTGGTGTATCACCCCGATTTCGTTACGTCGTCCAGCCCCCTGTTTCGGATGGACTACGATCAGTTCGTCCGTGGGTGCCACCTCGGCGTCTTCCCGTCGTACTATGAACCCTGGGGCGCTCGGCATCCCGTCGGTGACGTCCGACCTGAGCGGATTCGGCTCGTTCATCCATGCCCGGATATCGGACCATGACGACTGCGGTCTGTTCATCCTTCGACGCCGAAACACAACGTTCGACGCGACGGTCGAGCAGCTCACCAACATCCTCTTTCGGTTCTGCAAACTCAGCCGGCGGCAGAGGATCCAGATGCGAAACCGCGTCGAGGGACTGTCCGATATGCTGTCGTGGCAGCACCTCGCGAAGCACTATTTCGAGGCGGAGCATTTCGCGATACGCCGGATGGCTGCCGGTCGCGCCGCCGCCGCACAGGCTTAGCGCCGCACCCCCCGCCGCGCCTGTCCGTGCAGGCGTGTTGGCAGCCGGATGATTCCGCAGACCCCGCTGTCAAACGCCGTCAGCATACTGTGCGTCGATCGTTGAGCGTACCGATTTGCCGTGTTATACTGCAAACGTTGCACCTGCGATAAGAGGAAACGGCCATTCGCACTCGACCGCCAAGCCTGGACCCGTTGCTTCGCGCGAAGAAGTCGCTGGGCCTCTCTTCGCCCCAGGCGGCAGTGCCCGGCGATCGCGCTGCGCCGTCCACGCGACAAACCGCGACCTGCATCAATTGCGGGTACGACCTCGCCGGGCAGGTCGTCGACCGTTGCCCGGAGTGCGGCCTGCGACTTGCTCTACAGTATCGGGATCCCACCCCCTGGGGATCGCGCGGCCCGACGATCCAGGCGTGGCTCGAGACGGCGTGGGCCGTGCTCCGCCTTGACCGGCGGACGCGCGTTCGCACCTCGTTGGTGCCCACGACGCGGGAGACGCGGCGGTTTGCGATCCGGTCAATTCTGGTCGCCGCGCCGCTGGCAGGGTGCGCCGTCGCCTTGATGCACGCGCAGGCCGGCCAGACGCAGACGATCGCCGCTGCGCTGTTCATCGCCCGTCTTCTCGTCACCGCGATCCTGGCCGCCGGATTTCTGACGGCTGTGATGTATGGCGCCGCCGCCGCCGGCACCGGGCGATGGCACCGGTTTCGGTTCGTGCCGGCCTCCCTTCACTATTCCACCGCGTGGTGGCCGCCGACCGCCATCGCGGCCTTCGCCCTGACCGGTCTGTACCGGTGGGTCCCGTGTGCGGAGACGTCGGCGCTCGTCGCAATCACCGCGTTGGCCGGAACCCTGGCCTGGGGCGGCTGGCTGGCGGCCAGCATGTCGGAATCGGGCCGCGTTTCGCGCCCGACCCCGCGGGCGCTGACGCTCACCGCCGTGGTCGCCGCGTGCGGGGTGCTGTTGCCGGCGATGCCGGCGCGGTTGGTGCGGCTGTCCGTATCGAGGGTACTTGCGGCCCGAGACTCCGGGCTGGCCCTGCTGCAATCGTTCGGAACCCTGGGAGCGGCCCCCGCCTCGCCCAGGCCGCGCACCTGCGCCGTCATCATCGACGCGATTCCCAGCGGAGACGAGGAGCTCATCGCCGACCGCATCGCAAAACTGGGGGCGGGTGCGCCCGACCGCGTGCGCCTCCGTGAGAAGGAATGAACCCTGGCGAACATCAAGAAGGCGCTCGAGGTCGCCGGGAACGAACTCGGGCCCGCCGACGGGCTCATTCTCTACATCAACGGTCACGGCAGCCAGTACGGGTCCGGTTCGATCCGAATGGTTGACGGCGAGGTCACGAGTCAGGTGCTGGCCGACTTCCTCGACGGCCTTCGGGCGAAGCGACGACTCGTGATCATCGACTCCTGCTTCGGCGGGAACTTCATCCGCTCGCTTCGAGGCAGCGGGGCCGTCGTCCTGGCCGCCACGGACGACGACAACGTCGCCTTCACGTCGGGCCTTCAGCCGTTCTGGACCGCCCTGGCGAACGCCGCGTACGACACGAACCGCGACGGCCGGATCACGATCCGTGAGGCGTTCTGGGGCGCCTATCGCAAGATGCTGGCGGCCGCCGAGAAGAATCGCGAGACAATGCTGGCGCGAGCGGCCGACGATCCGCGGAAGGTCCGGCTCCTGAACTGACACGGCTACGCCACGCCGCAATTGGAGGCCTTCGAGACCGCCGCCGCGGACGACTTCTTCACGGAAGCCCCCGCGGAGAAGGGTGAACCGACGCAGCGAAGGTCGTTC
>CAZTVU010000160.1:0-12003 GCA_964617025.1 uncultured Planctomycetales bacterium | reverse complement strand
CATGGTAGGGCCGGCGCCCTCGCCGGCCTGCCTTCCCGGCGCCCTCGCCGGCCTGTGCCCCCGCGCGCTTCCCTTCATCCCTTCCGCGTTGACGAAGGCGTCGGCACCACGAGCGCGTCGGCACCACTGTAGGGCCGGCACCATGGTGGGGCCGGCGCCCTCCCCGGCGCTTCGCTTCATCCCCCCTTGCCGGGAGGCGGGTTCAGAGTTGCGAGTTCAGAGTTGCGAATTCAGATTGATGCCGGTCACTGCCGTACCGGAAGGACGCCACGAACGGCCCGGCCTCATCCATGTGCATCCGCGCAGCCCATGAGTTGCCGACGAGGCGTCGGCACCACTGTAGGGCCGGCACCCTCGCCGGCCATGTCCGCCGCACGCGCAACCCGCGCCCCGCCCTTCCCTTCGTCGCTCCGTTGCCCCGTCGTTTGTCGGCTGTTCAACGTCGCTGGGTTTGCTTCCACAACCCCCGGCTCGCGTTGGGGGGCCTTCGTGTTCGCAACCCGCAACTCTCAACTCTGAACCCGCAACTCCCTACCGGCACGCTGCCGGCCGGTTCGGCCCGTTGAAACACGTCTGGAACAGCGCGAAGTCGCCGAGGTCCACGTCGCTGTCGGCGTCGAGGTCCTTGCTCTCACAGCCGATCGCGGCGGCCGGCCGATTCGGCCCGTTGAAACAGCCCTGGAACGCGGCAAAATCGGCAAGGTCCACATCGCCGTCGGCATCAAAGTCGGCCGTGGCGGGCGGCGGCGGCGTCACCGGCACCGTGACGGTCGCCATGACCTCCGGCGGGCACTTGCCGTTGTTGTTCCACAGGTCATACATCTCCTGCCCCCTGGTATTCGTCGTGTTGGCGTCCCGCAGGAACTCGACGAACTCCTTGCTTGTGCTCTGGTAGTAGAGCGTCACCTCCGCCTTCGCCGCGCCGGCCGGGATTGTGTAGAGCGTGTCGTCCCAGTATTGCCCGTCGGCATAGCTGTAGGCCGCCGGGGCGCCGCCGAACGCCGCGAACGCCGCGTTGGTGAAGCCCCGCGGCGGGATTCGGTTGTCCTTGTACGTCTTGTTGTTCAGCACAAAGTGGAACGACGGTCCCTCCGGTACGCCGACCAGCGGGGCCGTAATCGAATCCAGGCCCGGCTCGACATTGTAGATCTTGGCCTGCGCATCGTGGCCGAGCACGCCCGTCGCAGGGTCATACGCAGCCGATTCCGCGATCAGCGCGTCGCCGGCGTCGCGGAACTTCACGTTGATCCACATTCGGCGGCCCTCCGGATACCCGGTGGGAAGCTTGTGGCCCGTGTTGTTCGTCACGGTAACCTTCAGACTGGCCCCTTCCTGCACGGCGGCAAGATCCGCCGCGTTCTGGAGCATGTACCGGGCCCGCGCGATGCCCGACTGCAACGCCGCACTGTTTACCATGGCGGGATAGAGCGTGCTCAGCAGCCCCGGCAGCCACGTGCTGCCGCCGGTCATATCGTGCAGCGGAAGGTCGGTCCGGGTCGGCGGCGAGCCGAAGTTGCACCCCTGGCCGGTGACGTCTCGCATGTGGCAGTCCTGGCACGCGGCCACGAACTCCTTGTTGCCGCCGAACTGGGGGGCGTACACGCCGCCGGGGGTGTTGTACAGGCTGTGGAACCACTCACTGTACGTCCGCTCGACCGGCGCCAGCACGTCCGAGGAGAAGCCGACGGCGTGCGCGTTGAATGCGTTGGGAACGTAGTTGCCATCGGCGTCCTTCTCGAACGCCGGGTTGCTCACATCGTGGCAGGTGCCGCACAGCGCCGCCTCGCGGTGGAACGGCGAGACGAGAATCGGATGGCCGCCGGTCGCATCAACAAACGGCCCGCGTCGGGCGCCGGTCGGGTCGACGACGGCCATGCCGTTGGCAAAGACACTGCCCGGGAAACCGAGGGCGGCGAGGATCGCCGGGTCTTGGGTAGGGTTAGCGGCCGGATCATAGATGGGATCCACGAGCCGGTGACAGAAGTCGCACGCCACACCGAACTTGTCCGTGTCAAGCATCTGGCTGCCGTCGGTCGGGACGGACCGGCCCTGCAGCCAGCCGCGCGGGATGTGGCAGCGGAGGCACAGGTCGCCGGAGTCGGGCGCGTCCTGGTTCGCGATGGCCATGTTCGCCTCGAACAGGGGGTCGTAGGACGCATGCGCCATCATGCTCCCCTGCCAGTTGTAGTAGGGTTCGACGCCGGTGTTGTAGCCGCCGTGGCATACGGCACAGGCGGAGGGCGGGTTGAGGATTCCTGCCTCGAACGGCTGGCTGCCGGGCTGGTCGAAATCGCGCAACGTTGTCGGCACGATTCCGCCCGGCGGCGAGTGGATCGTGAACACATTGTCGCTGCCGTCCTGGCCGCTGTTGAACGCGTTGTCCACGGCCACGACACGCAGACGGGCCTGCGTGGTCGGCCGGTTCGCGGGAAACCAGGTGTAGCTGCCGGAATTGGACAACCCCTTGGCGATGGGCGTGTACGTCACACCCCCATCGTCGGAGAGGTACAGGTCGATCGCCGCGATGCCGCTCGCGTCGCCGGCGATCCATTGCACGGTGGCGGCGGCGTTGGCCGTGTACGCCTCGCCGCCATTGGGGACGATGACCGTCACCGACGGTGGTGTCGTATCGACGCCGGCCGAAGGGACAAGATGCCCCTGGATGTCCGACAGGGCCACGTTGGAAACGTTGGCCACGTTCGACGGCGTGAGGCCGGGGAACGTCGGGGTGTTCGAGAAGGTCGTCGTGTTCGTGACCTCGACCGAGGTCACATGGCCGTCGCCGTCGGGATCCTCATTCTGGATCGACAGCACCGCCTGCTTTCGCCCGTTGGGGTTGTTCGGAAAGTTGCCGATCACCTGGCCGAGTCGGACGCCATAGGGATTGCGCGTGCCTCCGCCACTGAAGTCGTAATGGCAGACACCGCAGTGCGTGGGATGGCTCGGGACCGTGTCAAGCTTGCTGCCGACGGCGCTGGGATACGCGTTGAAAAACGCGTCGCGGATGTTCGCCCGGCCGTAGGCTATGCCCGCGGCAACAAGCGGAAGCACAAGTATGGCCGCCGTCCCCGAAGCGCGGCAACCAGCCCCCCGACGACATCGGTCTTCAATCCTGAACATCGCGTCTTCTCCTGACTCGGGCCATGGACGGGAGCAAATCGGCCGACGAGGCCACACGCCGCCTCGTCGGCCGAGCGAATAACGTCACTCCACCCGCGTACGATTCTGGGGCGATGCGGGACCTACAGTACCCTGCGGCGAACCAACAGGCCGCCAAGGGCCAGCAGCGCCAGGCTCACCGGCTCGGGAACAACTTCAAACCGGCTCGTGCCGCTGGCCGAATCCAGCGCGGTCAGATGGAACCTGAACTGCGAACCGATCTGATCCACGTTCCCGGCGATCGTTTCCCACAGTTGAGGAAGGGCTGGACGCCGCTCGCCGCCGACCGCGGAGGCACCCGCCGGAGCGACGACCGGGTCTACCAGCACGGCCCAATCGACGGCCGGGGCGTTGTAATACGCCCGGTACGCCTTGGTGCCCGGCAGAAGCCCCGTCAGCGTGGCACCGTTCAGGTTGTTGTCCGTCACCGTGATCGCAGCGGTGGCATACGCATCGGGGTTCGCGATGGGAACGAACGGGATCACAGCCGACGTGATCGTAAAGTTCGTTCCGAACGGCCCGGCGACCGCCGAGAAGTTCAACGTCACGAATGGATCCGTGTTGATCACCAGTTCGAGGTTCTCGATCTCGCCGATGAGCTCTCCCTGTGGACCGCGGATCTTCCCCATGCCTGGCGCAAGTCGCCACTGCCACACGCCGTCGATCGGCGGCCCGGGCACGAACACATACTGGAAGAAGCCGGCGCCCCGTTCATTGTCCGCGTCCACTCGGACGATCCGCGCCCCATCGCCTGGCGTCCACGCCCCGAAGCTCGAGGCGGACACGACGAGCACCAGACCCGTGGCGACAAGCCACAACGCGCTTTTCATGAAGATACCCTCCTTCGAAAGGTTGCCTTTCCTGGTCCCTTGCTCAAGACCCTGGACGCTCTTCCCGTCCAGACGCGCCCGGCGAACAACGCGCACCTCGGCACCACGTCGCCGCATCACCAACGCGCCATCTAAAAGGATTGTACTCGGTCTCCGTTCAGGCTCGCTATTGGACTTTGGTCCAATCCCGCCGAATTCTCCCTTTACTCCGGACGACGCCATGCGTAGCCTTCCGACGATAAACATGATGGACCCGCACGCGGCAGGCCGAAAGGCTACGACATCTGGTGCCGTGCGATCCGTAAAAGTGAAATTGCTTCAACCTTGAGGTACAGGTGGTTCCAATATCCGATGGCCAAACGGAATACGAATAAGGTTGGCGGCCGTCACCCGCAGGCGACAACGCCCGGGCGACCGCCGACGCGTGCGGCGGTCGCAGGCCGCTTGCCCGCGAACCGTCTGCGCAAGCGCCTCCATGCGCTATCACGCATCCGCTGCGACACGGTCGGAACGGTTCCCCTCGCTCGACGAGCCAAGTGCATGGCCGAGCAACTTCGCTCGGTCTTTGCCATGGACGCCTGTATCTTCCGATTGTGGAAGGGCGACGACCTCGTCCTGCTCGCCTGCGCCGGTCTGCCCGAGGAGGTCTGCCCCGAGCGCGTCCCCGTGAAATGCGGCATCGCCAGCGAAGTCCTGAAACGCCAGAGCCCCCTGTTCATTCCCGATGTGATGCAGGTCGAGGCGATCGCATCCGAGATGAGCCGTCCGCCGTCTCCCCGAGCGTTCACGTCCTACGCGGGCGCTCCGATGCTGGCGGGGAACCGCGTGATCGGGATTATCGGCCTCTATTCTCGCACGCGCAGAGACGATCTGGACCAAGAGGACCTGGACTGCATCCAGATGATGGCCAACTGCATGTCCCTGGCCATTGCGAATGACGAGCTTTATGCGGAGGTCCTCGCCAACCACGCGCGGCTCAAACAGGAGATGCGCGCCCGGCGTGAGACCGAGCGCGAGTCGCGTGAGCTTCGCGAGGAACTGACGCGCATGTCCCGCGTCACGGCCATGGGGGAGTTGACCGCAACGATCGCCCATGAAGTCAACCAGCCTCTCGGGGCCGTCATGGCCAATGCACAGGCCTGTCAGCGATTCCTGGACGATCCGGCCCCGGACTACGACGAGGTCCGCCGGGCCCTCGCCGACATCGTCAAGGACGCATCCAGGGCCACGCAGGTCGTTGCGCAGGTGCGGAAGTCGCTGTCAAGGGCCGCGCCGCGTTATCACCCCGTAGATCTCAATCAGGTCGTTCGGGACGTGGTGCGCATGCTGGACGACCGGATCCAAGCCGACCGGATTTCGCTTCAACTGCGGCTCGGCCGAAACCTGCCGCCGGTCTCGGGGGCCGAGACGCAGCTGCAACAGGTCATCCTCAACCTGCTGACCAATGCGATCGAGGCCGCCCGCGAGACGACGGTGCCGCCTCCCCGTGTCGTCATCTCGACCCGGCGAAGCGACGGCCGAGTCGTCGAAGTGGCCGTGCGGGACAATGGGCCGGGGGTTCCCAACGGCGACACGGAGGCCATCTTCGCACCGTTCTTCACGACCAAGCCGGGCGGGATCGGCATGGGCCTTGCCATCTGCCGCTCGATCACGGAAGCGCATCAGGGCCAATTGCGGGCCGAGCGTGCCCGCGGAGGCGGTTCGGTGTTCAGACTGACGGTCCCGATCAAGGAGGCCCGCGATTCGTGAGACCCGCGATCGTCTTTGTTGTGGACGACGATGCCTCAATGCGGA
Organism: uncultured Planctomycetales bacterium; assembly: GCA_964617025.1. Lineage (GTDB taxonomy): Bacteria > Planctomycetota > Phycisphaerae > UBA1845 > PWPN01 > CAZMVY01. Next base: position 6,220 of record CAZTVU010000160.1, on the reverse strand, counting down.
CGGCCCTGGTGCGCCTGCTGAAATCGGCCCGCCTTCGCGTCATGGCCTTCGCATCCGCAGAGGAGTTCCTGAAGGTCCGCCTTCCGGATGAACCGTCCTGCCTGCTTCTGGACGTGCGCATGCCCGGTATGAGCGGTCTCGAGCTGCAACAGCGCCTGCTGGAACGAAGCCCGGACCTGCCCGTCATCTTCATCACCGGTCACGGCGACATTCGCATGGCGGTGCGCACGATCCAGGCCGGCGCCGTGGAGTTCCTGCCCAAGCCGTTCAAGGACAAGGAACTGCTGTCGGCGGTCGAGTCGGCTCTGGGACGAAGCGAGAAGGCGCTGCATCGGCGAAGAACCATTGACGACTTCCAACGGCGGCTCGCAGCCCTAACCCCTCGGGAACGCGAGGTCCTGGAGGGAGTTGTGGCCGGCAAGCTAAACAAGCAGATCGGTGCGACGCTCGGCATCACCGAGAAGACGGTCAAGGTGCACCGGGCGAAGGTCATGGAGAAGATGGGTGCCGGGACCGTCGCCGACCTCGCCCGAATGGTCGCCGAGTTCGAACGACTCAGCGTGCCTCGCGGGCCCGGTTGAGGACCAGCGATTCGGGCGGCACCCCAGCCGCTGGGGCGAGACCGGGGCATGCGGCACATCTCGTCAATTGTGGAAGCGAGAAAGCGTCGCTGAACCAGTACGCTGGCTCCAAGACGGCGGCGCACCGTGTGTGGATTGGACCAAAGTCCAGTGTGCCGGCCTGCGCCGAGGTTCCTATCATCGCACAATCGCAGGGGATCGGAGACTGCGTAGCAGACGACGTGGCGGACGTCGGCAACAGTCCGAGGCGATGCTGCCGCGAACCCACCATCCCTGGCGCAAGAACTCTTGAGGCTCATTCACCCGGCAAAACCCTGAAAAAGGAGACAGAGCATGATGGGCAGGAGCAAGGGATGTCTGGCCGCTGAAATGACGGCCGTGTTGCTCACTTGTTCGATGGCGGGCAGCGCGAGCAGTATTGCCGCAGCGCCGCTGGACCCCAACACGATCAGAAAGTACGTCGACCCGCTGGTCATCCCGCCAGTGATGCCGAGGACCTCGAAGGTAAAGGTCAGGGGCGGCAAGAACATCGATTACTATGAAATCGCCGTCCGGCAGTTCCAGCAGCAAGTCCTCCCAGCCGGCTTTCCCCCGACGACCGTGTGGAGTTACGGGTCGGTTCATCACCCCGCCACGTTCAACTTCCCGGCCTTCACCATCGAGGCGAAGTACAACGCGCCCGTTCGGGTGAAGTGGATCAACGACCTGGTCGATGCGAACGGCAACTACCTTCCGCACCTGCTGCCCGTCGACCAGACGCTGCACTGGGCCAACCCGCCCGGCGGGATGATGCACCGTGACCACCACAGCATCGATCCGACGCCGTACACCGGGCCGGTCCCCATCGTCACGCACGTCCACGGGGCGCACACAAGTCCCGAGAGCGACGGCTACCCGGAGGCCTGGTACCTCCCGAATGCCGCCAACATCCCCGACGGGTACGCGACGACGGGCACGTACTACGACATCAACAAGCTGTCCTCGCCCCTCGGTACCCAGTGGGGACCCGGCCATTCCGTGTTCGAGTACCCGAACAACCAGAAGGCCACCACGATGTGGTATCACGACCACACGCTCGGCCTCACGCGGCTTAACGTGTACGCGGGCCTCGCGGGCTTCTACATCCTGCGCGGCGGCCCCACGGATCTCGGCGGCGCCGCGCTTCCGGGGCCGGCCCCCGCCCTCGGCGACCCGCCGGGCAAGCGGTATTACGAGATCCCGATCGCCATCCAGGATCGCTCGTTCAACGACGATGGATCGCTTTTCTACCCCGACAATCGCGCGTTCTTCGAGGGGCTTTCCCCCGGCCAACTCCAGATCCCCTTCATTCCGGACTTTGCCTGCGACCCAATCGGCGGCGGCATGGCTGGCATGGGCGGCATGACGGCCATGTCCGCCATGAGTGACGTCTCGCCGATCTGGGTCCCCGAGTTCTTCGGCAACACGATTGTCGTCAACGGCAAGACGTGGCCGGTCCTGACCGTGGAGCCCCGGCGATATCGATTCCGCCTGCTCAACGGGACCGATGGCCGCTTCCTGATCCTCAAGCTCGTCACGGGCGATCCGACGGTCAGGCCGGGTGTGCCGGCGCTCCCGTTCTGGCAGATCGGCGCGGAGGGCGGCTTCCTGCCGGCCCCCGTGCGGCTCGATCAGCTCTTGATGGCGCCGGCGGAGCGAGCCGACGTGATCGTCGACTTCACGGGCGTGGCCGAGGGTACGGAGGTCTTCCTGATCAACGAGGGCCCCGATGAACCGTTCGGCGGCGGCGTGCCCGGCGTAGATTTCCCCTGGGCAGACCCGGCGACAACCGGCCAGATCATGAAGTTCGTCGTCGGTCCGCTGCTGAGCATGGACACCAGCACCCCGCCGGCCTCGCTCGTGTTGCCGAAGTTCGTGCCGCTCGGACCGGCGGACAACGTGCGGCAGGTCACCCTCAACGAGGAGGACTCCGCCGCCGTCCGCGTCAGCGAAGTGGACGGAAACATCGTTCTCGACTGCGAAGGCGGCGAGCCGTTCGGACCGACCCGAGCCCTTCTGGGCACGTTGAATGCGGACGGCACCACCCGATCGCTGCTTTGGATGGACCCGATCACGGAGAATCCGGTCCTCAACACGACCGAGGTGTGGGAGATTTACAACTTCACGATGGATGCCCATCCGATCCATCTCCATCTGGTCATGTTCCAGGTAGTCGATCGGCAGAACCTCATGAGCGTCGACGGGATGGCCATGCAGCCGGCGATGCTCGATGGCCCGCCGATCCCGCCGGAGCCGTGGGAAACCGGTTTCAAAGACACAGTCATCGCGTACCCCGGGCAGGTGACGCGCGTGAAGGCCAAGTTTGACATTCCCGGGCTCTACGTCTGGCATTGCCACATCATCGAGCACGAGGATAACGAGATGATGCGGCCGTATCGCGTCGTCCCTTGACGTCCGTGGCTCTGAGCCCCTTCGGACGGCGCGAGGCGCGGCAACAAGGATCCCCACAAACGCAGCCTCCTTCCTCGAATGGAAGGAGGCTGCGTCATGTGCAGCCGCAGCATGCACCGCACGATCCGGCAACGCGTCGTCGGGCCGGCCACGCCCGCGGCCGGATCCTGCGGTACCCGCCTGCGGCGCCGGGCGCCCACCCTGCTTGAATCGCTGCCCTCGCTCACTACACTGTTCGACGAGCGGGCCGGGGCGTTGGTCCTCCGCTTGTCCCGCCGGCTTCCGGGGTTCCCAGACTGCGTTTACGACCGTGGACACGACGACCGTAGTCATCTTCGCCTTCGTCTACGCGGGCATGATCCTGGGCGAGATACCGGGGCTCGCCCTTGACCGCACCGGGGTCGCGCTGCTCGGGGCGATCGCGCTGCTTGCCGCGGAACGCGTGAGCCCGGAGGCCGCGTGGCAGGCCGTCGACGTGCCGACCATCGCGCTGCTGTTCGGCCTGATGATTGTCTCCGCGCAGTTCCGGCTGGGCGGCTTCTATGCGGCCGTGACGCGGCGGCTGGCCGCGGCGGAGGTCTCGCCGGACGCACTCCTCGCGCTGCTGATCGCCGTGGCCGGCCTTCTCTCGGCGCTGCTGGCGAACGACATCGTCTGCCTGGCCATGACGCCCGCCCTGGCCGAGGGCTGTTCGCGACGGCGACTCGACCCGGTCCCGTTCCTGCTGGGGCTCGCCTGTGCATCCAATATCGGCTCCGCCGCCACCCTGATCGGCAACCCGCAGAACATGCTGATCGGCGAGACCCTGCGTCTGTCGTTCGGCCGCTACCTGCTGGATGCGAGCGTCCCCGCCCTTCTCGGCCTGGCGGCGACCTGGTGGATCATCCGCCGGCAGGTCGGCGGGCGGTGGGAAAGGGAAACCTCGGTCCCGGCGGTCGCGAATAATACGTTCAACAAGTATCAAACGGGAAAGGGAACGCTCGTGCTGCTCCTGCTCGTCGCGGCGTTCCTTCTCACTTCGTGGCCGCGGGACCTCCTGGCGCTCGTCGCCGCCGGCGTCCTGCTGCTCAGCCGGCGGATGGCCTCGCGCGACATCCTCGGCCTGGTCGACTGGCAACTGCTTGCCCTGTTCTTCGGCCTGTTCGTGGTGAATCACGCGCTGGCCGCCTCGGGCGTGCTGGGCCACGTCACGCAGTCCATCGAGCGCACCGGCGTCCGACTGACGCACCCCGCCTGGCTCTTCGGAATCACCGTGGTGCTGTCGAACCTCGTCTCCAACGTGCCCGCCGTCATGCTGCTGCTGCCCAGCGCGACCCATCCGCTGGCCGGCACCATCCTGGCGCTGTCGAGCACGCTGGCGGGAAATCTGCTCATCGTCGGCAGCATCGCCAACATCATCGTCGTGGACCAGGCGTCGCGGCTGGGTCTTCCCATCTCCTGGCGCGACCACGCCCGAATCGGCGTGCCCGTCACCCTCGTCACACTCGCCATTGCGGCCGCCTGGCTCTGTCTTCGGGCGTGGACATAGCGTGATCGCCGCGCTCGCGTGCCGGCTCGCCGCGGTCCCTCCACGAACCCCACCGGAACCGCTGCCGTCTGTTGCGGAACGAGCCGTCGCGATATACGCTTTCCAGGGCTGCCGACGGACCGGACGGAGATCGCCTCGCCGCCGAGGCAGCGCGTGACGGCGAACAGCATTTGCCAGGGAGCTTTCGAGATGGCCATACACCGTGGAACGGCATGCGCGAGGTGTGCGGTGGTGTCCCTCCTGCTGCTGGCAGGCGGATGCGGCGGCGGCCCGGAGTTCGGACCGATGGTGCGCGTGCCGCCGGAGCAGCGCCAGACGCTTGAGGGCAACCTCGTCGGCAAGATCCTCACCCTTCCCAAGGATCAGCCGTTCAACATCCACGTGAAACAGAGCAGTCAGAACCCCGGCGCCAACGGGGCGGCCCAGGGCGCGGCCGATGCCAACGGGTGGGGCGAGGCCTCCTGCTCCGTCACGGCGGACAAGGGCGGCGCGGCCACCGCCCGTTTCGACATCGGGCAGGCAGTCGAGTACCGGGGCTCGGCGCCGATAAAGGCCACGGTAAAGGTCTCCTACGACCTGACGCATGAGCTCTCCGCGTCGCCAGCCGAACCGGAGACGGCCGTGAACCTGATGATTTCCGCGTTCGTCCGCGACTCGACGGGGCGAATCCACCCCAAGCCCACTGTCGAATCGTTGTCCAGTGACGACGCACCGGGCAAGGGGAGCCGGGCGGAGAAGCGCGAGTTCGGGTTCATCCTCGAACCGGGCGTCGACTATCAGATCCTCCTGCAAGGCAGCCTTAGCGCAACGACCGGCAACAACGGTACCGCCGCCGGCAGGATCGCACTCAGCAAACTCCAGATGGACATCGCGTTCTCGCCGGCGCCGCCGCCCGCGACCGCACCCGCCGCTCGGTAGGCGTGCCGCGAGCGAAGCCCGGCCGTTTACGAATTCCCCGGCATTTCGCCGGGCAGCACGAGGACAGCCGATATGTCGCACAACTTTCCGAGCCGACGTTCGTTCTTGCGAGGCGTGGCGTTGACCCTGGCCGCGGCCAGTGCGGGGCGCCGCGCGTGGGCGCGGGCTGCTCCGTCGGCGGGAGCCGCCACCGTGGACATCCTGCTCGACGAGCCCGTCGGCACCATCGCACCGGAGTTGTACGGCCACTTCGCCGAGCACCTCGGCGGCGTCATCTACGACGGGATCTGGGTCGGCGAGGGATCGAAGATCCCCAACATCGGCGGCATCCGCAAGCAGCTCGTGGACTGGATGAAGCGGCTCCGCCCCGCCGTGATCCGCTGGCCCGGCGGCTGCTTCGCCGATCGCTACCATTGGCGCGACGGCGTCGGCCCGAGGGATCGGCGGCCCCGCACCTACGGGCGATGGAACGACGTCACGGAACCCAATCACTTCGGCACGCACGAGTTCATCCGTTTCTGCCGACTGGTCAACGCGGAGCCCTACATCGCCGCCAACGTCGGCACGGGCTCGGCCGAGGAGTTTCAGTCGTGGGTGGAGTACTGCAACGCCCCGCCGGGATCCGTCACCCACGCGGACCAGCGGGCGGCCAACGGCGACAAGGTGCTCGACAAGGGCGACTCCCTGGAGCTCGCCGGCAATCTTAACAAGATGCATTCCGGCCCCTACTCGGACGTCTCCTGCGGCTTCGAGTGGCACCTGA
>CAZTVU010000159.1:1476-12071 GCA_964617025.1 uncultured Planctomycetales bacterium | reverse complement strand
GTATTTAGTTTCTTTTGCGGAAAACCTCGGTAGGGTGCGTGCTTGCACGCACCAATACGGATTTACCGCAATATCTGGTGCGTGCAAGCACGCACCCTACAGATTCTATTGAAGCGAAAGGGATAGGGGATTCGGGATTCGAACGCCGCGATCATAACCGTTGCCGCGGATCGCTAATCCCTGATCCCTCGCACATGGACTCCAACCATTTCTGGAGTAATACCCGTGAGCATCGGCGAAAGCACTTACGACCGGATCAACGACTACACCTCGGTGAAGATCAGCCTTGCGCGTCCGCACGACATCCGAAGCTGGTCATTCGGCGAGGTGAAGAAACCCGAGACGATCAACTACCGCACATACCGGCCGGAGAAGGACGGTCTGTTCTGCGAGCGCATTTTCGGACCTGAAAAGGACTGGGAATGCTCGTGCGGCAAGTATCGCGGGATGAAGTACAAGGGGATGATCTGCGATCGTTGCGGCGTGAAGATCACCCACAGCCGCGTGCGCCGCAAACGGATGGGACACATCGAGTTGGCCGCGCCGGTCGTCCACATCTGGTTCTTCAAGGCGATGCCCAGCCGCCTCGGCAACCTGCTGGACATGAAGGTGAGCGACCTGGAGAAGGTCATTTACTTCCAGGACTATGTCGTGGTCGACCCCGGGGACACGCCGCTGCAGAGCAAGCAGCTCCTGACCGAGGAGGACTACCGGCAGTCGGTGGACAAGTACGGCACCTCCTTCAAGGCGATGATGGGCGCGGAGGCGATCAAGGCCCTGCTCCAGCAGCTCAACCTCGACCAGCTCGCGGCGGACCTGCGCGAGAAACTGTCGAAGACGAACAGCAAGCAGAAGCTCAAGGACCTCGCCAAGCGCCTGAAGATCGTGGAAAGCCTCCGCAAGAGCGAGAATCAGCCCGAATGGATGGTCATGGAGGTCATCCCGGTCATCCCGCCGGATCTGCGCCCGCTCGTCCTGCTCGAGAGCGGCAACTTCGCCACCAGCGACCTCAACGACCTCTACCGGCGAATCATCAACCGCAACAACCGGCTCAAGAAGCTCGTCGACCTCAACGCGCCCGAGGTGATCATCCGCAACGAGAAGCGGATGCTCCAGCAGGCCGTTGATGCGCTGTTCGACAACGGGCGGTGCCGCCGGCCGGTGCTGGGGTCCTCCAACCGCCCGCTGAAGTCCCTGACCGACATGATCAAGGGCAAGCAGGGCCGGTTCCGTGAAAACCTGCTCGGCAAGCGCGTGGATTACTCGGCCCGGTCGGTGATCGTCGTCGGACCGGAGCTCAAGCTGTGGCAGTGCGGCCTTCCGAAGAAGATCGCGCTCGAGCTTTATCAGCCGTTCATCATCCGCAAGCTCAAGGAGCGCGGGCTGGCCGACACCATCAAGGGCGCCAAGAAGATGCTCGAGCGCCGCGACCAGGAGATCTGGGACATCCTTGAAGAGGTGATCTACCAGCATCCGGTTCTGCTGAACCGCGCCCCGACGCTCCACCGCATGGGCATTCAGGCGTTCGAGCCGGTCCTGGTTGAGGGCAACGCCATCAAGATCCATCCGCTGGTCTGCAAGGGCTTCAACGCCGACTTCGACGGCGACCAGATGGCCGTCCACCTGCCGCTGTCGGTTGAGGCGCAGGCCGAGGCGCACGTCCTGATGATGTCCGTGAACAACATCTTCAGCCCGTCCAACGGCAGCCCGATCATGTCGCCCTCGCAGGACATCGTGCTGGGGATCTACTACCTGACGTTCATCACGCCCGACAAGTCGCAGGCCCCGGCGGACGTGATGCGCTTTCACAACCCCGAAGAGGCCATGATGGCGTATGCCATGGGCAGGATCGCCATCCATGATCCGATCCTGTGCCGCATCACGCGGGATCGGGTGGTCTCCGACCAGAAGAAGCCGCCCGAGCCCGCTCCGGCGAACCGGCGGATCATCACGACGGTCGGGCGCCTCATCTTCAACGACGTCCTGCCGCCGGCCATGGCGTATTACAACTACCCGCTGTCGCAGAAGGGTTCCGCCCGCGTGATCGCGGACTGCCACGCCCTGTTGGGGCGGGCGGCGACGATCGAACTGCTCGATCGGATCAAGGAGCTGGGGTTCAAGAACAGCACGCTGGCCGGTCTGTCCTTCGGTGTGCACGATCTGCGCGTGCCGGCGGCCAAGCAGAAGATCATCGACGCGGCCCAGAAGCGAGTCGACAAGATCGAACGCGACTTCCAGAGCGGGGCCATCACCCCGATGGAGCGGCACAATCAACTGATCGACGTCTGGGTTCATGCCCGTGAGAAGGTGACGGAGGAGATGCTCCGCGAGCTGAAGAACGACCGGCGGGATCCCGACGGAAACTACGTGGCGCCGGACGCGAAGAACGGCCGTCACTACCTCAACCCCATCCACCTGATGGTCGACTCCGGCGCGCGGGGCAGCGTGGACCAGATCCGTCAGCTGGCCGGCATGCGGGCCCTCATGGCCAAGCCGTCCGGCGAGATCATCGAGACGCCGATCCGCTCGAATTTCCGCGAGGGCCTCTCCGTGCTCGAGTACTTCAGTTCGACGCACGGCGCCCGCAAGGGCCTGGCCGACACGGCCCTCAAGACGGCGGACAGCGGATACCTGACCCGCAAGCTCGTCGACGTGGCGCAGAATGTCGTCGTCAGTCAGATCGACTGCGGGACGATCAACGGGATCATCAAGGGCGCGATCTATAAGGGCGAGGAGATCGCGGTTCCCCTGCGGGAAAGCATCATCGGCCGGGTCGCCCGCGACACCATTCGGAACCCGATCACGGACGAGGTGGTGGTCGCCGAGAACGAAGTCATCACGCCGCAGATCGCGGATCGCATCGAGCAGCTCGGGCTCGACACCATCCGGGTCCGCAGCCCGCTGACGTGCGAAAGTCCGTTCGGCGTCTGTGCGCGGTGCTACGGGAACGACATGTCGACCGGCCGCCTGGTCGAGGAGGGGATGGCCGTCGGCATCATCTCCGCGCAGTCCATCGGCGAGCCGGGTACGCAGCTCACGATGCGGACGTTCCACACCGGCGGCGTCGCGTCTCACGCCGTCGTCGAGAACGACATCAAGTGCGCGCAGGGCGGCACGGTCGTGTATCACGACCTGAACGCCGTCGAGGTGCCCGAGGCGGGGCGCGAGGGCGATGCCCCGCGGGTTCGCATCGTCGTGCTGAAGCGCAACGGCGAGATCGCCGTGCATGACGACAAGGACCGCGAGCTCGAGCGCTACAAGGTGCCGTACGGTGCGGAGCTGAAGGTTCGCGACCGCGAAAAAGTGGGCCCGCGCACGCAGCTGGTCGTGTGGGATTCGTACCTGACGCCGACCCTCGCCGAGAAGGCCGGCTTCGTCCGATTCGAGGACATCATCGAGGGCGAGACGGTTCGCCTGGAGCAGGAGCGGGTCGGGGCGAAGTACGTCGTCATCGAGCACAAGGGCGAGAAGCACCCGCAGATCATGATTGAGGACCGGGAGGGCAAGACGCTTGAGGTCCACTATCTGCCGGCCAAGGCCCGCATCGAGGTCACGGAGGGCCAGGAGATCGTGCCGGGCATGCTGCTCGCCCGACAGCCGCGGGCCATTGCCGGCACGCAGGACATCACCGGGGGCCTGCCGCGCGTCAGCGAGATCTTCGAGGCGCGTAAGCCCAAGGAGCCCGCGGTGATGGCGGAGCTGTCCGGCATCGTTGAGATCAGTCCGGAAAGCCGCCGCAGCAGCCGCAACAAGATGACGATCGTCGTCCGGAGCGAGGCGAACATCGAGAAGGAGCATCACGTGCCGCGGGACAAGCAGCTCCTGGTACACGCCGGCGACTACGTCGAGGCGGGCGATCCGCTGATCGAAGGGCCGCTCGTGCCGCACGATATCCTTCGGATCAAGGGGGAAGAGGCCCTGCAGGTGTACCTGCTGAACGAGGTGCAGGCGGTTTACCGGTCGCAGAACGTCAACATCAACGACAAGCACCTCGAGGTGATCATCGCGCAGATGCTCCGGAAGGTGAAGGTTGAGGATCCCGGCGACAGCCCGTTCCTGCCTGGCGAGGTGGTGGACAAGTTCCGTTTCCGGGCCGAGAACGACCGCCTGAACAAGAGCGTGAAGATCAAGGAACCCGGGGACAGCGAGTTCCAGGCGGGGCAGATCGTGACCAAGGAGGAGTTCGACGAGGTGGTCGAGCAGATCGAAAGCGAGGGCGGGACGCCGCCGACGAAGGACAAGAAGCCCAAGGCGGCGAGGGCCCGCACGCTCCTGCTGGGTATCACGAAGGCGAGCCTGCAGAGCGAGTCGTTCATCTCGGCTGCATCGTTCCAGGAAACCACCAAGGTCCTGACGGAGGCGGCGCTGGCCGGCGCAGTCGACAAGCTCGTCGGCCTCAAGGAGAACGTCATTCTCGGCCACCTCGTGCCGGCCGGGACCGCGTTCAAGCCGTATCTCGACATGAAGGTCAGGCACCGGGGCGAGCCGGTTCCGGAGAAGGCGCCGACCCCGGTCCCGGTGCCGCCGCTCGAGCCGCTTCACATCGGCCACGAGACGGAGACGGTGTCAAGTTCCGAGGGGGATAACGGGGACGCGGACGGGCTGGTCGCGGAGAAGGTCGATGCCGACGTCGCCGGAGACGGCGGCGGCGACGCGTCCGTGGCGACGGCCGATCCGGGGAATTAAGGCGGAGGGTGTTCGGGTCCGACGGAGACAGTCGAGGAGTGATATGCCAACGATAAACCAGCTGGTGAAGCGCGGCCGTGTGAAGCAGGTGGCGAAGTCCAAGGTCCGGGACCTGGAGCGGAGCCCGCAGCGGCGCGGAGTCTGCCTGATCGTCAAGACGCAGACGCCGAAGAAGCCCAACTCGGCCCTCCGAAAGGTCGCTCGGGTTCGGCTGACGAACGGCCGCGAGGTGACGGCGTACATCCCGGGCATCGACCACAACCTTCAGGAGCACTCGATCGTGCTCGTACGCGGGGGGCGCGTGCGGGACCTGCCCGGCATTCGCTACCACATCGTCCGCGGCGTGCTCGATTGCGCGGGCGTGGAGGTTCAGGGCAAGTTTGAGGCCCGCCGCTCCCGCAGCCGCAGCAAGTACGGCACGAAGCGGGGGAAGAAGTAGGCCCTGGGGCCGTCGTACGGAATCGCCGATGCCGCGTCGCCCTGTGCGTCGCCCGCTCCGCTCCTCAGCGGGAGGCGGCGGCCGGGGCGTCGCGTCCGAAGAGCGATCAGTTCAAGCCATATTCCTTGAGCTTCCGGTACAGGGTCCTTGCGCCGATGCCCAGGACCTTGGCCGCCTTTTCGCGGTTGCCGCCGGTCATCTTGAGCGTATTGATGATGTGGAGCTTTTCCATGTCATTCATGCTCAGGCCGGCGGTGCTGAGCGGACCGCCGGCGAGGACGATGTCGGTCGTGCCGCGGACGTGTTCCGGCAGATCGTTCACATCGAGCACGTCGTGCTCGGCGATAACCACCATGCTGTCGACGGTGCTGCGAAGCTCGCGCACGTTGCCCGGCCATTGCTGGTTGCTCAGCCGCCGCAGGACCTCGGACGTGACCCCCTTGACCTTCTTGCCGTGCCGGGCGTTGGCTTCCTCGATGAAGTGGTCCACCAGAAGCGGAATGTCCTCGCGGCGCTCACGCAGCGAGGGGAGCCGGATCATGACCTGTTTGAGGCGGTAGAAAAGGTCGTCGCGGAATGTGCCGGCGGCGACCATCTCCGTCAGCTCGCGCTTGGTGGCGGCGACGACGCGGACGTCGACGTGCCGCACCTCGTTTGTGCCGACGGGCGTGATCTCGCCGTTCTCGAGGGCCCGAAGGAGCTTCGCCTGCATGGCCAGCGGCATGTCGCCGACCTCGTCGAGGAACAGCGTGCCGCCGTCGGCCGCCTCGAATAGCCCCTTGCGGTCGCTGACCGCGCCGGTGAAGGCCCCCTTGACGTGGCCGAACAGCTCGCTCTCCAGGAGGTTCTCGTTCAGTCCGGCACAATTGATCACGCGAAGAGGCCGGTTGCGGCGCGGCGAGTTGTCGTGGATGGCCCGGGCGACCAGCTCCTTTCCGGTTCCGGACTCGCCGGTGATCAGGACGGTCAGCTTGCTGTCGGCGATTCGCCGGATCCGATCGACGATGCGCGTCATGGTCGGGCTGGAACCGATGAGCCCGGCAAAGCGGAACGCCTTCTCCCGCTGCTCGCGCACCGCGCGGTTTTCGCGGCTGGCAATCGCCTGACGGGCCGCCCGGTCCACGACGGCCCGCAGCTCGTCGATGTCGATCGGTTTGCGGAGGTAGTCGAAGGCCCGCGCGGGGCTCCACGGCCGCAGGACGTCGCGGGCGAGCTGTTCGCTGCCGTGGGCGGTGATCAGGATCACCTCGGTCTCGGGGGAGATCCGCTTGGTCTGTGTGAGCACGTCGGCGCCGGTGATCTCGCCGCCGAGCTTGTAGTCGGTAACGACCACGTCGGGCGGCCGCTGCTGGATGCTGGCAATTGCGTCCGCCCCGCTCGTGACGACGCGGCAGGCGTGGCCCGAGCGGCGCAGCCCCTCGGCAATCGCCTCTCCGTGGGCCGCCTCGTCTTCAACCACCAGGACGAATGCCGTGTCGCTCATGGTCGCTGGAATCACCTGCGCCCGAAGCCGCCGCGCCGAACGCCTCAGTATACCATGCATTCGCGCGAAGGGCGACGCCCCGGGCATTACCGGGCCAATAGCGAGGCCCCGCGGGGCTCATGCCGCCCCTCCCGGACGAGGCGCCAGGTGTCGCGGGCGATCATGAGTTCCTCATTGGTGGGAATGACCCACACGGCCACGCGGCTGCCGTCCGTCGAGATGCGGTGCGCGTCGGCACGCCGTTCCGCGTTGCGGACGGGGTCGAGCTCGATGCCGACGGGCTCAAGGCCGGACAGGATCTTCTCGCGCATGAACGATGCGTTCTGCCCGATGCCGCCGGTGAACACGATCGCGTCGCAGTGACCCAGTTCAAAGAAGAACGCACCGAGGTACTTGCGCGCGCGGTGGGCGAAGACGTCGATCGCGAGGGCCGCGCGTTCGTTGCCCTTCGCGGCGGCCTCGGCGACGTCGCGCAGATCCGAAGAGACGCCGCTGACGCCAAGCAAACCCCCGCGCTTCTGCATGCCTTTGTGGATCTCCTCCATCGTCATGCCCTGGCTGGTGAGGTGGAAGATGATCGCCGGGTCGATGTCGCCGCTCCGCGTGCCCATCACGAGACCTTCCAGCGGCGTGAATCCCATGCTCTGATCGACGGCCCGGCCCGCCCGGATGCAGGTTGCGCTGCAGCCGTTGCCGAGGTGCAGCGTGACGAGGTTCGGCTGCGGCAGGCCGAGCAGGTCGGCCGCGATGCCGGAGACGTAGCGATGGCTGGTGCCGTGGAAGCCGTAGCGACGGACGCGTTTCTCCTTGTACCACTCATAGGGCAACGCGTAGGTATAAGCGGACCGCGGCATCGTCTGGAAGAACGCGGTGTCAAACACCGCGACGTGGGGGCAGTGGGGAATCGTCTGCATGGCGGTCCGGATGCCCGCGAGGTTCGCCGGGTTGTGAAGCGGGGCCAGCTCGCAGAAGCCGTCGATGGCGGCGATCACGGAATCGTCGATGACGACGGAGTCGTAGAACTCCTCGCCCCCGTGCACCACGCGATGGCCGACGCCGTCGATTTCCCGTGCGCTCGCCAGCGGAGGGTTCGCACCTGACTGCGTGAGTGTCCGCATCATGCACCGGATGCCGGCTTCGTAGTCGGGGATCGATTCGCCGGTGTGGTATTCGTTGCCGGCGTGCTGCAGCACGACATTGGACGTCCGTTCGCCGATGCGCTCAATGAGCCCGCGGGCGAGTTCGGACTCGTCCCGCATGTCGAAAAGCCGGTATTTGATGGATGAACTGCCGCAGTTGACTACGAGGGTCTTCACGCCGTATTCCCTGCCGTTGCTGTTTGCGTCCGTACGTCCGTCGCAACCAGGGCGGGCGATACGAGTGGCTGCGATGGCACAAAGCACCGTAGTCTACATGAGGCCACTAAGCGCGGCAAGGCGGAGCGAGGCGACGGTTTACATCGCGCGTCTTCAGGAGCGGCCGGTTGCGCGGTGATAGGGGAGCCAGAACATCGCCAGGATGCCGACCGCCAGAAAGAGCACGGTGGACGGCTCCGGGACGACGATGCGAATGCCGGCGGTTCGTACGGTCACGGTCGAGTACTCGCCGACCTGCAACTCGGGAAACCCCTGGGTCTTGTCGCCCGGGTCGGCCACGATGCCCACGACGGCCAGGCCGGGGCTCAAAGTAGTGAAACGGGCGGAGGCGAGGAGCGAGGCGGTTCCCTGGGCGTTGTTCGGGTAGGCCATCGCGAGAACGCCGCCGCTCTGCCGCGAGCCGACGAGCGAAACGAATGGTTGCGGAATGGTCACCGAATCCAGGCGGAGAAGCGTCGGGTCGAATACAAAGTCAAAGCCGAACCCGATTACAGGCTCCGAGAGATCGGCCAGGACTTGCACGACGACGGACTGGCCGACCACTGCCTCCGTGACCGAGGGGATCATGTCGATCGTCACCATGCCGGCCCTCGCGGAATTCGGCGGAAGAAGGGCGAGTCCCATAAAGACGGATACGGCCGATATCTTGGCTGTTCGGTGGAAACGCATCTCTCTCTCCTTGTCCCGACTCTCTCGCGAGACGAGCGGCTGTGCCCGAGTGACGCGGGTGTCACCTCGCGATTACTCCTTGCTGAGTTCGTTGATCAGTATCTGCAAATCAATCCAATTGATTTCGCCGTCGCCGTCCAAGTCGGCTTCCGAACGGTATGCGGCGTCGCCGGTCTTGCTGCCGAGGAACCCGCTGACAGACGCCGCGAGGGTCTGAAAGCGGGTGACATCGGCCTCCGTTACCTGGTTATCGCCATCGAGATCGCCGATCGTTGCGGCCGGCGCTGGTCGGTCTTCGGAGGTTGACTCCTCGTACGGCGCGGCCAGACACGCGAGGGAGAGACACAGACAGCCGCAGGCCATCGCTTTGAACCAACGGCGTCGTGAGGCGAAGCGGAAGAGGTGCCGCCTTCGAGACATCTTCTCTCTCCCTGATTATGGGTCTCTTGTAGCACCGGCAAAGTTGAATGTCAAGGAAAAACCGCCGTTCAGGCCGTTTTATCAGGTGTCGGGGGCGGGACGTGCAACAGCCGAGTCGAGACCTGGAGGCTATCTTACATCTAACCATCTATAAACGAGATGGTTACGGCTCTTTGAGGTCGCGTTCGCCCTTTCAGGCGCTGATGTCGATGCTTGAAGATGTCGCCACCGACCCGCCCGCATAGATCGACGAGTAGCCCATTTGGCCCAGCGACACGTGCGACATTCCGCCCAAGTCCCCGTTGAGTTTGACGGCGCCCTGGGTGAAGGAAAGCGACTGCGACTGCAGCGGCGAAATGCCCCCATGCTGTTGGCGGGATGCGGCGGCGAGGATGAGGAGTCCGGCGAGGGACTTTTTGTCGTCATCTTTCTTGTCGTCGGAGTCGAGCAGCTTCATGGCTGCAAGCAGCAACAGAGTATTTAACATGTCCTTATTGCTGACCGCCTCCGGCGACTGCATGAATGAGGAGATCTGCGCACTGATCGATGTACCGGTGGCAGAAGAATCGATGGGCAACGCCAACGCCCCACATGAGCTACTTCCATTGCTGGCAATTGCGCTCAGCGTAGCGAAGCCCGAATAACCACCCGACATCCCCACCGGACCAACAGCGTTCATATCCTTCTCCCTTCCGGTTTCCTCAGCACAACCGTTTGTCGCTGCACGCCCCGAACGCCATTCCTGAAGGCACATCGGGGGCCCGGGTTCCAGGCCGTTTGGTTCGGTGTGATCTAACGAACTGCTATGGCTAAGGTTATGCGTGCGATTCTGATTGTGCAGCCGTTGCCGATTGTAGGGCGACGTTGCCTAGTGAGCGTACCCTCGTCGGCGTCCGCCGCTAAGACCTTGTCGTGTCGAATGTTGGCATCTTGCTAGCGGGCAACAGAGCGAATGTGGCAAGCGGCCCTGTGCCGCGACCGAGCTCGGTGGCGCTGGCCCGGTTGTGGCGCGGCGAAAGAAAGCGATCGCTCTTGTCGTAGTCATTGGCTCTTTGGGGACGGCCGTCGGCACAGGCGTGGCTGAGGGCGGAGCCGGTCTGTTCGGCGTGCGGCTGCAAAGCGGCACGGTTGTCACGACCGCCGAAGTGTCGGATGATACCGACCGAAGCAGGGAGGTCGCATGGGCGAAACTCGACGCGTGCGTGTCGGTCGCATCGAGGTGATTTGCGGGTGCATGTTCAGCGGCAAGACGGAGGCGCTGATTCAGCGGGTGAGCGACGCTCGCGCGGCGGGAGTGCGAGTGGCCGTGTTCAAGCACGCGTCGGACGTTCGATACGATCTATCGGCCGTGATCTCGCACACCGGGCGGCGATTGCCGGCGGAGCTTCTGGCGTGCTCGGCAGACCTGACGGGTGCCTCGGCGCTCGCGGACCTCATCGCAATCGACGAGGCCCAGTTCTTTGATGAGTCGCTACCGGGGGTGTGCGGTGCGCTTGCGGCGGCGGGTAAACGGGTGATCCTC
>CAZTVU010000159.1:0-1466 GCA_964617025.1 uncultured Planctomycetales bacterium | reverse complement strand
GCGACTCGTGGGGGCTCCCGTTCGGGCCGATGCCGACGCTCATGGAGGTGGCGGACGAGGTGACGCGTCTGACGGGGCGGTGCGCCCGGTGTGGCGAGGCGGCGGATTTCACGCAGCGCACGGCACCGATCGAGGAAAACATGGTCGGCGGACCGGAAGAATACGAGCCGCGTTGTTCACGGTGCTTTGTGGCGCCGCCGATCGGGTTGCGGCGCTGAGCGGCCGCACGCATGACTCGGCGGGGGTGGCAACCGAGGGTAAGAGGGGGGCGGCATGGCGCGCGGTCGGTTGGTGATCGGGCGCCGTTCCATGATCGATTATCAGGAGTGGTTGCGATGAACAGCACGAGGTGCGCGAAGTGGCTGGTGGAGTTGGGATTGGCGGGCGCGTGTGCTTTAGCGGGGTCGGCGGCAGGGGCCGAAGCCCCGAAGGCGGGCAGGATCCGCTGGGAGGTGCGGCAGATCGCCGACGACTACAACGAGGGGATCGCCGTGGCGGACGTCAACAACGACGGCAAGCCGGATGTCACGGCCGGGCCTGACTGGTACGAGGGACCCCTGTGGAAGCGGCGGCCGCTGCGACACGTGGGCACGGGGAACAAGGAGTTTCGGCAGAACAACGGTGATCACGCGTACGATGTCAACGGCGACGGGTGGGTTGATGTCATCTCGGCGTCGTGGTTTAACGACCGGGTGTGCTGGTATCAGAACCCCGGAAAGGAAGGGCTGGCGGCGTGTGAGCCGTGGAAAGAGCATCTGATCGCCGACGGGCTTTCGAGCAACGAGGGGACGCTGATGGAGGACATCGACGGCGACGGGGTGCCGGAGATCTTTCCGAACAGTTGGGACGCCAAGAACCCGGCGGTAGTCATCCGTATGAGGCCGGGCAAGGACGGCCGGCCGCCGGTGTTTACGAAGGTGCTGCTGGGCGGGCCGGGATACGGGCACGGGCTGGGCGTCGGCGACATCAACGGCGACGGCCGGCCGGACGTGCTGGTGGGCAAGGGATGGTACGAGGCCCCGGAGGGTTTTTGGGGCGGGCCGTGGAAGCTGCATGAGGACTTCCAGTTCTCCCACTTCAGCCTTCCGACGCTCGTCGTGGACGTCAACGGCGACGGGCGGAACGATATCATCGTCGGCCACGCGCACGACTACGGGCTCGAGTGGCATGAGCAGGGCGAGCCGAAGGACGGCAAGACCACGTGGACGAAGCACGAGATCGACAAGAGCTTTTCGCAAGTGCATTGCCTGGTCTGGACGGATCTGGACGGCGACGGCAGGAACGAGCTGGTCACCGGAAAGCGGTTTCGGGCACACAACGACGGCGACCCGGGTGCGAATGATCCGATCTGCCTGTTCCGGTTCGTATGGAACGTCGGCGAGCGGCGGTTCGATCGCGACACGATCAGCTTCAACCAGGGAGTCGGCCCCGGGGTGCAGCGCCGCGTGGCGGACCTGGATGGCGAC
>CAZTVU010000158.1:8010-12073 GCA_964617025.1 uncultured Planctomycetales bacterium | reverse complement strand
AAGGGCGAGACGCTGCTCGACACCGTGCGGAACATCGAGGCGATGGGCGTAGACATCCTCGTGGTGCGGCATTCGGCTGCCGGGGCGCCCCACCAACTGGCGCGCTGCGTCCGGGGCTGCGTGATCAACGCCGGCGACGGCCAGCACGAACACCCCACCCAGGGCCTCATCGACATCTTCACCATCCGCGAGCTCAAGGGCCGCATCGAGGGACTCCACGTCGCCATCGTCGGCGACATCGCCCACTCGCGCGTCGCCCGGTCGAACATCTGGGGCCTGCGAAAGCTTGGGGCCCGGGTCACCGTCGTCGGGCCGACGACGATCGTGCCGGCCAAGATCGCGGCCATGGGCTGCGACGTGAGCCACGACCTCGACGAGATCCTCCCGAAGGTGGACGTGATCAACATGCTCCGCATCCAGAAGGAGCGGATCACCAGCCAGGTGTTCCCCAGCACCGAGGAGTACATCCGGCTGTTCGGCCTCACGAGCGAGCGCATGAGGCGGGCGAAGAAGGACGTGCTCGTCATGCACCCCGGGCCGGTCAACCGCGGGATCGAGCTGGCCGCCGACGTCGCCGACGGCCCCAACAGCAGCATCCTCCGCCAGGTGACCAACGGTCTGGCGATCCGCATGGCGGTGCTCTTCCTGGTCAACCAGGCGACGGGCGTGGACGAGGCGGTCTGAATCGATGGCGATCCCGAAAACACTGATCCGGAACGGGCGGGTGATCGATCCGAGCCGCGGCCTCGACGAGGTCTGCGACGTCCTTCTGGCCGAGGGCAAGGTCGCCGGCGTCGGCCGCGTTGCCGGTGACGCGGAGGTCGTCCTCGAGGCTCGCGGCCTCATCGTGGCCCCCGGCCTGATCGACATCCACGTCCACCTGCGCGAGCCCGGCGACGAGCAGGAGGAGACCATCGCCTCGGGCTGCGCCGCCGCCGTCGCCGGCGGCTTCGCCAGCATCGCGTGCATGCCCAATACCCGCCCGCCGCTCGACGACGCGACGGCGATCGAGTTCGTCTTTCGCCAGGCGAGCCGCGCCGGCCTGTGCAACGTGTTCCCCATCGGCGCCATCACCAAGGGCCGGGCCGGCAAGGAACTCGCCGAAATGGGCCAGATGGTCCGCGCCGGGGCCGTCGCCTTCAGCGACGACGGAAACTGCGTCACCAGCGCCGCCACCATGCTGCGGGCCCTCCAGTACATCACGATGTTCGACCGCGCGATCATCCAGCATTGCGAGGATCCCGACCTGTCCGGGCGGGGCGTCATGCACAGCGGCCACGTCTCCGTGCGGCTGGGGCTGCCGGGGATGCCCGCGATTGCCGAGGAGCTGGTCCTCCAGCGGGACCTTCGCCTCGCCCGCGAGACCGGCGCGCGGTATCACATGGCCCACGTCTCGACCGCCGGCTCGGTCCACCTGATCCGTCGGGCCCGGTACGACGGCGTCCGGGCCACCTGCGAGGTCTGCCCGCACCATCTGCTGCTGACCGACGAGGTCTGCGCCACCTACGACCCTAACTTCAAGATGAACCCGCCGCTGCGGACGGCCGCCGACGTGAAGGCCTGCCTCGACGGCGTGGTGGACGGCACGATCGACTGCCTCGTCAGCGACCACGCGCCGCACGCCATGCAGGAGAAG
Source organism: uncultured Planctomycetales bacterium (assembly GCA_964617025.1). Taxonomy (GTDB): domain Bacteria; phylum Planctomycetota; class Phycisphaerae; order UBA1845; family PWPN01; genus CAZMVY01. The sequence continues at coordinate 10,437 of CAZTVU010000158.1, read as the reverse complement.
GAGCTCCTCTTCGGCGACGCGCCGTTCGGCATCATCGGCCTGGAGACGGCCCTGCCCCTGTTCGTGAAGGCCCTCATCGAGCCGGGCCTGCTGGACTGGCCCGCGCTGATCGAGCGCATGACCGTCCGCCCCGCCCGCGTCCTGGGCCTGAGCAAGGGCACGCTCGCCGAGGGCGCCGACGCGGACGTCACGCTCATCGACCCCAAGGCCGCCTGGACGATCGACGCCGCGAAGTTCCGCTCGAAGAGCCGCAACTGCCCGTTCGACGGCTGGAAGGTCACGGGCCGCGTCGCCCTCACGATCGTCGGCGGCGAGGTGAAGTACCGGGACGGTGAAGTGATGACGGATCAGGGGTCAGGTGCCGCGTGCTGACTTTCCCGCAACCGTTCGACTCTCTGTGCATCCTGGCGTCGCAGGCCAGTCCCATCGACGCGGTGTGGACATTCCCCCTCATCATTCTCGCTGCCCTCTGCATCAGTTGGGCCGCCGAGTCTGCGCAGTTCCTCATCAGCCAGGGGGCGGCCCTGGCCGCGCTCGCCTTGATCCAGACCCTCCCCGAGTACAGCGTCGAAGCCGTCCTCGCCTGGTCCGCCGGGGCCGACCGCGACAAGATCGTATACATGACCGCCAATTTCACCGGGGCCACGCGGCTTCTGATCGGCTTCGGCTGGCCGCTCATCTTCATCGTCGCCACCATTTCCTCCCGGGTCCGCTTCAAACGGTTCCTGGGCACCATCGAGCTCGAGCCGGAGCACAGCGTCGAGGTCGTGTCCTTCCTCGTTCCGACGCTCTACATGTTCTGCGTCTGTCTAAAGGGCACGCTCTCCGTGCTCGACGGCGTCCTCCTTGTCGCCGTATACGGCGTCGTGGTGTATCTTCTCTCGCTCGCCCCGCCGGAGGAGGCCGAAAAGCTCGACGACATGGATGCCATCCCGCGTTGGATTCTGCGCCGCCGCCCCTCGCTTCGGGGCAACCTCATCCTGATGCTCTTCGTCATCGGCGGGGCCGCCATCTTCGTTTGCGCCCATCCGTTTGTCGAAAGCTGCATCGCCCTGGGGCCGGTCGTCGGCATCTCGTCGTATATCATGCTCCAGTGGATCGCCCCGGTCCTCAGCGAGTTCCCCGAGAAGGTGTCCGCCTTCAATTGGGCCCGGAAGGTCCGAACGGCCCCGATGGCCTTTATGAACATGGCCAGTTCCGCCCTGCAGGAGATGACCCTCCTTGTGGCGGTCATGCCGTTCGTCTTCTACCTTTCCTCCTGGCGCCACGGGATGCCCGTCGAGCCGATCCCGCTCAGCTACGCGCAGCGGGTCGAGATCCTGCTGACGGCGTCGCAGGCGCTGCTCGGCATGGTCCTGCTCCTGGACCTGCGCGTGCAGTGGGCCGACGCTGTGGGGCTCCTGGTACTGTGGATTCTGCAGGTCGTCGCCGGCGGTTTCCACGACACCCATGGCGGGATCTCGCCGACCTCCACGCGAAGCCACCTCTATCTGACATGGCTCACATTCGGATGGATCGCCCTGGAGATCGCCGCCTACGCTCTTCGCATCAAGAAGTTGCAGGCGGCCAGCGCGTTCGTCCAGTTGCTTCGCGAACACCGGGCGAAGCGCTCCGCTCACTCCAACGAACGCCCCCCCGAATTCTGAAACAGCCGGCGGCCCGGGTAGCCCGGTCCGTCAAGGCGGATGGGCTCAGCGTCCGCCCCCCTTTCGCCGTTGCGCCGCTTCCCCGCGTCCTGTCGCGTGGGCTTCGCTTCCGGCGTGTGACGGACCGCCACTGTCCGAAGCGTGGCACCGCGCCCCGAGTCCGCGGTCCCGGCCCTACGCCCGCGGGATGGCCAGCCGCACGCCAATGCCTTCGATGTCGCGCCGGTGGATCGTGGCCCCGGCCGGCGGCGCGCCGTTGACGAGCAACTCGGTGCCCAGCGTCTCGCCCAGGATATAGCCGCGGTTTGCCTCGATCGCCCGGAGCAACTCTCCACCCACGGACGGATCGATCTCGACGAAGATGCGGATCCGCGCCTCGTACGGCAGATTCTCGTCGCTGCGGCACGCCTGCACCTCGTGGACGAACTCGCGGGCCAGTCCTTCCAGCCGCAACTCGGGCGTGATCTCGGTCGCCAGCACGACGACCGCCGAGCGGCCCTGCGCGGCGGCCCAGCCGGGCCGGGCCGCCAGCGTGATCTGCACATCCTCCGGCGTGAGCTCGACGGTGCGGTCGCCGACGGCGAGCTTGATCCGCCCGTCCCGATCCAACTGCCGGCGCAGCGCGGCCGCGTCGGCTTTGGCCAGTTCCTGCTTGACCTGCTGCGCCAGCTTGCCGAACTTCGGGCCGATCACCTTGAAATCCGGCTTCACCGTATACAAGACGTACCGGTCGGCCTCGGCGGCGATTTCGACCTTTTTTACGTTCAGCTCTTCGGCGATC
>CAZTVU010000158.1:0-8000 GCA_964617025.1 uncultured Planctomycetales bacterium | reverse complement strand
GTAGTGTTGCAGCCACTCGGCCGCCGACGGATCGGCCAGGACCAGCTCGACCTGCCGCAGCGGCTGGCGGACCTTGATCTTCGCGGCGGTCCGGGCGCTGCGGCCGAGCGAGGCGATCTCGCGGCCGACGGCGACGCGGGCCGAAAGCTCCGCGTCGATCAGCGCGGCATCCGGCTGCGGGTAGTCGCACAGGTGCACGCTCTCCGGCACACGATCACCAAACGGCCGGCGGACCAGGTTCTGATAGATCGCCTCGGCAAAGAACGGCACGAACGGCGCCGCGAGCCGGCACAGGTGTTCGAGGCAGGTCCACAGCGTCGCGTAGGCGTTTCGCTTCGCCGCGTCCGCGTCGGCCTGCCAGAACAGAGACCGCGACCGCCGCACGTACCAGTTCGACAGGCCGTCGACGAACTCGATCAGCCGCTGCGCGGCCGGGTAGTTCTCGTACCGGTCGAGCGCCGCCCGGACGTCCCGGATCGTGGCGTGCAGCTCACTGAGGATCCACCGGTCGAGCGGGCGCCGCTCGGCGACCGGCGCCGCCGCCTGTGCGGCGTCGGCGGGGTCGAACCCGTCGATGTTCGCATAGATCACGAAGAAGCTGTAGACGTTGTACAGGCGGATCAGGAATTCCCGCTGGCCGGTGGCGATCGCCTCCTCCTGGAAGCGGGGGCTGCTCCAGGGCGTCTGCGCGCTCAGCAGCGACCACCGCATCGCATCGGCGCCCTCGCGATCGAAGATGTGCGACGGCTCCTTGTAATTCCGCAGACGCTTCGAGAGCTTCTTGCCGTCCTCGCCCAGGATCAGCCCCAGCACGATGCAGTTTCGAAACGGATGGGGGTATTCCCGGCGGAAGCAGAAAGGATCGCGGCGGGAGGACGCAGGCGACCGCGTCTTGCCGGCGTCCCCTTCGTCGTCGCCGAACAGCATCGTGCTGATGGCCAGCAGATTGTAAAACCAGCCTCGCGTCTGGTCGATCGCCTCGCTGATGAAATCGGCCGGGAATCGCTGCCGGAACGTCTCCACGCCCTGGTGCGGATAGCCCCACTGGGCGAACGGCATGCAGCCGGCGTCGAACCAGCAGTCAATCACCTCCGGCACGCGCCGCATGCGGGCCTGGGGATCCTTCGGCGAACGGTACGTGACGGCATCGATGTACGGCTTGTGCACCTTGAGGTGCTCGACCAGGGCCGGATTCTTTTGCCGGGCCGCCTCCCAGACCTCGGTGCCCCGAACGTCCGGCTTGGCGAGGAGCTCCGCATAGCTCGCGACGGCCTCCTGATAGCCCGTCTTCTCGCACTGCCAGATCCGCAGCGGCGTTCCCCAATACCTCTCGCGGGACAGCGCCCAGTCCACGTTCGACTCGAGGAAGTTCCCGAACCGGCCGTCCCGGATGTGCTCCGGAAGCCAGTTGATCCGCCGGTTGTTCGCCAGGAACGCGGGGACGAACTGCGTCGTGCGGATGAACCAGCTCTTGCGGGCGTACTGGATCAGCGGATCGTCCTCCGCCCGCGGGCAATAGGGGTACTCGTGTCGGTACTGTTCGCGCTTCAGCAGGACGCCCTTGTCCTTCATCCAGCGGATGATGTCCGCGTCGGCCTCCTTGCAGAATCGCCCGGCGAAATCGGTCGCCTCGGGAACGAACGTCCCGTCCGGTGCGATGAGCTGCAGAAACCCCAGGCCCTTCTGCCTGGCCAGGTTGTAGTCGTCTTCGCCGAACGCCGGGGCGATGTGCACGATGCCCGTGCCCTGCTCCAGCGTGACGAACGACGCATCGACCACCACCCACGCCTTGCCCGACTCCGGCGTGCCGTACCGGAAGATCGGCTCGTACTCCATCCCGATCAGGTCGCGTCCCTTCACGACCTTGAGGACTTCCAGATCCTTGTCGATCTTCACCGGAAGGCCGTGGAAGGTCTTCTCGATCAGCTCCCGGGCGAGGATGAACGTCTCGCCCTCCACGTGTTTCACGAAGGCGTAGTCGAAATCCGGGTGGACCGCGAGGGCAACGTTGCTCGGCAGGGTCCACGGCGTCGTCGTCCAGGCGAGGAACGACGTCTTCGGCTCGCCGGCGACGCGGAACCGCACCGTGATCGACGGGTCGTCGACCGTGCGGTAGCCCTCGCCCACCTCGCCGGAGGAGAGGGCCGTCCCGCCCTGCGGCCACCACCACACGATCTTGTGCCCTTGGTACAGCAGGCCCCGGTCAAACAACGTCTTGAGGGCCCACCACACGCTCTCGACATACGACTGGTGATAGGTCACGTAGGCTTCATCCAGATTGATCCAGAACCCCAGCCGCCGCGTCAGCGCCTCCCACTCCCGCGTGTAGCGAAACACGCTCTCGACGCACTTCTGGACGAAGGCCTCCACGCCGTACCGCTCGATCTCGTCTTTCCCGTGGATGCCCAGCTCCTTGCAAACCTCCACCTCCACGGGCAGACCGTGCGTGTCCCAACCCGCCTTGCGATGGCAGTAGTAGCCGCACATCGTCTTGTACCGGGGGAACAGGTCCTTGACCGTCCGTGTGAGGCAATGGCCCGGATGCGGCAGGCCGTTGGCGGTGGGCGGACCCTCGTAAAAAACAAACGGCGTCGCGCCCTCTCGCTGCTTCAGAGACTTCGCATAGATGTCTCTGCTTTCCCAGAACTGAAGAATCTTCTTTTCAGTCGCTGCGAAGTCGAATTGCGACGGAACGTCCTCGAATACGCTCACGGATGGCCACCTCGCACGCCGTTTTGCTCGGATTCCGATGTCCAAAGTCCACGGAATCCTGTTCCCACGAGTCTTTTCTTATCTCTCGACGAAAACGCTCGTTACAGCAAGAAGCCCCGCGAGCCGAAACTCCCGGGGCTTAAGTCATTGCTTTTTGCCTTTGCGGGAGCTTTACCGCCACATTTGCCGAACGCGAATCCAAAGCAACCGAATAATGGCTGCGGCCGCGATCGCCCCCGGCACGTGAGTACTCTCGCCACGCATGACGCCCCGTTTTATACCGTCGGGACGGGTGATGTGCAAATCGGCCCGGCCTGCTTTTCGGGCAGCCTTTTGCCTCGAAGGACTGCCCGAAAGGCCCTAGGGCGCCCGAAGAAAAAAACGAAAATGGGTCCTGCGCCATCTTGGCATGGCAGAATCGTTCGGCTATAATCCGGCACACACACCCCTTTTCTTCGGGCCGGGATCCGCTTTCGGGCGGATCTCGGTCTTTTTACGGACAGCGTTTCTGCGGTGGGCTTCTGGACGAGCGGCGGGCATGACGTGTAAGCTCAGCCCGCGCGGAGGAGGCCCGTGAGCGTGTCGCTGTGGACTGCCTTGTTTGCGTATGGCGTGCTCGGCCCCGGCACGGTAACGACGGAGCCGATGACGCCGCATGGGCAGCCGTCCCCTCCGCCGCCGGCCGTGGCACCGATCGATCAGGCATTCCTCATTCAGGCGGCGCGTCGGCAGATCGAATCGCTATCGGACCTTGGCAAGCCGTATGCATCCGCGTATGTGCCGCCCGCCTTGCAGGGGCTGACATGCCCTGCTTTCGTCACGCTCCGTGAGGACGGCGCGCTCGTGGCGATCGGCCGATCGCCCGCGAAACCTGTTTTCGATTCCGTCCTTGCCGCTGCGGAAGACGCGCTGCTTTTCGCCGCGGCAAAGGGACGTCCGGTTCACGCGGACCGCGCACGCCGCTATTCGCTGGAGATCGAGTTGCTCGGGCCGGACGTGCGCGTCGGTACCGGGGAGGAACCGGCCGAGAGACTGGCGGCCGCGTACGAACCGGGCCTCGAGGGGATTCGCGCCGTCATCGGCGGTCGAGACGTTTACATTCGACCGAGCCAGATCCTGTCGCGAGAGCCCGAGTGTTTGGACGACGAGGAACCCGGCTTTCACTGCCACCGATACCGGGCCGTGATCGACGCGCTGCTGGGAACCGTCGGCGGCGCGACGCCCGAGCCGGCCGACGGCACCGAACCGTCGAACTCGCCGCCGGCGGCGACCGACGTCGCGCGCATCGAGTTCTTCCGATTTCGCACGCAGCACTTCTGGCAGCGCCGACCCGGCGAGCGGCCCGTGGAGTTGGTGTCGGGATTGCGGATCGTGGACGCATCCGAAGTGACCCCCGAGCGGATCGACGAGGCGATCCATCAGACCGCGGCGCACTTGCTCTACCGCCAGCTCCCCGAGGGCCTGTTTGCCTACGAATACCTGCCCGGCCGCGACCGCTATATCAACCAGGACCGGAACTGGGTCCGCCAGGCCGGTGCGATGTGGGCGGTGGCCCTGTATGCAAGTGCGACCGGTGACGAAGAGGCCCGGCGTTGCAGCGATCGGGCGATCGAGGTGATGCGCGGGATGCTGCGCCCCCGCCCCGGTTTCGACCGCACACTTTTCGTGGCGACGCCCGACGGCCTGAACAAGCTCGGCGCGACCGCGCTGTTCGGACTGACGATCCTGGACGCACCCGAGCCGGATCGATTCCTGGAGATCGCGACCGCCGTCGGCGATGCGTGCCGGACGCTGCAGAACCCCAGCGGCCGTTTCACCGTCCACTTCGCCGCGGTGGCCGAGACCCGCGAGAGCCAGGAGTACTCACCCGGCGAGGCGCTGCTCCTGATCGCCCGGCTGTACGACCGCTTCCGCGACGAACGCTGGCGCGAGGCGCTCGACCGCGCCCTGCCGTTCTATCAGCGGTATTACCGCGAGTCGGCCGGCCCGGCGTTTCTCCCGTGGCAGATGCAGGCCTACGGCCGGGCCGCGCGAACCACGGCGATGAAGCGATATGCCGAGTTCGTCTTTGACATGGCCGATCGGCTGATCGCATCGCAGCTTCGGGCCGATGCCGCCGCGTCCCGCCCCTCGTCGGAGGCGCAGTCGCTTCGCCTCCATGATGGCGGGTTCGACGTGTACGCCCGAGGCCGCACCGGCATTGCCACGGCCGCGTACGTCGAGGGCATGAACGAGGCCCTGCGAACGGCGCGGGCCTTCGGCGACCAGACGCGGGCCGATCGGTACGCCGAGGCCGTCCGCCGAGCCTTGCGCTTTGTCCTACAACTTCAGTTCAAGCCCGAAGAGGGCTACTACATTCGCAGCCCGAAGGACGCGGTGAACGGGTTTCGATCGAACCCCGCCGACGGCACAATGCGAATCGACAACGCTCAGCACGCCTTGGCCGCCATGCTGGGCGCGCGGTCCCTGCTCTGGCCGGATACTCCGATGAGCCCGCCGCCGCGCGGGCCGACGAGCCGCCCGGGAGTGCCGTAGCCCGACGCGGGACGTCCACCCGGTTATCGGCACCGATTCGGTCCGGACGGTTCGCGTCCGAAAGCCGTCGATCCTTTTCTCGCACCGACCGATGCCCGGGGCTAAAGCAAATCGTGCATAAGACGATATGTGGGATGTCGGGCGACGTCGGGGCGCTTCGCCCGAGGCATTCAGTACTGCCCGCATCGGGAGCATAACCCATGGCCGACTGGCAACAGGGGTTTGTACGGCGTCTCAACGGTCTTCGCGAGGGCTGGAACCGCGCGTTTGCCCGCGCGATGGATGAGGACGTCGCGCCGGCGTTCGAGGAACTGGAGTCGTTCCTCACGACGAACGGCTTTACGCTCACCAAACCGCGAAGCGACGGCGGCGTCCGGGCCTTCAAGTTCGCATTGGGCGAGGACGCCTACGTCCTCGTGACGTTCAAGCTGCGCGGGCCGCTGGAGGTCGAGGTGAGCGACGAGGTCTTCGTCGCCGGTCACGAGCAGCAGGGCGCGCGCAAGGAATCCGTTCCGCTCCAGAGCATCGATGCCGGGTGGGCCCAGCGGCAGTTCCAGTCGGGGCTCGATCGACTGATCGCCGTGCTTGAGTCCACATCCGCCGAGCTCGTCGCCGAGTGCGTCTGATCCGGATTGTGACGGGGCGGACCGTCTGCAGGGGGGCGGTCCGCCCCGATTTCTTTTCCCGACCGCTCCTATCCGCCAACCCGCGAGAGGCTCTCCATCGCGGCTTTTGGCCGCAACGAACAGATGCGTGGGGTGTCGCACGCTCGTTGCGATGGAAGATTCTGCCCCGACCTTGACGCAAGCAACCATTGCCCCGACCGTCTCACATGGCGCGGTCCGCAGGCCTTGGACTGCGGTGGCCTTGCCGCCGTTTCGTTGGGGCGCGCCGGCGTGCAGCAGCCCGTCCGAGGCAAAGCGGTGGCGTTGCCACCGCAGTCCACAGGCGCCGACGGACGATGAATCGCACGAGGCGAATAGCCGGAAGCGCCCGAACGCGGCCCGATCGTCTCCGGAAGAGCTTGTCGGAAAAAACAGGAGATCGGGGAACATCATCGAAGGGCGAAATCGGCAGAGGCATCGCCGTGCCCCTCAAGTTCGGCGTGCTGCGCGATCCCGCCGACACGGCCGCGCGCATTGCCCCCTCGGTCACCCGAAGCCGCCTTGTCTCGCCGCGTCAAGCACGAACCGAAACCCGATCAGGATCAGCGCCGCGCCGCACACGCCCAGCACGATTCGCTGGCTGCGCGGGCCGAACACGCCGGTGCCCTTGAAGCTCGACCACGAGAGGACCTCAAGCCACACCAGGTCGCACAGCCAATGCACGATCGCGAACAGGGCGAACGCCAGCACGCCCAGCTCGATCGCCTGGCCGGCGAGCGTCAGGCCGACCGTCGCCCTCCAGAGCAGGAAGTACGGGTTACCGGTCAGGACCACGCCGGTCCAGAGCGGGTGGCGGGCGGGCGCCTGAGCGGTCTGTCCGCCGTCGCGGCCGAGGTCGCGCAGCATCTGCGTGCCCATGTGCACGAGGAACAGGCCGCCGACCAGACCGATGGCGATGGTAACGCCCTTCATCTGGAGCAGGCGGTTCATCCCCGCCATCACCAGGAGCATCAGGGGGAACTCGACGATCCCGTGGCCGACGGCGATCATCGCGCCGGCGTGGCGCGACCGTGTGCCGGCCGCCAGCGTCGCCGCCGTCACCGGTCCCGGGGCCATTACGCCCGAGAGCGAGACGCCGACGATCGTCCCGAGGAAGACCACCAGCCGCGACCACGAGTCGGGCGCGGCGGGCGGGGCGGTCGCGTCGGCAAGACACGTCAGCACCGGCGGCTCCTGCGAGACCGATCGAACGAGCGCGGCCCGACCGGCGACGAGCTCATGGGCACTCGCGATGCCGAAAGGTTCCATCGGGTCGCTGGGGGAATTGCGGGCCACAGGCCCGCTGTTGCCACAGCGAGTGCGGCGGGCGTCAGCCACGGCGCGCGAACGCTTCCTTTGCTCACCATCGTTTCCTCCCGATCAGATCGGCGGCCGGCGCGTGTGCCAGTCGGTCACGCACTGGTACGCGTGGGCGACGGCGAGCAGCCGCTCCTCGGCGAAGTGCGGGGCCATGAGCTGCAGGCCGATCGGCAGGCCGGCCGCGCTGAGGCCGCAGGGGATCGTGATGCCGGGAATGCCGGCGAGGTTCACCGAGATTGTGTAGATATCGGCGAGGTACATCGCGAGCGGGTCGTTGACCTTCTCGCCGATGCGGAAGGCCGGCGTCGGCGCCGCCGGGCCGGCGATCACGTCGCAGTCGGCGAAGGCCCGCTCGAAATCGCGTTTGATCAGCGTGCGGACCTTCAGGGCCCGCAGGTAGTACGCGTCGTAATAGCCGCTCGACAGGGCGAACGTGCCCAGCATGATTCGCCGGCGAACCTCGGCGCCGAAGCCCTCCTGCCGCGACCGGCAATACACATCGATGTAGTCCTCGGCATTCGGGCTGCGGTAGCCGTAATGGACGCCGTCGTAGCGGGCGAGGTTGCTCGACGCCTCGGCCGTGGCGATGACGTAGTAGCACGCGATCGCATACGCGAGGTGGGGCAGATGGACCGGCACGACGCGGGCGCCCCGGCCGCGGAGGGCCTCGATGGCGGCCTCGATCGCCGCGCCCACCTCGGCGTCGAGCCCCTCGCCGAAGTACTCGGCCGGCACGCCGATCCGCACGCCCTCGATCGCCCGTTCGCCGGCGGCCAGAACGGCGACGTA
>CAZTVU010000157.1:8009-12094 GCA_964617025.1 uncultured Planctomycetales bacterium | reverse complement strand
GCCTGATCTGGCGATACGACGTCGACCCGATGTCGTACGCCTGGTACCTCTACGCCGACCACTACCTCCCCGGCTCTCGCAGCCGGCAGATCGTCGTCATCATGCACGGCTATCCGCCCGACAAGGACAACGGCTACATCGCCCTGTTCGCCTTTCCTGAAGCGGCGACGAGCGAACCGGCGGCCGCGTCCGCCCCCGCCGCCCGCCGCACGGACGCCGCCGCCTCGCCCCGGCCGCCTCGGCAACTGTGGCGATACGACTTCCCCGAGTACACCTGCTTCCCGAGCTTCCTCCAGGCCGATCTCGACGGCGACGGCGTGAAGGAGCTCGTCGTCGAGACCCACAGCCGCATGTGGTTCCTCGACGCGCCAACCGGCCGGCTCAAACACTTCTGCAAGTGGGACGTCACCCCCGCAAACGTCCGCAGCTACGGGCTGATGAAGTTCGTCGACCTCGACGCCGACGGCCGCGAGGACTTCCTCTGCATCGCCGACTTCGCCCAGCATCATGAGGTCCTGCTGAACCGAGGCGGGCGGATGGAGAAGGCCTGGCACTACGGCTGGCCCGAGAGCGTGACCACCGGCAAGGTCGCAACGACATGGCCGGAGCCGCCCTATGCCGATATCGATGGCGACGGCCGGCTGGAGGTCATCGTCTCGATGTTCAATGCCGAGGCACGGCCGGAGTGGGCGGTTCGCGTTTACGACGCGGTCACCGGCCGCATCAGGTATCGCCATGCCGGCGCCATCGCCGTCGCGTGCGCCGACCTCGACGCCGACGGTCGGGCTGAGATCGTCGCCAACGCCTCGAGCGACCCCACGCGGACGGTCCTGACGGGTGTCTGCATTCTGAAGGCGACGGGCGAGAAGCTCAGCGCCGTATGGCAGGAGGCGGGCACGACGGCCGTCGACCCCGCCGAAGGCCAAGTGCGCATCCGGCGCGGCGACGAGATCCTCGCGCTGTCGCTGACACCCTCAGGCCAAGCCCGGCCGACGCCATGGATCGCCCCGACGCCTGCCCCCGCGCCGGACTTCTCTGCGGTGCCGGCGATTCAGGGCCCCGCTGCCCCGACACTGTTGGCCGCCGACACCGACGCCGACGGTGTCAACGAAATCCTGCTCTACCAGGAACCGGACGTACGCATCCTCGGGCTTGATGGCGGCGCGCTTCGGTTGAAGTCGACGCACCGGTCGTCGTCCGTCCCCGTCGTGGCCGATCTCGACGGCGACGGCAGCGCCGAGCTCGTGCTCACCACCGTCGAAACCGCCGCGCCGCCGGTGGTCGAGGCCGTCACGCCCGCGCTCGGCGGGCGCCTGCTCTGGCGATCCACATTCCCGAGGCCCGACCGCGCCGGCCTGCCGGCCCCGCGGAGGGCGTACGTCCGCCCGATCCGCCTGACCGGCCGGGCGACGCCGGACCTCTACGTCTGGGCGGGCACGCCGCTGGTGCGGAGCGCGGGCCTCGAAGGCCGCACGGGCCGTATCTTGTGGGAGAAGGGCGAAGTGCCGAACGGCGAGCGATTCTGGGGGCCGAGCGCAAACGACGCGTCCGCCTGGGACTACAACGGCGACGGCAAAGAGGACCTCGTCTTCACGAACCCCGACTACTACTGCGTCGCCGACGGCCCGACGGGCGAGCCCCTCCTCGGGCCGCTCCACCCGCCCCGGATCTTCAGGCAGCCAAGCCAGGGCCTGTACACCCGCCCGGTGATCCTCGCCGCGACGAGCGGCGACCCCACGGTGTGCCTGGTCGGCGGCCACTACTTCCAGGCCGCCATGTCGCTCCGCGCGGAGCCGCTCTGGTACAAGCTGCCCCCCGTCGGCGAGAACCGCGCCGGGGCGGAGGCGTTCCTGCGACCCGGCAACGGGGCCTGGCTGATGGGCTTCGGCCGGCAAGACGGCCGTTTCGCCTGTGTGAACGTCGGCGACGGCACCGTGCGGTGGGAGTTGCCGCTGGAGGCAACCGCGACGGATGTCATCACGTGCGACGTCGACGGCGACGGCCGCGGGGAATTCGTCTTCGGCACGAGCCACGGCGGACTGTATGCCGTCGGCGACCGAGACGGGGGACCACATGTCGTGTGGAGCCGGAAGGAAAGCGACAAAGCAACGGAGCGACGAAGCGACGGAGGGACGGCGTATCCACAGCGTCAGCGCCGGGGCGGAGGTTGCGGCACGCCTGTCACCGCTCTCATCGCCGCCGACGTCAACGGCGACGGGCGGAGCGAGATCATCGCCGCCACCGCGGACGGGTACGTACACGTTCTTGGCGCGAGTCCGGCCACATCAAATCCCTCTACGACGGCACCGATCCGCTGGAGGCACCCCGCCGGCATCGTCACCGACGCGACGATCGCCGAAGTACGGGCGAAACTCGGCTCACAGGAATGGGCAAGACGCACCTACGCCGCCCGCAAGGCCGTGCTCGACCGCTGGGCGGACGTGCCCGCGGAGAAGCTCCGCCGCGTGTTCCCGAAGAAACGCGGCAACGTCTATCACAACTTCTCGTGCCCGGCCGACCGCTCGCGCCTCGCGTTCGATCCGTTCGATGCGGATGCGTTCCGCTGCCCCTCCTGCGGCAGGACCTATCCGCCCGAAACCGACGCCGGCATCTACGCCGCCTCCGACCGCTATCACGGCACGATGTACGACGGCTGGGCGTGCCTGTTCTACCTCGAGGCAGGCAACGTCGCCGCCGACCTGGGGCTGGCCGCCCGAATCGAGCCGGAGGCGGCAGCGCGGTATGTCGCCCGCGGCATCGAGATCCTCATGCTCCACGCCGACACGATTGAGCGGCTTCAGACGCGCTTCGACGCCGACCCGCAGATGTCCGTCCTGCTCACGTACCACCGCGAGGGAGACAACAAGGTCCTCAATGACCTCGCCTGCGCGTACGAACTGCTGCGCGGCCACATGACGGCCGCCCGGCGTGAACGCTTCGAGCGGTCCGTGCTGCGGCGCATGCTCGACGACCTGATGCTCGAGCCGATCTACAGGTACGACCACAACAACCTGTATCAGTGGCATCGCACGATCATTCAGACGGCGCTCGCCCTCGAGCGCGACGACCTGATCGACTGGAGCTTCGGCTACGGCCCTTATGATCCCGAACACCGGCCCGAGCACCGCAGCATCCGCCGCCTGGCCGCGACGCATTTCAAACCCGACGGGGCCTACTGGGAGATGTGCTCCGGCTACCACCTCTACCCGCTGAACGCCTTCTGCGAGCTGGCCGTGCTGTCGAGGAACCTCGCGCACATGGACGCCGACCGCTTCCCGCCCGCCCGCTACGACCTCACCAATCGATCCGGCCCGGCGGGCAAAGTCATCAAGAACGCCCTCGAGTGGTTCGTCTCGATGGCCATGCCCGACCGCACGATGCCCACGGTCGGCGACTCCATGGCCCCACGGGCCGGCATGGACGACTACTGCACGACCGCCGAGGTGGGCTACCGATTTTTCGACGTTCGCGCCGTCGGCGACTACGAAGCGCTCCGCGCCGGCCGACGAACCTGGGCCGCCCTGCTTTACGGTGCCCCGGAACTCACGCAGCGACCGACGCCGTTCACCAGCTCGTACCTGTCGAGCGGCTGGGTGTCGCTGCGGAACGACTGGCAGGCAAACCGCGTCTGGGTTGGCCTGAACGCCCTCGTCCCCGGCGGCAGCCACCAGCACGCCGACCGACTCACGCTGTTGTTCTACTCCCACAGCCGGCTGCTGGCCCTGGAGAAGGCCACGCCCTACAACGAGGCCGTCACGCGAGTCCTCGGCACCCTCTCGCCGTCGCACAACACGGTCACCGTGGACAAGACCTCCCAGAAGCAGGGCGAGGCGCTGACCGGCGACGAGGTGCCCAGGGTCGCGCACTTCTTCGCCGGTCCCGTCGTCCAATACGCCGAACTCCACGCCGACCGCCTGTATCCGCAGGCAAAGACGTACCGCCGCTGCGTCGCCCTGGTCGAGGACGTCGCCGTCGACCTCTTCCGCGTCGGCGGCGGCGGAACGCACGACTGGATGCTGCACCACGCGGGATCCGAAACGCGCCTTTCCGTTCCGACGGGAGCGAGCACGTTCGAGCCCGCCGAC
>CAZTVU010000157.1:0-7999 GCA_964617025.1 uncultured Planctomycetales bacterium | reverse complement strand
GGTTGGCGAACGGCACGAACCGCATGGGCCGCGCCCGTACCGACGCGATGTGGAATGCGCGATGGAATGTCGACCACGTCTCCGCCCGACTGACGATGCTCGGCGCGGCTGGGACGGAAATCTTCACGGTGGAGACCTACCCCGTGGCCAACGCCGTCATCACACCGGCGCACCCTCCCTGCCGAACGCTCTGCGTCCGCCGGTACGACGATGCCCCGTTCCTCGTGGTCTGGGACGCATGGTGGCAATCGCCCAACCTGCGCGACATCGTCCGCGGCGAGGGCCGCGACTCGGTCCGCGTCCGAACGACGCAGCACACATACCATCTGGTCTTCGGCCCCGGGGACGCGCGTTTCGACGACGGGACGACGATCTCGACGGACGGCGCGTTTGCCCTCCTGCGAGACCGCGACGCGATCACGCTGGTGGGCGGGTCGCGGCTCACGTGTCGCCTGCCAACCGGCCACTTGCAGGTGAGCGTAACTCAGCACGCCACGGCATCCGCCGAGTGGGACGGCAGCACTGTGACGATCGAGACCGCCGGCGACATCCACTACGACACGTACGGCGGCACGGACCATTACCGCCCGGCCCCCGATGTCGCGGTGACGATCGGCGGCAGCCTGTGGGTCGTCGAGAAACGGCGGTATCGCGTTGCGGGCCAAGCGCTTTGACGGTAGCCTGTCGATCGTACCGAACGACTGCCCCTTTCTCCTGGAGGCGGCTCATGACTCGCCGCGCTATCGCGTTCGCCGGGACGCTCGCCACGTCCGGTCTCCCGTTCCTGACCGTTCTGGCCACCGTAGCAACGTCGACGACGGTACGGGCTGAACCGGCCCGGCTGAACGTCCTGTTCATCGCCGTCGACGACCTGCGGCCGCAGCTTGGCTGCTACGGCGACCCGATGGTCCGTTCGCCGTCCATCGACAGGCTCGCCCGGGACGGCCTCGTCTTCAACCGGGCGTACTGCCAACAGGCCGTGTGCAGCCCGTCGCGGACGTCGTTGCTGACCGGCCGACGGCCCGACACCACACGGATCTACGACCTCAATACGCACTTCCGAAAGACGATCCCTGATGTGGTCACGTTGCCGCAGCACTTCAAGAAGCACGGCTACCACACGCAGGCTCTCAGCAAGATCTACCACGGCGGCCTCGACGACCCGCAGTCGTGGAGCGTGCCGCACTGGGCGCCGGGCGGCCCGACCTACGGCAAACCGGAGACATTGAAGGCGCTGGATGAAAAACGCCGGCAGATGCGAGCCGCGGGCATCGCCCAGCGCGAGCAGGTCGTCGAGCGCGACCCGCAGACCGGCACCGTCCTGCGGATTCGGCGCCAAGGCCAGCGAGTGAACGGCCCGCCGTGGGAAGACCCGGACGTGCCCGACAGCGCCCTGCCCGACGGCAAGACGGCCGACCGCGCCATCAAGGTCCTGCGCGAGATCAAGGACAAGCCGTTCTTCCTGGCCGTGGGCTTCCTCAAGCCGCATCTGCCGTTCGTAGCGCCGAAGAGATACTACGACCTCTACCCGCTCGAAAAGGTGCCGCTGGCTGCCAATCCCCTGCCGCCCGAGGACTGCCCTCCCTCGGCGTTGAGCGACTGGGGCGAGCTCCGCAGCTACGAGGGCATGCCGAGGAGCGGATCGGTATCCGAGCGGCAGGCCCGCGAGCTGGTCCGCGGCTACTACGCCGCCGCCAGCTACACCGACGCCCAGATCGGCCGCGTGCTCGCCGAACTGGACCGCCTCAAGCTTCGCGAGAGGACGGTCGTCGTCCTCTGGGGCGATCACGGCTGGCACCTGGGCGAGCACGGGCTCTGGTGCAAGCACACGAACTTCGAGGTCGCCACGCGGTCGCTGCTGATCGTGTCCGCGCCGGGGCGGAAGGCCGCCGGCCGCAGAACGGACGCCCTGGTCGAATTCGTCGACATATACCCGACGCTGTGCGAACTGTGCGGCCTCCCGTTGCCCGACGGTCTCGAGGGCACCAGCTTTGCCCCGCTGATGAATGACCCCGGCCGCCCGTGGAAGACCGCCGCCTTCAGCCAATACCCGCGGCAGGAGGGGATCCTGGGCCGCTCGATCCGCACCGACCGCTACCGGTACACGGAATGGGCCAGACCGGGCCAGGCCCCGGTCGGCGTCGAGCTGTACGATCACAAGAACGACCCCGGCGAAAACATGAACCTCGCGAACCGGCCCGAGCAAGAGGGTCTCCTACGCGAGCTTCAGAAACAACTGCACGCGGGTTGGCGACATGCCGCGCCGAAACGCTGACTCGCGTCAGCCCTGAACAGGCCGACGGCCCGCGTACCCGGCGGTACGCAGGCCGTCATCGTTTCACCTTCGGGCGACCGCCGACAGGACGGGGTCACCTCTCAATCGTCGCAGCACTCTTCCCAGTAGTCCTCGCAATCGTCGTCGTCACCGCATCCCCACCCCCACCAGGATCCGGGAACGTTTACGAAGATCCCATCTCCCGAAATCGCACAGGTGGGGCCGTAGACCGTGCTGCCGCCGACGAACGCAGCGAGCCACGCCAGAAACCCCAAGGACTTTTTCCGCCAGCTCACGGCACTCTCCTTCGTCAGAAAAGGGGGAGTCTACCGGCACACCTATTCTCGCCGGACCGACCGTCCACGTCAACTGCTTTCGCCAGGAGAACCGCCGCGCAAGCGCCGTCGTGCGAGCCCGCCGCTCACTTCCGCGTGGCCCGGAAGGTCCAGGATTCCGGCGGCGCCGGCGTAAGCACGCCGATCCCGTCGGCAACGTGTCGCTGAAAGACCTGACCGCCCCACAACTCCCCGTTCGGCGACAAATGGACGTCGATCGTCACCTTCAGCGTGCCCTGCACGCCCCACAGCGCCAAGGCAGGATCCGGGCCTTCCCACTCAAAGTACGCCCCATCCGCCGTCGGCGTCCCGTAAGCGCTCGCGCCGCCGCTCGAAACCTTGTATCCCCCGCCCTCTTCGGTGATCGTCCAATCCTCGAAGATGGAGTCGCCGTCCTTCACGCCGCTTCCGTCCCCGACGGGCTGGCCCGTGCTCCAATCGATCGGGGCCGCCGTGGAGCCGCCGACGATCGACTTGATGACCCGCCAGTTTCCAGCGAGCGCACCCCCTCCCCCGCCCGTCCCTTCCGTGCCGCACCCATTCACCAGCAGCACAACGCACAAGCCCGCGGCCAAGGCCGAAACCCACAGGGAGTCAACGCTTCGCTTCATACCGGCCTGCCTCCTTCAAGTGTTTTCGAATGCGCATCAGCGAGACAACGCAGCAACGAAGTCAACGAGCCCCCGATGCAATGTTCACGGCGTCGTTGCATGACGCAACGACGGAAAAGCGGAAAACCGGAAAAGTGAAAAAACACCCCCGAGGGCCGTATCGGAAATACACGTGCGCTGCGGTAGTCAATGCACTACATCATCAGACGTTTTTCGTTTTCTTGCTTTCTCGTTTTTCCGTTCTCCGGCGTTGGCGTATGGAATGCCGGGGTTCAGCATCGCCGTTACCGTTTATCGCCGCAAGCCAAGAACACAAGCCGGCCCCAAGGGGTGCCAAAGGACCCCTCTGCGGGGCACGGCACGCGGGACAAGAGCGATCATTCCGCCGACCACGCGCGCCACGGAATCTCGATGTGCGCCCGGGGCCGGCCGCTCCCCGCCTTCGTCACCGCGAGCGTCATCTCGCGATGCATCGGCAGCGGCGCCATGGGCCAGACGTGGCCGAAGTTCTCCAGGCTCACGATCGGCACCGTCCGCCCGGTCGGCAGATGATGGCGAAGCGCCGCCAGCGCCGCCTTCCGATAGTCCGTGCCATGGTCCTGGAAGTCGCCGATCAGAATCCCCTCCGCGTGGTCGAACAGGCCGCGGAGCTTCAGCGCGGCCATCATCCGATCGAACCGGTCGGGCGATTCGTTGATCTCCTCCAGGGCGAGCCACTTGCCCCGGGTGTCGAACAGATTCGCATAGCGCGACCCGATCAGCGACTCGACGAGGCTCAGATTGCCCCCCACCACCGTGATCCGCGACCGGGCCGGCAGCCGACCGCTTACGACGTGTCCGCGAGGCTGCCGAGGCGTCCCGCGCCCCTCGATAATGTCCACCACCTCACGGAAGAAGTCGAGGAACCGGCCCGGGAACAAGGCCCGCGCCCAGCCGGCCGTGAAAGCGTCGTAATCCTCCTCGGCGATCTCGATTCCTCGAGTCAGCCGCCGGATGTCGCGCCTCGCCTCCTGTCGCAGGCCGCTGAAGAGAAACCCCGGGCAGAGGTCGTACACGCCGACGCACCGGGGATACGCGCCGGCCACGCCGACGAGCGCCGTCATCTCGCTGAACCCGAACACGTGAATCGGCGTGCGGCGGCGCTTGAGCACCTCGAAGTTGATCCGCGGCAGCACCCGCACGAACCAGGACCCGCCGCGGATACACACCAGCGCGGCCACGTCGTCGTTCGCAAGCGCCTTTTCGACGTCGGCGGCGCGGGCGGCATCGTCCGCGCGACCGCCCTTCCACTCGTCCACCGGCGTCATGATGATCCGCGACGCGCCCGTGACGCGGTATCGCGGCCCCACGACGCGCTCGATCCGCCGAAAGAGTTCCTTCGGCGTGCCGACGCCCAGCCGGCGAATCTCGTCGGCGGCGGAGCTCCCCACGGATGTCACATGGATGATTCGCTGTGGCATATCGCTCTCCGCGGTTCACCGCGCCGCTCGCACAAACGCCTCGACTCGCCGCGGATCCAGCGGCGAACCGGCACGGCCGTCGTGCTTGAGGGCCGATCCCACGATCACGCCGTCCGCGGCATCGAGCAACACCCGAACCGACTCCGCGGTCACGCCGCTACCGACGTACACCGGCTTGTCCGGTACGCTCTGCTTGACGATGCGGATGTCCTCCGACGCCGCCGCGCGGCCCGTCGTCGGCCCGGTGACGATCAGCGCGTCGGCCCGCCCGCGGTACGCCGCCTCCTCGGCCGCCATCGCCAGGTCTCGGCACGAGAGCGGTTCGGCGTGCTTCACGTGCACGTCCGCGAGGATCGCGCCGCGGCCGCCGAGCGAGGCCCGGTAGCGCAGCACATCCGGCGCGCGCCCCTCAAGGATGCCCTGGTCCGTCGCATACACGCCGACGAACACATTGACTCGCAGGAACGAGGCCCCCGCCACCGCCATCAAAGCGACGCCCGCCATCGCGTCGTTCCGCAGGACGTTGACGCCGACCGGCACACGGACCGCGCGCCGCACCTCGTGCAGGATCACCGCCAGCGCCGCCACCGTGTGCGGTTCGACGCGGTCGGCGCGAAACGGGGCATCGCCGAAGTTCTCCACCAGCACCGCATCGAAACCGTGCTCGGCCAGCAGACGCGCCTCGCCCGCCGCGCGTGCCACGATCTCCTCGAACGCCATCGCCGCGCCGGCCGCACCCGGCAACGCAGGCAGATGCACCATCCCGATCAACGCGCGATCCGGCAGCCGTGCCTCGGCAAGCTCCATGCGTGAATCCTCCGACACGCAGTCGGCTCAGGAGGGAATAGACGGCCCCGAGAGGGCAACGGCAATGCGCTCGGCCGACGCAACGTCCGCCGCGACAACGGCCACTCCATGCGACGCATCACTGCGGATCGTCGGCCGATCAGCCCCGGCGGCGAAAGACGGCTACGACGTCCTCCACCGGCACCACGTAGAGCTGATTGTCCGACTCGAAGTCCACAGGGATCGCGTTCTTCGGATTGAACAGCACCTTGTCGTACTGCTTGAGCGGGTAGTCGTGATCGCTGGCCACCTGCGCGGACACCGCCACAACCCGACCTGTGATGGTCGGGATCTCGATCCTGTCCGGCAGCGCAATCCCGCCCTTGGTCTGTTTCTTGTCCTCGTCCTTTCGAATCAGAACGCGTTTGCCGATGGGTTCGACCGTCTCCAACTTCATCCGTTCCGGCCGGGCCCGCTTGGGCATTGATGAAGATTCCTCGCCGTGCAACACGAGCGTTAACTCCCGTTTAACAGGTTCCCTTGGCGACGAGCATTCTACGCACACTCCCCGCTCGCCCGCAAATCGCCGGCCGCCCCCAAACGACTTGCGGAACGCCCACGTCCCCGATGGACTCACGCATGGAATGCGGGAAGGCAACCGCCCCGGCCCAGCGGTTATCTCTTGGCACGACAGCATGTTGCGACCGACTCATGCAGGCGAAGGTCCGACAGGCGAGACGAGTGTAAACGTAACTGGCTTAAAAAGCGATAGTTACGTCTATTTGGCCCGTCTATGGCCGGATTGTCA
Organism: uncultured Planctomycetales bacterium; assembly: GCA_964617025.1. GTDB lineage: Bacteria > Planctomycetota > Phycisphaerae > UBA1845 > PWPN01 > CAZMVY01. Next base: position 1,724 of record CAZTVU010000157.1, on the reverse strand, counting down.
GGCAATCGCGCCGGCGCCAAACTTCCCTGTTGTCGAAGGGGCTTGAACGCCGAAACCTATTGCAGTATGATAACTTGTGAGCGTTGGCGGGATGCGACGGCTGCGCAGGCTCGTCCAATTCACAGTAACATGAATCGCGAATCGATGGTGGACTTGCGAAACACGCTGCGACCTCGGGAGTGAGCAATGGCCACGATTACCAAAAAAGAACTGATCGATCGCATCGCCGACAGATCCAACACCAAGCGAGTCATCGTCAAGCGGATCATTCAGAGTTTTCTCGACGAGATCATCTCCGAACTGGGAAATGGTAACCGGTTGGAGTTTCGCGACTTCGGCGTATTCGAGAGCAAACAGCGAGCTGCCCGCACCGCTCAAAACCCCAAGACCCTCGAACGCGTCGAGGTTCCCCCGAAACGCACCGTCAAGTTCAAGGTCGGCCGCCTGATGAAGGCAAGACTCTTCGGCGATTCGGCCGCCGCGAGCCAACCGCAACAGCCGCCACCGGCCGGCAGCGGCAAGACTTGAGCTGTTAACCCCTTGCGAACGTTGGACCTACACGCGAAGCCCCGCGGGGGGAGCGTCAAGGTCCAAGCTCCCCGACCACTGGCGAGGCGGGCCGCGTAGCCATGCGTATCGTCATCGCGACCGACAGTTTCAAGGAGTCCCTGCCCGCACCGGAGGTCTGCTCGGCCATTGCCGGCGGTTTCCGCAGTGCACGGCCGAACATCGACCTCGACCTATGCCCGATGGCCGACGGCGGCGAGGGCACGGTCGACGCCCTCGTAGCCGCCACCGACGGCGAGTACGTCCATACCGACGTCTGCGGACCGCTCGGCGAAACCGTCCGGGCGAAGTGGGGGCTGCTCGGTCGCTCCGCAGCCGCCGCGACGTCGGCGACGGCCCGAGGAGAGATGACGGCCGTCATCGAGATGGCCGCCGCATCGGGCCTGCCGCTCGTCAGCCCGGAGCGCCGCAATCCCCTGAAGACAACCACATTCGGAACGGGGCAACTGGTCCGCGCCGCCCTTGACCGCGGGGCGAGACGGATCCTCATCGGCATCGGCGGCAGCGCCACGACCGACGGCGGCGCGGGCTTCGCGCAGGCGCTCGGCGTCCGGTTCCTCGATGCCGCCGGCCGCGTCCTGCCCGACGGGATGAACGGCGAGCGCCTCGCACGCGTGGCCGGAATCGACCTGTCGCGCCGCGACCCGCGGCTTTCGAACACCGAAATCATCGTGGCTTGCGATGTCGACAACCCCTTGTGCGGACCGCGAGGAGCGGCCGCTGTCTACGGCCCGCAGAAGGGCGCCACGCCCGAGATGGTTCGACAACTTGACGACAATCTCGCGCACGTCGCGGGACTGATCCGCCGCGACCTCGGCAAGGATGTCGCCGAGGTCGCCGGCGCCGGCGCGGCGGGCGGCCTCGGTGCGGGGCTGCTGGCGTTCTGCGAGGCAACGATGCGGCGCGGCGTCGAGATCGTGATCGAGGCGACGCGCCTCCGCGAACGGACCGCGGGGGCGGACCTGCTGGTCACCGGCGAAGGCCGACTCGACGCCCAGTCGGCGATGGGCAAGCTGGTGGCGGGCGTGGCGGCCGTGGCCCGAAGCGCACGGGTGCCCGTGGTCGCGATCGTCGGCTCAATCGGCGACGACGCGGAGCCGGCGCTTCGGCTGCTGGACCGTTGCGTGTGTGCCACGCCGCCGGGGACGCCGCCGGCA
>CAZTVU010000156.1:1440-12103 GCA_964617025.1 uncultured Planctomycetales bacterium | reverse complement strand
AGATAACCGCGGCAAGCGCGTGTGCGGACTTCAACGGCATTTCGGGTTCGGCCCCCCAATGACCGGGCGTCGGGCGCATTCCGTCGTCGCATAACGCAACGGCGGGAAAGCGAGAAACCGAGAAACCGGAAAAGCCGAGCACCGCTTTTGGACGCGACCCAAAGGTGTGCGCGTCTTGCGAGCCGGCTTCGGCGGACAACGTTCGTCCGCTCGACTCCGCGGCCGGTCGCTCCGCCCGTCATCCACGGCGCGGTCCGCGCGATTTGGAACGCGGCGGCCTCGCTGCCGCTTTCCCGGGGGCGCACCCGGACACGCCGGCGTGCGGCGCCCCGTCCGACGCAAAGCGGCGGCGTTGCCCCCGCACTCCACAGGCGCCGACGGAAAGAACCGGAAATCGCGGGATATCATCGACACAAACACTTTCGAACCCTCGGATCCGAATCACACCTGCGGCGGCGTGGTGAGTTGACCACGTCCTCATCCGTTTTTCGGTTTCGCGCTTTCTCGTTTTTTCGCGTTGCGGCGTTGCCCCGTGCAACGCCGGGTTATCTTTCCACCATGACGGCGTGCTGGCCGTTGGCCCGGATCCATTCGGCCTTTCGGCGGATCATCTTCAGGAAGCGGAACCCCTCCATCCGGCCGAAGGAGCCCGTTGCCGCGATCGGCAGGACCGCCTCCGCAATGAGGGCCTCGATCATCAAATGCGGCAGCACGCGAAGTTCCTCGGGCCGAAGGGCGCGCATCTCGTCGTATCCGAGCAGGAACCGGTGCAGACGCATCTCGTCGGCGGCGGGCGGCCAGGCCATCGGATCGGCCCCGCCGCCGACGATCGAGAACTGCAGCGCCCCGTTGGCGATGTCGGTCGCCGCGGGCAGCCACCGAAGCGAGTCGTAATCGATCACGCCCGAGACGCGGCCGTTGACGAAGAGCATGTTGCCGGGGTGCCAGTCGGCGTGAACGATCTGGGACGGCCAGAGGCGAAAGTCGGCGGCCTCGACGGCCTCGGCCGCCTGATCGTAGAGATCGTACAGGCGGTTCGCGGTGACGAGCAGCTCGGTCTCCTGGCCGGCGACGCTGTCGTGCGTCGACACGGCCGACGGCACGCCGTTGAGGGCGCTGCGGATGGCGCTGTTGTCGTGGTATCCGGTGCGGGAGGGTTCCCATTCGGTGCGGTAGTCGGTCAGGAGCTTGTGGAAAAGGCCGAGCGTCCGGCCGGCGTCAAAGGCGGCCTCGGGCGAGCGGTCAAACGGTTCGCCGGGCAGGTACTGAAAGAGCTCGTAGATCGCCCCGTCGCGGGCGAGCATGGTGTCGCCCTCGTCGCGCGTCGGCTGGAGGCGGGGCAGAGGGAACTCGGCGGCGGCGAGATAGCGCTGGACGGCGTGGGAGTAGGCGACCTTCAGGACGTCGTCGCGGCCGGGGGCGCGGCGCTTGAGCATGAAGCGCCCGCGGTCGGTGGTAATGATCAGCTTGGGGGACCGGCGCGACCCCTTCAGGAGGGGGTCGATCCGCTCAATCGCGCCGATGTCGTAGTGGCTGAGCACCGCCACCAGCTCGTCGCGGCTGAACTCGGCTCGGGGGCGAGAGTTCACGAATACGCATCCGGCGAAAAAGGCCGCCGCTCACGCTTTGCCGACAACGGGGATGGTAGCCGGGCGGCCGGGCAGGGTCAATCCGCGCGGATGTTCCGGGCGCCGTTGCGCGAACGGCGAAGAGGCGTCGGTCGGCGAATCGGGCCGGCGACTACCGCGCGGGCCGGGTCGTCGCGGGACCGATCCGCGCCAGCAGATCCCGGGCGAATGCATTGTCGGGCTGGGCGGCGAGGATCCTGCGGCACGTCTCGGCGGCATCGGCGAGTTTCTTGACCTCCACCTGGACCGACGCGAGCTCCCGCAGCACCTCGATGTCGGTCGGGGCGTTGCGGGCGGCTTCGGTGAGCACGGCGAGAGCCCTGTGCAGCTCGTTGGTGTGGCTCAGCGCCGCCGCCTCCTGGATCACCTGCGAGAGCCGAAGGCCGGCTCGAGTGTCCCTCGGGTTCTCCTTGAGCCGGTCATTCAGGAGCGTGCCGTAGACCTGGTATGCCTCGATCATGTTCTGGAGCAGCGCGCGGTCGTCCGGCGCACGCTCGAGGCGTTGCCTGGCGGCGTCCAATGCGGCCTGGAGCACCTGTTCGGCGGTCCGACGGTAGGCGTGCTGCTGCGCCCGCTCCGTTTGCATGCTCATGAGGATCGTCGCATACGTCCGGGCCGCCTCGAGGTTGTCGGGGCCCGCCTGCTGAAAGGCCCGCTCGGCGTACGTCAGCGACTCCGGATCCTTGATCTTGGCCAGCAGCATCGCCAGGGCCGTGAGGATCTCCGGATCATTGGGCTTGAGTGCGTCGGCTCGCCGCAGGACGCTGATCGCCTGCCGCGGGTATCGGGCCTTCTCATACTGCCTGCCCATGGCGAGGTAGCCGCGGGGGTCCTGCCGGCCCTCGTCGGTCTGAGTGTACCGGCGGTAGTAATCGAGGGACTTGGTGTCCTGGCCGGTGGCGCCGTAGACCATCGCAAGGCCGAGCAGGACGCCCGGCTCATCCTGTCGGATGGCGGCGGCGTCCTCGAACATCTTCTCCGCCGTGGTGTAGTCTTTGGCCGCCAGGAGTCTGCGTCCGGCGTCGAGCAGGTAGCGCATCGCGGCGGCGTTGTCCCGCATGGCGCTGAGGATGTAGGCCATGTTGGCCATGATCATGGGGTTGTCGGGCGCCATCTGAAGGGCCCGCTCGCAGTACGTGCGGGCCTCGGCGAAACTCTTTCGGTCGTATGCCTTCTGGCTGAGCGTCAGGAGCCCCTCGAGGGTGTTTTCGTTGGGTTGCGTGGTCGGCGCGGTGGCGGGTGCGGTGGCGGTCTGCGCCCGCACGTCCGGCGTGAGAAGGACCGTGACTGCGAGAAGCACGACCCAGAGAGAGTGGTGCGCGTGCCGACGGGCGATCATTGGGTAGACCTCCGCTCCTTCCCATGTCTCCCGGTCTTGCCGGGGGGCCGGGCCGGTGGCGTGCACTATAGTCCGGTAACCCGCGCGGTCAAGCGGCGCGGTTTCGCACGCGACCTTCATCGGCTTGCGGGGGCGCGTTCTGTTGCTCGCTCCACGACGCCGAGGCCCGGCCGCTCGTTGAGCGTCAGGACGCCGCGGGCGCCGCCGATCCCCTCGAAGGGGTCGTCGGCCAGGAGCAGATGGCCGTCGAGGTCCACGTGGTCCACGAGCGGGGCGAGCTGGGCCGCCGCCGCGATGCCCACCGACGTCTCGACCATGCAGCCGAGCATGACCTTCAGCCCCAGGGCGCGGGCCGTGTGGATCATGCGCAGAGCGGGACGAATGCCGCCGCATTTGCTCAGCTTGATGTTGATGCCATCGAAGACGCCGGCGCACGCGGGGACGGCCGATTCGGCGACGCAACTTTCGTCGGCGAAGATCGGCACGATGCCGGCGTCGCGCAGCGGTCGCATCGCCTGCGGCGGGCCGGGCGGCAACGGCTGCTCGACGAACTCGACGTTGAATCGCGCCATGAGCCGCAGGCGGTCGAGGGCGTTCTGGGGCGTCCAGCCGCAGTTGGCATCCACGCGGAGCGTCTTGTTCGGGGCGGCCCGGCGGACGGCCTGGAGGACGGCCTCGTCGTCCGGCGTGCCCACCTTGATCTTGAGGATCGGGTACTCGGCGGCTTCCTCGACCTTCCGCGCCATCACCGCGAGGTCGTCGATGCCGATGGTGAAGGAGGTCAGCGGGGCTTTCTCCGGGCTAAGGCCGAGCAGCTTCCAGACGGGCGCGCCGAGGAGCTTCCCGACGAGGTCGTGCAGGGCGCCGTCGATCGCCGCGATGGCTGCCGATTCGCGGCCGATCTCCCGCCGCAGCCGCGCGTGAATCGCCTCAAGGCGGAAGGGCGAGTCGCCCAGGAGCGGGGCGGCCCGGGCGAAGGCGGCTTCGGCGGAGTCCAGCGACTGGTGGTAGTAACTGATTGGAGCGGCCTCGCCCCAGCCGGTCTTGCCGTCGTGCTCGATCTGGGCGAGGAGAACCTCCTTCTCGGTGTTCGCCGTGCGGTCGACGCGCGCGATGTTGAACGGGTGCCGCAGGTGCAGCTTCCGCCGATGCCACGTAAGTCTCACGGCGACAACCTCCTTCGCGTTTTTCGCGTTCCGGGCTTGACTCGCGGGATTGCCGCGCTATTCTAGCGCGGACATGCCGAGGCCCGATGTCCGGTTAGCGTATCCGCATCGCGGCCCGATTACCAGGCCTGTCCGCAACAGAGGAGTCGACAGATGTCCACGCGACGCGAATTCATCAAGGGTCTGGCGACGGTCGGCGGGCTTGCCTTTGCGGCACGCATTGGTTCGGGACGGGCGGCCCTGGCGCAGACGGCAGCGGCGGCTTCGCCGGCGGGTCCGCACAAGCTGCCCAAGTTGCCGTACGCCTACGATGCGCTGGAGCCGTACATTGATGCGCGGACGATGGAGATCCATCACACTCGGCACCACCAGGCGTACGTTGACAACCTGAACAAGGCCCTCGCCGCTCATCCGTCGCTTGCGGCGAAGAAGCTGGAGGACCTCCTCGAGCACATCCAGGACGTGCCCGAGGACGTTCGGCAGACGGTGATCAATCACGGCGGCGGCCACGCGAATCACACGCTCTTTTGGGAGATCATGGGCCCGAAGAAGGGCGGCGAGCCGAAGGGTTCACTGGCCTCCGCGATCGAGTCGACGTTCGGCGGCTACGGGAAGTTCCGTGAGCAGTTTTCGACGGCGGCGACGAAGCTGTTCGGCAGCGGGTGGGTCTGGCTCGGCCTGGACGAAACCGGCAAACTGCACATCCACTCGACGCCCAATCAGGACTCGCCGCTGATGAAGGGCCATCGCCCGATCCTGGGCCTGGATGTCTGGGAGCACGCCTACTACCTCAAGTATCAGAATCGACGGCCGGAGTACATCGCCGCCTGGTGGAACGTGGTGAACTGGGACAAGGTCGCCGATCTGTACGAGGCCGCGAAGAAGTCCTGAAGAATCCCCTGACGCGCCGCCTGCCGTCCGGCCGTGCGTTCGCGCGGTCCAATCGCACGCCCGATAACGCCTCACGTGTGCGCCGTCCGATGGTATCGGACCTGGGTACGGTGCCCCGTTTGTTACGTCTCCTGCTGCGCAAGTCGATAAGTCTGTCGTAAAGCCTCCGCGCCCGAGCGGCAGGCGGTCGGTCGATCGATCGGATCGTGGTCGTGTCCGCGCGCTCCCGCCGGCCGGCGGGGCGCTTTGGAGAGCGCCCGGATGTCGTTGCGATGGAAGGTCCTGGTGATCGTTGCGGGCATCGTCGCCGTCTACGGCGCCGTGGATTATGCGATTCAGCGTCGGGTCATCTATCCGAGCTTCGTGCGGCTGGAGCGGGAGGAGGCGGAAAAGGACCTTCGTCGCTGCCTGGAGGCGATCGACCGGGAGGTGCGGCAGCTTCTGGCGGCGGCGGGGTCGAGACGTACGAGTATGTGGTGCGCCGACGCCCGGCCTATGTCGAGGCGAACCTCTCGCCGTCGAACCTCAAGAACCTGGGCCTCAATCTGATGTGCATCTGCGGCGTGGACGGCGAGGTGATCGTTCAACGCATCTTTGACTTGGGCACGCAGGAGACGATGGACGTGCCCGGGTTTCCGAAGGACCGTTTTCCGGCATCCCACATCCTCGTTCGGCACAACGACCCGACCAGTGCGGCCGGCGGGCTCATGCTCACCGGACGAGGGCCTCTCCTCGTGGCCTCGCGGCCGATCCTGACGGATAACCGCGAGGGGCCCGTTCGCGGCGCGCTGATCATGGGTCGGTTTCTCGACGCGGAGCTCATCCGGAGAATCCAGGGGATGACGAAGGTGGCGCTCGAAGTGCTGCCGCCGACGAGCGCGCCGTCGGCGCTCGAGACGGAGTCGCATTCGCCCGGCAGTGCGGTCGACGTCCCCGTGCACATCGATGACACGCGGGCGGATGTGCTGACGGTGTCGGCCACGCTCGCGGACCTTGCCGGCCGGTCGGTGCTTCCCATCCGGGCGGCGATCCCGCGGCAGATTACCGCGAGGGGGCGAACGGCGCTGCGGTTCGCGCAGGGTTCGGTTCTGGTGGTCGGCGTGCTCGTGCTCGTCGGGTTGATGGTCCTGCTGCAGTGGGCGGTTCTGGGGCCGATCATGCGCCTGACGCGCCACGCCGTCCGCGTCGGCCGTACGGACGACCTGACCGTCCGCCTGGCGATGCGGCAGCGCGACGAGATCGGCACGCTGGCGGCCGAGTTCGACCGGATGGTGGAACGTCTGGCGGATGCGCGCAAACGGCTGCTCGAACAGTCGTACGAGTCGGGGTTGGCGGAGATGGCGTCGGGTGCGTTGCACAACGTCCGCAATGCGTTGACGCCGGTCCTGGCGGAGATGGACCTCCTGCGATGCGAGCTGGCGAAGACGCCGCTCGATCAGATCGAAGCGGCCCGGGCGCAACTGGGCGACGCATCCGTTCCCGACGCGCGCCGGAAGGACCTGGCGAGGTTCCTGGATCTGGCGGGCGAGCGGCTGGTGGCGGTTACCCGGGAGACGCACGCCCGGCTGGACGACGTGGTGGTCCGCGCGCGGCAGGTGGAGCGGTTCCTGGAGGTCCCCGGGGCGGTCGGGCGCGCAAGTCCCCCGATGGAATGGGTGTCGATCGGTGAACTCGTGTCGGAGGCGGCGGCGCTGCTGTCGGAGGGTCTGCGGGCGCGGTTCTCGATCGTCACAGGTCCGGGCCTCGACGGTCAGGGCCCGATTCGGACGAATCGGCTTTGTCTGTTGCAGGTGTTCGCCAACCTGCTGACGAACGCCGCGGAGTCGATCATCGAGTCCGGCAAGGCGCGGGGGACCGTTTGCGTGGACGTGAGCGAGGAGGAGTCCGACGGCGGCGCGAGCGTGCACGTGCGGGTGAGCGACGACGGGGCGGGCATTGCGCCGGAGAACCTTCCCCGCGTGTTCGAACGCGGATTCAGCACGAAGGGCGAGAGGACGCGGGGGGTGGGCCTGCACTGGTGCGCCAACAGCGTCGCAGCGATCGGCGGCAGGATGTACGCGGAAAGCGACGGAATCGGTTGCGGGGCGAGCCTGCATATCGTGCTGCCCCGAGGGTCGTGAGGGGATCGGACGGGACGGTGAGGACGGATGGGCGAGCCGGGGCTCCAACCTGTCAGGATCCTGGTGGCGGACGACGAGCCGCAGATCCGCGACCTGTATCGAAAGGTGCTGTGCGGCGGCGAATGCGCCTCGGCGGCCGAGATGGAGTCGCTGGCGGCCCGGCTGTTCGGCGGGGCAGTCGCCGCCGAGGGCCCGGCGTCGAGCCGGATCGAGTTGACCGCGTGCGCCCAGGGCGAGGAGGCGCTGGAGCGGGCGCAGGCCGCGCTGGCCGCCGAGGAACCGTTCGCGGTCGCGTTCCTCGACGTGCGGATGCCGCCGGGGCTCGACGGCGTGGCCGTTGCCGAGCGGCTCCGTGCGATGGACCCGGATATCCATATCGTCGTGGTGACCGCGTTTTCGGACGTGCCGCCGGCGAATATCGCGGCCCGCGTGCCGCCGGCCGACAAGCTCCTGTACCTCCAAAAGCCGTTCACGCCGGATGAGATTCGGCAGTTCGCGCACGCCCTGAGCGCCAAGTGGCGCAATGAACGGGAGCTGCGCGCGATGAACCGCGAGCTGGAGAGCCAGGTGGCCATGCGGACGGAGGAGCTGGTGCGAGCCAATCAGTTGCTCCGCGTGGAGATGTCGGTTCGCGAGCGGGCCTTCGCCCAGCAGCGCGAATGCGACGAGCGGCTGCGCCGCCTGAACGCCGCCCTGATGCGGATCGTGCGCGGCGGTGCGGAGAGCGAGGATCCGGAGCGCTTTGCGCGGCACGTCACGGAGACGGCGGCCGAGGCGCTGGACTGCGCGCGGGTCAGCGTCTGGCTTTTCAGCGACGATTGCCGCGAGCTGCGGTGCCTCGACCTCTACGAGGCGGACGGCGGCGGGCACTCGCGGGCGCCGGCGCTGCGGGTGGCGGATTTCCCGAGCTACTTCGCCGCCCTCGATGCGGATCGATACATCGTGGCCGACGACGCCCATGCCGATGAGCGGCTTCGGGAGCTGGAGTCGACCTACCTGGTGCCGCTGGGCGTGGGGGCCCTGTTGGATGCGCCGGTCCGCTGCGGGGGCGCGGTGGTCGGTGTGGTGTGCTCGGAGCACGTGGGTTCGCCGCGTTCCTGGACGCGCGACGAGCAGGATTTTGCCGCCGCCGTTGCCGACCAGGTCGCGGCGGCGCTGATCGCCGCGGACCGGCGCCGGGCGGATGCGGCGCGCCGGGCCAGCGAGGCGCAGTACCGGGAGCTCGTCGAAAGCGTCAACAACATCATCCTGCGGATGGACCGCGACGGAAACGTGACGTACATCAACGAGTTCGCGGAGCGATTCTTCGGCTTTCGGCGGGACGAGATCGTCGGCCGCAATGTCGTCGGCACGATCGTGCCCCCGGCGGCGCCGGGCGGCCGGGACCTCGGCGCGCGGCTCCGACAGACCCGCGACGATGCCGGCGCCTACCGCCTTCAGGAAAGCGAGAACATGCGGCGCGACGGCTCGCGCGTCTGGGTCTCGTGGACGAACCGGCCGGTGTACGACGCCGACGGCCGCGTCGTCGAGACGCTGTGCGTCGGCACGGACATCACCGATCGCCGGCGTGCGGAGGAGGCCCTCCGCCAAAGCGAGGAGCGGCTGCGGCTGGCCCTCCTGGCGGCAAACGACGGGTTGTGGGACTGGAACCTCGAAACGAACGAGGTCTACCTCAGCCCGCGATGGTACACGATGCTGGGGTACGAACCGGGCGAGATGCCGGCAAGCTACGAGACATGGAGGGATCTGCTGCATCCGGACGACCGGGAGCCGGCGTGCCGGGCCGTGCGAGAATCGCTGGAGGCGTGCCGCGAAGGGTACGAGATCGAGTTTCGCCTGCGGACCCGGGCGGGGGGATGGCGGTGGATCCTCAGCCGCGGAAAGGTGGTAGCGCGGGATGAGAAGGGCCGCGCCATCCGTTTGGCCGGCACGCACACGGACATCACGGAACGCAAGGCGGCGGAGGAGGCGCTGCGGACCCGGAAGGAATCGCTGGACGGCGAGCGGCGCAACCTGCAGGCCATTTTCGACGCGGCTCAGATCGGCATGCTGCTGGTCCGCGAGGACGGTACGGTCGTCAAGGCGAATTCGGTCCTGGCCCGGCTCGTCGGCGGCTCGCAAGCCGACCTGGTGGGGTGTCAACCGGGCGACGGGCTTTGCTGCGTCCATGCCTCGCTTCAGGGTTGCGGGAACGGCGAAGCCTGTCCCAACTGCCCCGTCCGGTCCGCCCTGAATTGCGTGCTGCAAACGGGCGAAGACGTGCGCGGCACGGAAGTGCCGATGCGACTGCGCGTCGGGGGTCGGGAGCGGTCGTTCTGGTTCTCGATCAGCGCGACCGCGCTCACGCTCGATCAGGCGCGCTATGCCTTGCTGGTCTTCTCGGACATCACGGACCGCAAGGCCGCCGAGGAGGAGCTCCGGCGCGGCAAGGCGGAGGTGGAGGCGATCAACCGGCAGCTTCAGGAGGCGCTTCGCACCGCCCAGGAACTGGCGCTCAAGGCGGAACAGGCCAACCAGGCCAAGAGCGAGTTCCTCGCGAACATGAGCCACGAGATCCGCACGCCGATGACGGCGATCCTGGGCTTCGCCGACGTGCTGCTCGAGCACGGCGACCTCGCCAGCGCCCCGCCCGAGCGGATCGACGCCGCCCGGACGATCAAGAGCAACGGCGAGCACCTGATCGGCATCATCAACGACATCCTCGACCTCTCGAAGATCGAGGCCGGAAAGATGGTCGTCGAGCGGATCCCGTGCTCGCCGTTCCAGATCGTCGCCGAGGTGGCATCGCTGATGCGGGTGCGGGCGGATGCGAAGGGCTTGTCCCTTCGCCTGGAGGGCGTCGGCCCGATCCCCGATACCATCCGGAGCGACCCGACGCGGCTGCGGCAGATCCTGGTGAACATCGTCGCGAACGCGATCAAGTTCACCGAGGTCGGCGGCGTGACCCTGTCGGTTCGGATGGCCGATGGGGCGGACGAGCCGCGGCTCCGGTTCGACGTCGTCGACACGGGCATCGGCATGACGGCGGAGCAGGCGGCGGGGCTGTTTCAGCCTTTCACGCAGGCGGATGCCTCGACGACGCGGCGGTTCGGCGGCACGGGCCTCGGCCTGACGATCAGCAAGCGTCTGGCGTCGATGCTGGGGGGCGACGTCGTCCTGGTCGACACGCAGCCGGGCCGGGGAACGCGGTTCCGCGTGACGGTGGCGACGGGTCCGCTCGACGGCGTGCGGATGATCGAGGATCCGACGATGACGGCGGTGATTCGGCGTCCCACCCGTCCGGAGCGGCCGAAAACGAACGAACGGGCGTTGGCGGGCCGGCGGATCCTCCTCGCCGAAGACGGCCCGGACAACCGGCGGCTCATCTCGCACTTCCTCCGCAAGGCGGGGGCGGAGATCACGGTTGCGGAAAACGGACAACTCGCCGTGGAGGCGGCGATGCAGGCGCTCGAGGCCGGCGACCCGTTCGACGTCGTTCTGATGGACATGCAGATGCCTCTGCTCGACGGGTACGCGGCG
>CAZTVU010000156.1:0-1423 GCA_964617025.1 uncultured Planctomycetales bacterium | reverse complement strand
CGCGCCGATCATCGCCCTGACGGCTCACGCGATGGCCTCCGATCGGGAGAAGTGCCTGGCGGCGGGCTGCGACGACTACGCCACCAAGCCCATCCAGCAGGCCGAGCTGATCGCCCGCATCGCCGCCCTCCCGCGCCGGACGGCGTGCCTCAGCGCGCCGTGACCGCCGCGCCCACAAGTGGTGCCGACGCCCCCGTCGGCATTCTGGGCCACAGTCATGGGATGTCGCGGCCGCAAGTGGTGCCGACGCCCTCGCGGGCATTGTGGCCCAAGGCCGTGATCGTCCGCGCACGGGGGGACGAAGGGGACCGATGTCATGTGGTGCCGACGCCCCCGTCGGCGTTTCAACAGCAAGGCGCCGGAATCGGCTTCTTCGTCGCTCGCCCCTTGCGCCCTCACGCCCCCGAATGCGCGAGGCGCCGGCGGACGTGCTCGAGCCATTCGCGCGTGGGGACGGCGTAGGGGCGAAACTTCTCGGTGACGCCCTGTTCCTCGCTGTAGGCCAAGGCGCGGTTCTGCCCAAGCTTGTTGGCCAGCGGCGAGTCGATCAGGTTGCTCGAGTCGGATGCGCTCATCTGGAAGAGGACGCGGTTGTCAAACTCGCGGAGGCTGTAGCGGTCGAGGGTGCGCTCGACGGCCGCCGGCGTGTCCGACCAGGCGATCACGTGCAGGCCCAGCGGCGGACCTTCGCGAAGCAGGTCGGCGAACTGCTTGTCGGGCGCGGGCTTCGCCTCGTCGGCCGAGGCGGAAAAGCTGAAGCCGTCCTCCTGACGGCGAAGCACGCGGAACCGCTGCAAGCCGAAGATCATCAGGTACACCGCCGGGGCGCCGGTCGCCTCGGACGCCTGGCGTCGGTGCAGCTCGCCGGCCAGCTCGGCGACGGCCTCCGCCGCGGCTCGGTACTCGACCAGTCGCACGGGGTGCGGAACCGCGGCCTTGAGTGCGGCGAACACTTCGGCCAGCGGCGAGTCCGCCGGGCTGCCGTCGAGGACGCAGAAGGAGGCCGCGCTCGGCGCATGCTGCGCGGCCAGCGACAGCATCGCGGCAGCCATCAGGCCCATCGCCGCCTCGGGCTGCTGTCCGACGATGAGGACATTCGCCCCGCTCTGCCGGGCGAGGGTGACGGTCGTCGGGTCCTTGATCGCCACGGGCTCGCCAAGCCAGACCCGCGGGGCCGCGCGGGCGGTCGGCCGGTCCGGCGACGCGAGCAGGCGGGCGAGCGGCTCGTTCTTGGCGATGTCGGCGAGGACGTTGCCCTCGAAGACGACGGCCGGTGCGGGCCGGAGACCGGCCTGCGCGGCTTTCTCTCGCACGCGCGCGAGGTATTGCTCGCGTTCCTCGTCGGGCAGCCAGGCTACCTGGAAGGGGCTGTTGCCCTCGACGAGGCCGCCGGCGTCGTTGTAGATCGCCTCGCCCGGGCGCG
>CAZTVU010000155.1:0-12285 GCA_964617025.1 uncultured Planctomycetales bacterium | reverse complement strand
AGGACGCGGTGGTCGGGGTTGGCGTCGACGACGTCGATCTCCTCGCGCCACTCGGGCGACTGCGTGACGTACCGCTCGGCGTCGGGGATCCAGAACTGGCCCATCGCCGCAAAGGACTGGACGGCCGCGTCCATGCCGGTGGCCCGAAAGGCGGCCAGGGCATCCATGCCGCCCATGTAGGCGTCCAGGTGGTACTGTTGCCACTGGTGGATCGTTACGGGGAGGCGGTCGGGCTTTTCGCCCGCCACGGCCCGCATCATCCGTTCCTTGGACGTCATCACTTTCCCCCGTACGGGCGGACCCCGTCGCGATCGACGGTCAGCCGGACGCCCAGGATGTTGGTGCCCGGCCCCTCCTCGTAATAGACGCAGTAGACGCTGCCGTCGGGCAGTTCGCACAGGCTCGGGTACGCCCCGATCTTGTCGTCGAGCTTGACGGGGCCGCGCCAGGTCTTGCCGTCGTCGAGGCTGTAGTGGAGTGATGTGCCGGGCAGGCGATGGCCGAGCAGGAGGATGCCCGAACGCGTCTTGAGGAGGTAGGGGGCATGGCCCTCGAAACCGACCCGCGCGGGCTCGCTCCACGTCCGACCGCCGTCGTCCGACCACGAGCAGGCCATCGCCGGCCGCATGAGCATGAGCAGGCGGCCCTTCGTCACCTCGCAAACGTCGGGTTCGGCATCGAGCGGGATGTCGGAGTCGCGGCCGATCTCGACCGGCCTGGACCACGTCCGGCCGCCGTCGCTCGATGCGGTGAAGCCGGCGTGCCACTTGTGGGGGGGCCGCGGCTCATTGGAAAAGTAATACAGCGCGAGGCCCAGCCGCCCGTCGGACAGCACACGGATCGGCGAACTGCAGATCCACCGGTCGAAGAGCACCTGCTCCGGGCCCCAGGTCCTCCCGCCGTCCGTGGAGCGGACCATCGCGGAATGGACGACCTGATAGTCCTGCTTGTCGCCGGGCCGGAGCGAGAAGTAATTGCAGAGGAGATCGCCGTTCGGGAGCTCCACGATGGAGGGATCGCGGTCATCCAGCGGCGTGTCAACCACGACGGCAGGGCGGGACCACGTCTTTCCGTCGTCGGCGCTGCGAACCATGCAGATGCGGCCGGCGTTCGCGCAGTTCGCGGGCAGCTTGCCGCCGGGCGCCCATCGCGGAAGCGAGACGTGGTCGAAGCCGGCGTAGAAGACGCACAGCAGCTCGCCCTTCCGCGTGCGGATCACGTCGGGGAACGCCTCGTAGCCGCCCGCGCCGGCGTCGGCGCAGACGATCACGGGTCTGAACGCCGGCTGCGTGGCCGGCGCCTCGGCCGCGGCCATCAGCCCACCGGTCAACAGCGAAATCGCCCATGGAATCAAGACATCACCTCCGCCGAAGCTACACGTTGAACTTGATGATGATGCAATCGCCGTCCTTGACGACGTACGTCTTGCCTTCGAGTCGGACCTTGCCGGCGGCCCTGGCGGCTTTCATGTCGCCGGCGGCGTAAAGGTCGGCGAACGCGACGGTCTCCGCCTTGATGAAGCCCTGCGCCAGGTCGGTGTGGATGGCGCCGGCCGCCTCCACGGCCGTCGTGCCCTTGTGGATCGACCACGCGCGGACCTCGTCCTCGCCGTACGTCAGGAACGAGATCAGCCCCACGGCCTCGTAACAGGTGCGGACCAGCCGGTCGCGCGCCGGCTCGGCGACGCCCAGGTCCTCGAGGAAGGCCTTGCGGTCCTCGGGGTCGAGCTGGGCGATCTCGGCCTCGGTGTTCGCGCAGAGGCCGATCATCGCGCTGCAATGCGGGTAGTCGAAGAGCGGCGGGTTCGCCGCCTCGGTGTCCGTTACGTTGACGACCACGATGAGCGGCATCTGCGTCAGGAACCGGAATCCCTTGACGAGTTTGCGTTCGTCCTCGTTGGCGATCACGCCGGAAAGCGGCTGCTCCTTCTCCAGCGCGTCGCGGCACCGCTGGAGCAGCGCCAGTTCGCGCTTCTCCTGGTCGTGCGTGCGGGTCGGCTTGGTGAGGGCCTTCTCCAGCCGCTCGATCCGGTTTGCGACGGTCTCGAGGTCGGCGAAGATGAGCTCCGTGTGCAGCTCCTCCAGGTCGCCCTTCGGGTCGATGCGGTCGCGGTAGGCCGGGACGTCGGGGTTGCGAAACGACCGGACGACGGCCACGAGGGCGTCGCACAGCTTGAGGCCCGGGATGTGCCGGCGGAACTCCGCCTGCTGCGGCGCGGTCTCCTGGCTGAATCCCGGCACGTCGACGACCTCAATGGTCGCGGGCGTGATCTTTTTGGGATGGTAAAGCTTCGCGAGGAAGTCGAGGCGGTTGTCCGGCACCTTGACGACGGCGAGGCGTTCGGCGACGCCATAGGACGGCTCATCGAATTGCCCCGTCACGGCCCGAAACAGTGTGGACTTGCCCGACTGCGGCGGGCCGACCAATGCGATCCTCATGGCTGGTTCCTCTCCGTTCCCCTCCCCGTCAGCCGAACAGGACCCGCTCCCAGAAGACGACCGCGAACCGCCGGGTGAACTCGCCCGTGCCGACGCGAATCGCGGGGATGCGGATCGGCAGATCGGGCCGGCGAAGGCCGTCGGCGAGATACTCCTCCGTCTCGCGGAGCATTCGCCGCCGGATCGTCTCCCAGTCCTCGTGGATCGACCGGCGAAGGATCACGAGCCGGACCCCTGAAGCTTCCGGGAGTGGTACATGCGCAGGCCGAATCCGTGGCCCCAGACCGCTCCGGCCACGCCCACGCCGACGTACTCGACCGGCAGGACGCGGAACAGATCGTTGGGCGGCGTGGTGGCCAGCCGGGCCAGATACGTGTACGGCACCGGCAGGCCCGACGGTTCCGGCGCGACAAAGCCCCAGGCGTAGCCGGCCAGGGCGACGATGAGAATGCTGAGGGTGTACCAGCACGTCGCGCCCCGCGGCCAGAACTGCGGCCCGAGGGCCGCCCCGAGGAAGAACCCGACGCCGACGGCGAAGAAGACCTGCCCCCGGTCGATCGCCGACACCGGCGTCCGGGCGATGGTCATCCGGATGAACATCGCCGCAACGACCGCACAAATGACCATGCCGAGCACGCCGTCGCGCAGATGCACGGCGGCCTCGCGCAGCCGCGCCCAGCGCGTCCGCGGGGCATTTGCGGTCCGGGAACCGGCAATCCGGTCATCGACCCAGCTGCGCACGACGCCGGCCACCAGCCACGCCGCCACCAGGGCCGCGAACCACAGGACCGTCTCGATCATCAGGAGCGTCGCCAGGGTCCGCCGCGCGGCCGCGCCGTTGCCGTGGTACATGAGGAGCTGCGTCATGGTGCCGCCGCGGGTGCTCATCATCGCCAGGCCGAGCGCCGCGGCCATCAGGCCCGCCTCCGCCATCGCCGGGCCGACGACGGCCGTCGCCACGGCCGAGGCCACCGCCGCCAGGGCGATCGACGAGAGCAGCGCCGCCGGCCACGCCCGGCCGTCGACCAGCAGCGTCAGCGCCCCCTGCGGGTCGGCGGGCTGCGCCACGCGCCACCCGACGGACGCGAACAGCGCCATCGCCAGCGCGCAGACCGCCGTCACGCGAGACTTGTTCGAGAAACTCATCGGCTGACCAAGGGCGGCGGCATCGCTCATACGCTATCGGATCGGCCCGGGCGGGTCAAACGACGTCGCCTATCCGAACCCGGTCGGTTAGGCACGCCGTCAGAAGCAGGCCGCCGGCTGATTGGGACCGTTGAAACATGCCTGGAACGTTAGGAAGTCGTGGAGGTCGACGTCGGCATCGTCCTCCCAATAATCCGGCGACACCCACTTGCCGATGTCGGCACCCGCGCAGCCCCGTTCGGCCATCCAGCGGTCCGGTCCGTTGAAACACGCCTGGAAGTGCGTGAAATCGTTGAGATCCACATCGCCGTCGAGGTCGAAGTCGCCCGGGGCGCAACCGGCGAACGTTATCCACCCGCCGGGCGCCGTGTCTGGACACGCATCGCACATGTCGCCCACGGTGTCGGCATCGGCATCGGCCTGATCGGGGTTGTACAGCCGTGGGCAGTTGTCCAACGGATACCCGACGCCATCGTCGTCGTCCGCACGCAGAGCGAGGCTATGCCAGACACCGGCGGTGATCGCTACGAAGCCTCCATCGGATGCCGGTGTGTCGGATTGACCATAGTAATCTGCTCCCCACCCGACGATCGAGCCGTCGGTCTTGAGGCCGAGACTGTGGCCACCCCCCGCGGCGATCGCCACGAACCCCGTATTGGGCGCCGGCACCATGCATTCACCGTAGTGGTTGTCTCCCCACGCCACAATTGAGCCATCGGATTTCAGGCCGAGACTATGGTGGTAACCAGCCGCCGCGGCCACGAAGTCGGTGTTCGGCGGAGGCACGTCGCACTGCCCGAACTCATCGTATCCCTACGCCGCGATCGAGCCGTCGGCTCTTAGGCCGAGACTAAACATGCCCCCGGCGCTTATTCCCAGGAAGCCCTTATTCGGCGGGGGGATGTTGCATTGCCCGTAGTAGTTGTCGCCCCACGCCACGATCGAGCCGTCGGTTTTCTGGGCGAGGCTGTGGTCCCAAGCCGTCGCGATGCCAACAAAGCCGGCATTGGGCGATGGCACGTACGAACTGCCTCCCCACGCGACAATCGAGCCGTCGACCTGCAGGCCGAGACCGCGCCCGCCCCCGGCGGCGATCGCGATGAAATCCGCGTTTGGCGGGGGAACGTCACACTCACCCCGGTTATTGTATCCCCACGCGACGATCGAATAGCTGGATTGGCCGCGCACCGACGGCGGACCGAGGGCAACGACCGCAACCAACCCAAACCCCACGAGCTTCTTCATGCTTGCCCTCCCGGCCCGATAAACCGCAGGCGTGGTCCAGCCTTCCGCCGCAACGGTGTCGCAATGGTTGACGTGTCCGTCCGAGCGACGCCAATAGAGGCGCTCGTTCCTTCCTGGCACCATGATTCTATGACCCTCCGGGGCCTCGCATCAAGCCCTACGGCTCCACAACGTCGAACTCCACGCCGACCGGGCCGCTGACCGAATCGGCGTACTTCAGGACGCCCGTGCCGACCGGCTGGCTCAGATCGACATCCGACCGCAGCACCATCGCCGCCGGGCTCGGCACGAGCAGCAGGACGTAATGCCCAGCCGCCAGGTCCGTCGTGTCGATCCACCCGTCGGTCAACTCGTACTCGCCCTCGGCGTTGAAGAGCAACGTTTCCTTGCGGTCGGCCAGCCCGACGCCCCACGTGTGCGTGCCCCGCCAACCGGCCGGCGGCGGGGGCGGCGTGTGGTAGCGCCAGGGATCCCACGTCAGGTACGCCGTAGCCACCTGCAGGAGCGACCCGGCGCGGGCCGGATACCCGTTGCTCGTCATCTGGTTCATCCCCGCCCCGCCGCCGTTGCCGGAATACGTGACCGCCCCGGGGTACTCCGGCTGGCCGTTGGCGCCCGCCACGGCGTAGACCTCCGACCAGTACATCCATGACGTATCGAACATCATGTCCGCGAGGTTCTCGTCGTCCGACGTACCGTAGACGCCGTCGTTTCCGCGCATCGGACCGCTTCCCGGACCGAGCAACAGACTGAAATGAAAGCCGCCGAGGCCCTGATTATCGCCCGTGACCGCGACGACCGCCTTCCACTCGAACCAGTCGACGCCGCGCGTGAGCGTCTGTCCCGCCTGCGAGCTCTCGATCGAGAACACGACGCTCGATTCCCCCGTGGAGGACATCGAGTCAAGCTCCGCGCTGGCCAGCATTCGGGCGGACTGCATCGCATCGCCTTCGCCCGCCCCGGGCGACGGATTGCCGCAATCGCCGGCCGGCGGCACGTTGGGGCCATTGAAGCATCCCTGGAGCAGGCCGAAGTCAGCAAGATCCACGTCCGTGTCGGTGTCAAAGTCGGCGGGCACGCAACTCGGCGACGCGTAAGGCCGGTTCGGACCGTTGAAACACGCCTGGAACACGCCGAAATCCGTCAAGTCCACGTCGCCGTCCTCGTCGAAGTCGCTGGCCACGCACCCGTTTGGTGTTACCGGGCAACCGGGAGGTGTGTTGTCGCACGTGTCACACGGATCGCCCACACCGTCCCCATCGACGTCGGCTTGGTCAGAGTTGCTCAGGTTGGGGCAGTTGTCGCACACGTCGCCCACGCCGTCCCCGGGGTTCCCGTCGGTGTCGGCCTGGTCGGGGTTGTACGCGTGGGGGCAGTTGTCGCACGCGTCGCCCAGACCGTCGCCGTCGGCGTCACTCTGGGTCGGGTTCTGCGTATCCGGGCAGTTGTCGCAGGCGTCGCCCACGCCGTCCTCGTCAGCGTCATCCTGCGCGGCGTTGCTGACCCAGGGGCAGTTGTCCGCATTGTTGAACTTCTCGTCGTTGTCGATGTCGTTGTCGATGTCGCCGTCGCATTCCTCGGGAAGCATGGCAATCGTGTCCGAAGCCGTCCCAACACACACCGTCGGAGTTCCCACACACGCCGGGTCGTCTTCGGTGAATTCGACCATGATCGTGCGCGCGCCTACCCAGGCGGGTGCCGGGTGCAGACGCCACTCGCGACCGTTCGCGACGTACTCCTCCCAAACGGGCGTATTCAGAACCGTCTCGGTGTTGCCCTCCTTCTCCGTGATCCGCATCCACGTATTCGTGGCACGTCCGCCAACCTCCGGCCTGGGGCCCGTGCAACGGCCCGCGAAGATCGACAGCTTCACCTTGGGCCAGCACGTGTACGGGTCGCCATCGTTGATGTGAACGTACGGCACCTGGTCATCCCAGCACCGTAAGTCCTTCGGGGAACGCGGGTCACGATTGTGTCCGTACGCGGCCGACCACTCGCCCTCACCTGGGTTCACGTCTCCATAGGCACCCATGCCGGGACACGCCCCGGGCCGCGTGGTGAGCGGAAAACCGTCGTAGTACGGCGGGTTGGCGTTCTGAACGTAGCGTGGGTTGGCGTTCTGCGGGAATACGATCTGGTTGCTCGAATCCACCGCAAATACTCCTTCCGCCGCCTCGCAATTACCGGCGGGGGCGTCAGAAGCGATGTTGTTCACCCGAGTGTAAACAGCGCCCTCGACGCACTGCATGTTACGGCAAGTCCCGCCAATGCTGCCCCAGGACCATCCCTGCCCGTTATAGACCGTGTTGTACCTGCAGTCGATATAGGCTGCGCAATTCAGCTTGAGTCCAGCACACCCGGACAAGATGTTGTATTCTATCGGAGTGGTCCTCCGGAAGGCGTCAATAAACACACCGACCGCATAGTACTCATTGAAACGGTTCAGATAGCCCCAGTTATCGTAGATAACGTTGTAGGCCAGTCTGTTCGGACTAATCTCGGGCACCAAGCAGTTTTCGTGCGTGTACGTCATCCCGCAGTCGCTCGTCAACATGCAGGCACAGGATAGCTCATTGTGGTCGATCGTTGCGGAATCCAACCGGCGCAATGCGAAAAACGCCTTGGTCGCCTCCGGGAGGTCGCCCGGTACGCTCGGATTCACATCCGGTACTGGCACTATCTCGCCGTCTTCGTCCTCTCGGTACTGATAGTTGTGGCAGGGATCCCAGCCGTGAAATACGCCGAAGCGCCCGCACGCCCGGACCGTGTTGTACATGATCTGCTGGTGGCTGCCATAGGCCAGGATTCCGGCGCAGTCGAGGCCGCGGTAGTCCACGTTGCGGATCACACAGTGCGACACGATGTTAGCGTTTCCCAGGCCGGCAGCACCGCCGCAAACCAGCACGCCGTTGCCCGCGCTGTACGACACGAGGCTGCTTTCGACCTTGTTGCCATAGCCACCAAGGATCACGCCGGAGGTCTGGTCGACGTGCCGGTCCATCGGCCGGTACTTGTTGAAATGGGAGACGTACCGGAACTGGCACCCCGTGATGCTGCAGTGGTTGGTTTGCGTCCTGATCTCAGGCGGGCCGGGATCGACGAGCTCGATCATCCTGACCGTCGCCGCAAAGAAGTGCAGGTTCTTGATCTGGATGTTCGACCGGCCCCGCAGGTCAAACGCGTACATTCGGTGTTTCATCTCGACGACAAGCTCAGGGGGGTGGATGAAGCGGGTTTGACCCGACGGGTCGCAGCGGGCAAGGCCTCGGAGGTAGACCGTGTAGTCGCCGGACGCCTCCTTCTGGAGAAACCACTCACCCGGCGAGTCCGCGAACTCCTTCTTGCCCGTCAGGAACCAGACGTTCGCCGGGGGCCACTGGGGCAGCGACGAGTGGGATGATGGCGAGTAGAACGTTCGCATCGGATGTTGTGACGGAAAGACGTCGTCCATTCGCAGCGACGTAGGCGAGTTCGGGTCGATGCCAGCAATCCGGGAGGTCCACCAACTGTAATCGCCCGCATCCGTTGGCTTACGACTGTTACTGATGTGAATCGTTGCGTTTGTCACCTTCGGGCCGAGTGGGTTCTCTTCATCCGCGCCGAGCAGAGCGCACAACTCCGCGTGGCGATCCACCGGGAGCTTCACAGAATACGCGTCCGCCGCTGGGTCGCGTGCGGATCGGATGAACCGGTCGCCGCCGCGATCCACCCACGGGTCGTACATGTCGGGCGCGTACGGCCAATGGTCGAATCGGTACGGCTCTGCGCCGCTGCAGATGTTCGGCCATCGGGCCTCCGGCATCATGCAGCCGTTGATGAAGAGCTGCGCGTAGGTTTCAGCAGGATCCCCCAAGGCTGCGATCAGCGCAGGAAACTCAGCAAACCAGCCCGCCCCCAAAGGTTGCCTTGTAGAGCCCAGGCGGGTCGGCGGTGTCGTGGCTCCATTTGTTGTCTTCGATGACGTTTGCGCCACTTACGACTACGAGGTCAGGAACGCTGTTGGGTTCCGGAGGCACGTAGGCCTCGAACGTCATGTTGTCGTGTCCCGGCGTCACTGTCTCGCGGTACACGCCGGCCCCGATGTAGCACGTGTCGCACGCCGGTTGCGTTGCCGCCCGGCTGATGGTGCGATACGCCGTACCCATGGTCTGGCCGGTGTTGTTGTCGTCGCCGGACTTCGATACGTAGTACGTCGCGCCGAGGCCCTCTACCGCGCCTGCCAAGACGATGCACCAAGCCCCCGCCACAGCCACCAGGCCTGAAACGTTCACACTGCCAACCGCATTCCCTCGCATGTTGACCGCCTTGGGCCGTTGCCCTGACGAAATGGCACGCTATCCGTTCGGGGCGCCGCGCGACACCCCGTAAGCGCCGATTGGGTCTCCGCGAGTCCAGGTGTAGGCCGCTCGAACCGCGCCGGAACGGGGCGACGCGCTACCAAGAGTTGGGCATTGGGTGCCGAGTGCCGAGTGCCCCATAACCTCACCCTTCTTCATGGGATGCACCTCAACTACACATTCTACCACGGGTGACGGTCGCCTGTCAAGCACCTAAAACGGAGGTATCTGTATAGCGCTCCCGGAGGGCCAAGAACCGCGTTTTCGGCCCGGAAAACACGGTCGACACGGGCCGTAGCGGTTCGGAACGACCCTTCCCGCGCTCATGACCGCCGTTTTCGCCCGCGAAAACGCGGTTCTGAGCGCTAAAGAGATACAAACGGAGAACCGGAAGTGTCGGGCGCCCGCGCGGCTCCGCCGGCCAGGCGGCACGGAACTCCACCCCCGCGCATGCACACGCTCACACCATTATCGCAGGTTCGGGCGGACCGGGTCAAGGCACTGCGGAGCGGAGGACGACTACGCGTCGCCCGGCTCGCGGGCGCCGGGGGGGTAGTTGCGGGAGGCGGGCCAGGGCTTCCACCTGGGCATGTTCACGCGGGTGCCGCGCCACTTCCACGGCGGGAACGTCACGCGGCAGTTGAAGGGTGCGATCTGGATCATCCACGCCTGGAACGGTTCGGCGGGCATGCCGCCCTTGTTCTGGCCGCGAGGGAAGACGTAGCTCGCCGCGTGGCCGTCGAAGAACGCGACCGCCGCCTTGCCCAGGTGCCGGTCGGCGAACATGTCGGGCTCGCCGAATCCGTCGTCGACGGAGTACGAGGCGAGGCCGTTCTGTTCGTCCTCGTCGAGGAACTGGATGGCGAGCTGCGGCGAGCGGACGAGGTCCATGATCGGCGGCAGGCCGTCGCGGGCGCCGGTGCGGTCGCGCATGGCCATCGAGACGTTTTCGGGCGTCGAGTAGCTGAGCTTGCCGTTGCTTCGCCGGGCGCTGGGGCAGAGCAGGATCTTCTCGTTGCGGTAATAGTTCCACAGGCGGCCGTTTCGCGGGGCCTTCTGAAAGCCGCGGAACGTCCGCACGTTCTGGACGGGGATCGAGACGTTCCACGTGCCGAACCACGTGAGCCAGTCGTTGCGCCGGTTGGCCTCGTAATACTGCTGGTACTTCGCGTCGTTGATGCCCGTGCCGGGCAGGCGCCCCTTGGCATCCGCCGTGTAGAGCAGGGCCGCCTTCATGAGCTGCTGGAGCTGTGTGCGGCAGACGACGTCCTTGGCCTGCTCGCGGGCGCGGCCCAGGCTCGGCAGCAGGATGGCGATCAGCATCGCGATGATGGCGACGACGACGAGCAGCTCGATGAGCGTGAACGCCGGCAAAGTGCGAGAATGGAGAAGTGGGGAAGTGAGAAAGGCCCTTGGCGCGGGCGTGATCGAACCGCACGGCCGGCGGCCTTCGCCAACCGGCGGCGACGGTGGGCGAACCGCTGCAAGCGGCAGGGCACCGGAGCATCGCTCGCGCAGGATATGCAACCGGAGCGTGAACGCGGCGGCTCGGCGGTCTGACGGCGGGCTGCGCATGAGCGATTCCATCTCGGACCCTCTCCACTGTAGCCGGACGAACCGGCCGAAACAAGAAGAAATCGCCGGCGCGGGCGGCGGCCCGGCTGTTGCGGCCGGCGGCCGTTCGCTATAATCCCGCCGTGCCCGACCGCGCGGTCGGCCGGGCGACAAACGTGACGCGGTCGTCTTGATCGGAAGTGGAGGTTCGGTACCCATGACGAGTTATGCCCCGTCTGCCTCGGACAAGTTCGCGTTCGGCGTGTGGTGCGCGATGAACATCGGCCGGGACCCGTTCGGCGACGCCACCCGAAGGCCGACGGACGCCCTGAAGGTGATCCGCGAGTTCGCGAAGCGCGGCGTATGGGGCTTCGAGTTTCACGACAACGACATCTTCCCCCTCCGCGCCACCCCGGCCCAGACCCGCCGGATCATGGCCGAGGTGAAGAAGATCATGAAGAACGAGGGCATCGTCTGCGCCTCGGGCACGACGAACCTCTTCTACCATCCCGTGTTCAAGGATGGGGCCTTCACCAGCAACGACCCGAAGGTGCGGGCCTACGCCGTCCAGAAGGTGATGCGGTCGATCGACCTGGCGGCGGAGCTCGGCGCCAGGAACTACCTGTTCTGGGGCGGGCGCGAGGGGGCCGAGGTCGATCTCGCCAAGGACCCGGTCGTTTCGGCGAAGCGGTTCCGCGACGCCCTGAACTTCCTCTGCTCCTACGCGAGGCAGAACAAGTACGCAATGACGTTCACCATCGAGCCGAAGCCCAACGAGCCGCGCGGCGACATGTATCTGCCCAGCGTCGGCAACGCCCTGGCGATGATCGCCACGCTCGACAAGGCCAATCAGCCGATGGTCGGCGTGAACCCCGAGGTCGCGCACATCAAGATGGCCGGCCTGAACCCGTATCACGAGTTCGCCCAGGCGCTGGAGGCGGGCAAGCTGTTCGAGCTGCACTTGAACGACCAGAAGCCGCTCCGCTACGACCAGGATCTGGCGTTCGGCTCGGCGGACATCAAGGAGTGCTTCTTCATCGTCAAGCTGATGGTCGACGAGAAGTTCGACGGCATCAAGGCGTTCGACTGCCATCCGTACCGCACGGAGGACGAGGACGGCGTGTGGGACTTCGTCGAGCGGAACATGCGGACGTACAAGATCCTCGAGGAGAAGGCCTACGAGGTGAAGGCCAGCCGCGAGGTCTCGGCCCTGCTCGAGGAGATCCAGGCGGGCGACAAGGCGCTCGACGGCCTGTACCGCCGGTTCACCCCCACGGCGGCGAAGAAGCTCAAGGCCATGCCGTTCGATCCCGACAAGCTCGCGCGCGGGCGCAAGCTGGCCTACGAGAGACTGGACCAGATTCTGACGGAGCTGCTGCTCGGCGTCCGGTGAGCGGTCGCGGGCAACGACGGTGAGGCAACGCCGTCCGTCGGCGCCTGTGGACTGCGGTGGCAAGGCCACCGCTTTGGCTCGGGCGGTCTGCCGCGTGCCGGTGCATCGCAGCGCACCCCAGGGAAAGCGGCGGCAAGGCCGCCGCAGTCCAAAACGCGCGGGCCGCGCCGTA
>CAZTVU010000154.1:9182-12339 GCA_964617025.1 uncultured Planctomycetales bacterium | reverse complement strand
AGGGAGGCGTCGGTGAAGATGCGGCCGCCGTCGACGGTCCACTCCCGGATGGGAACCGGCCCGATCGTGGCGCCGGACCAGACCGGGAACTCGGTGTCCCCATGTTCGCCGACCATGCTGGCGTGGACGCTGCTGACGGAGACGCCCGCCCGGTGCGCCAGGACCTCGTTCAGGTTGATTCGCGCGTACGGCTGAAAACACGCCTGAAACCGTTCCTTGTCCCGCTCCACGGCGACCGCGACGTACGCGTCTCCGCGCGAGGCGTCGAACAGGACGCAATGGAGATTGCTCTCCATGGCCACCGGACGTTCCATGATTCGGCAGGCCTCGCGCGGACCGATTCGCCCGTAGGCGGCCTGTACGCGGTCCACGAGGTGGTTGTAGCGACTGTCCGCGCTCAGCAGCACGGCGTCGCGCACCGGCCGCGGCAGACGCTCGTGCCGTTCACCCGGCGCGATGGCCTGGAACACGTCGGGCGTGCAGTACAGCCCGCGCGCATCCGGGATCTTCGCGTCGGAGATGACATAGTAATACTCACAAGTCCGTTTGGAATCCCTGAAGATCGCCAGGGCATCGTCGAGCGTCGTGGCCCGCTCCAGGGCGTCGCGAACGAGAAAGCCCATGGGCACACCGTCCCACTGTCCCTCGCCCCGGCCGCCCATCTCGCCGATGCCGATCTGCCGGGCGTTCATTCCCGTGACCGATCCGATAAAGCCCGCGAATCCGACGTTCAGAAAGGGCGTGCGCCCCTGGGGAACGACCACGAACGTCACCGCCCGCGACTGGAGCCCGATCTCCGTCATGTAGTCCAGGATCCGCCCGTGCAGCAACCGCCCGTCGCTCGTCGCCTTGCCCATCAACGCGAAACCGCTGCAATGGAACAGCTCGGGAAAGATGTTGGCATGCTGGATCTGTTCGAGCGGCACGCCGGCGCCGTCAGCCAGGCCCCGCATCTCCTCGATATATCGTCGATCAATGTGCGGCAGGCACCGCTCCCATGCCCGTTGGATGCTGCCGGCAAAGAACGCCTCCTCGTCGCCGCCGGCCGTGCTCGCGATCAGCAGCACCCGCTCCACCATCGCCCGGATGTCATCGCGCAGCAGCGCCCCGTGCTGCCGGCCGAGTTCATACGGCGAGCCCTCCAGGCGAGCCACTCGGTGCCCGTCCACCCGAAGCAGCGCCCCGGCCCCGTTCGTGGCCAGCACCTCGATCGGTGTTGCCCACGCCGCCGACGCCGCCGGCACGACGATTCCGATAAGAAGAATGAACACACGCCGTCGCATGTGAAAGGCCTCCTCGCCGCTCGCATCCGCAAGTCGAAACATCCTATCACCGTGTCCCGCGGCCCGCCCGCGTGGAAACTGAATACCCGCCCGGGACTGGTTCGCGGC
Organism: uncultured Planctomycetales bacterium; assembly: GCA_964617025.1. Lineage (GTDB taxonomy): Bacteria > Planctomycetota > Phycisphaerae > UBA1845 > PWPN01 > CAZMVY01. Next base: position 10,948 of record CAZTVU010000154.1, on the reverse strand, counting down.
CGCCGTACTGTACCGCGCAGAAGTCGCCGCACCCAGAACCGCCCACCCCACATAAAAGGGGTCAGGAACCCGGATCGACGCGCGTGTGCACTCCGCGCGGTCGAACCTGGGCCCCTGACCCCAAATCGCTCACGACCCTTCGCCGACGCGCGTCACTCGCGTCTCGGCAAGGAATCGCATAAACCACTCCGCCGTCGATCAGCGGCACGCCGCCGGTCGGTTCGGCCCGTTGAAACACGCCTGGAACAGACCGAAGTCGGCCAGATCCACGTCGCCGTCGCAGTCCAGGTCGCCACCCGCGATGCCCGGGCCCTTCGGCGTCGAGCTAGCACTGACGTCGTCAAGTGTCATATCCGAGATGGAACCGCCGCCATCATCCTCGTTCCAGCCGACACCCACGCTGCCGGGGCCCGGGAACGGACCGATGAACGGATCCGGCACCTCGTCGGCATCCTCCCATGCGTCACGTCCGGAGGTGTCATCGCCGACGATGTCCCACACGCACGGCTCATCCTCGGTGCCGTCGCCGGGGGTCTCGCTATCATTCTGCCACACGCGGGCGCGGATTCGCACCGCGTCGCCGATGGTCTGGATCTCGGCCCGCATCCAGGCATCGCGGCTCAGGTCCAGTGACACGCGGGTCTCCTTGATCCGCGGGGTCTCGATATTGGTGGGCGACGTCTGCGTGGCCTTGATGATGCCGAGGATCCCCGAGTCATGAAGCTCCACGACGTAGCAGTTGAAGGAACCACCGAGGAGCACGCGGTTTCGCAACACCATGAAGACGTTGGATTCCTCGCTGTTCAGCCGGCAGACGCCCTCAAACGGATCACAGGAGATCGCCGGGTTGCACGACCACCGGATCTTCATCCGCATGGTGACGTCCGTGAACACCTCCGGGGCTCGCATTGCGACGGCGAAATCGTCGTTGCCCGCGCCCGGGTCGAAGTTGCTCCACGACCCCAACAGGCCCCAGTTGAGCGGGTCGCACATCTGGTCCACCGACAGCGTGAACGGATTGGACGCGCCCCCGGTGGCGATGGCCACGAAGTCCAGCTCCACCCACTGCGACAGATCCCCGCTGCTGAAATCATCCGTGAAGTCCTGCCCCACGGCAGGGGCGATGGCGCCCAGTATCACCGCAAGCGCCGACGCCAGCATCTTTCCGCCATTGCTTCTTGACATGCTTCCTCTTCCTTTCGCGACATGGCATACGGCCGGACCGTTCGGTTCCCGTCACACCACCATGACAGGCAAAACCAGCCCGTCGACCCGGATCGTCGCCTCGTTTCCTCTAGAACGTCGTTCGCACCCACCCCTTCTTTCGCGGGGGATGCCAGGCGTTGATGTCGTTCAACAGCCTCGCCCGCTTCACCCGCTCCACGTGCGTGTCCAGAAAACCCGCGTTGCACGTGTCCCGCCGCTCGCCCGGTTCATGAACGCCCGCGTAAGGCCGACCGACCCCGCCGTGGCGGAACGCAACCCGGAGGTACTTCGAGCCGTTGGGCTCCTTGCCGCCGTTGCCCATCTGGAGGTTGTCCAGGAGCGCCCCCTTCGGCCAGGCGCCCCGCATATCCTCGATGCTCTCCGGCCAGACCGACCAGTCCTCCGCCTCAAGGAGGACGACATGGCGCTCCGCCTGCCCCGCCCCCCCTGCCGACGCGTTGATCCCGTAGCTGCCCCACATGAGCGGCGCCCGAACCACCCCCTGGCCGGACAACCGAACGGCACTCGTGCCGGTGTAGTCGCTCAAGGCGAAGTCCCAG
>CAZTVU010000154.1:0-9172 GCA_964617025.1 uncultured Planctomycetales bacterium | reverse complement strand
TCCTGGGCGACGATGCGCGTGTGTGCCTGCCCGAGCTGGGCGTTGAACGTGAACGTGACGTCGTTGAAGTCGAAGTCCGCGTCATACCAGCCCGCGGCGCCTTCGGTGGAGCTGTCGTCGAGGCCCACCTCCCAGTACCCTCGCGCGACACGGCGGGACCGCGTAAAGCACCCGTCGGCCGTGCACTCCACCTTGTCCCCGTTTCCGGTGAGCATCTGCAACACGATGGCCGGGCGGGGCTCGGGCTCGTTATCCGACGGGCACGTGAACACCCTCGCCTGCCCATGCATCGCCCGCAGGGCACGCGCGCCCCATCCGAGGTTGCCGTGCATTCTTTCCGCCTGCCGCTCGACCAGCCACATCGTCGTCGCCCGCGTCAGCTCCTTGAGTTGCCCGCCGCACATTACCGCCTTCGCCTGATCCCGTGCCCGGGCAAGCGATGGCAGCAGCGTCGCGACGAGCAAAGCCAGGATCGCCACCACCACCAGCAGCTCCACCAGCGTGAACGCTGCCGACGCGGGCGTTCGCGGACTCCGTACGAACCCGCCGGACCTAGCTGCAATCCAACCCTCGGACATACCGTCTACCTTTGGTGATCTGAAGATAGACGTCGATGTCCAGCCACCGACGACGGGCGAACCTGACATCTAAATCGTATACGAAATCCGCCCCCCTGGCAACCAAAAAAACGACGAAGGGTGACCCATGCCCGTCAAATGCCCGGCCAATTGACGATATGGAGGATCGTAATACCAGCGGTTTCCCCTGCCGATCGCATCGGCCGTCCGAAAGCGTGTCTTGCCTGACCAACAGCCCGGCTCAGGCCGTTACGACGCCGCCCCCGGGGTAGGGTCCCGTCGGCATGCTCCGTAACGCACATGACAAGCAGTGATTGACGCGGTCTTCCCACGGCAATACGCTCGCCCAATCATGACACACACCGCAAGCTTTAAGATCCTTGCCTGCATCTCGATACCGTCTTCCCTTCTCGCCGCAGGCCAGACATACCAAGACACCCCGTTCCCACAGGCCAGGGCCGTCCTCTACCGGAACGAGGTGGGCCTGGCGGGATACGACCTCCGAACCGTTCGGGCCGACCGCGACGGCAAGGTCCTCGTCAACACGAACAAGGGATTGCTGAGAGCATTCGACGGACGGCTCGTTCCGTGGCGCGAACTCGCGGCCATTGAGAAGCACGACCACCTCGACCTGGAACTCCTGCGGGGGAGATTCATCTTCCTCACCGGCGGCATGCTCTTGCCGTTGCACGGCGCCGGCGTGGACTGGCGAGACAACAGAAAGACCCGCTTCACCCGCGTCACCGCCCTCGGCCCCGGCCGCTACCTGCTGTTGTCAACCGACAGCATTGTTGAAACCGGCACCGCACCCGGCGGCGGAGAGACCGCCCTGCCGAATCCGGGGTATCGCGAGATGATCCTCGATCGCACCGATGACTCCGTCGTACTCTGGGCGGCGCACAGGCTGGCTCGTTATCGCAATGGCACGCTCATTCCGCAGCCCGTCCCTCCGACCCGGATCGCCGGCGTGGTCCCGATCGCGCCGGGCGTCCTTGCGGCGGCCACCGACAACGGACTGTTCCGCATCACGGCCGACGCCGCCGCACCCCTGCCCCGCAGACTCCCCGTCACGGAGTTGACCTGCATCGCCGTCGACGCCGAAGGCCGGTTGTGGATCGGCTCAACCCGCGGCGCATTCCGTCTCGACAAGACCGATCGCATCCAATACTACGCCGGGAAACGATGGCTCCCGAACGATCGCGTCATCGACATCTTCATCGACACGCGCAACGACGTGTATGTGCTGACCGCCGGCGGTCTGTCCCGGCTGAGCTTTCCGCTGATGACGCTCGCCGACAAGGCGGAGGAATACCTGACGAACCTGCGGTTGCACCACATTCGATACGGCATGGTGAGTGAGGCCCAACTCCTGAACGGCGACTACGCGACGGTCCGCAATACGGACTGTGACAACGACGGGCTGTGGTCGAGCATCTACCTGGCCGCTGAGGCCTACCGATACGCCGTGACACGGCATCCCTCGGCCCGCGAGAACGTCCTGGACGGCCTGGATGCGTTGGAACGCCTCGTGACCATCACCGGCATTCCGGGCTTCCAGGCCCGAAGCTTCGAGCTGGCGGGCTTCAAGGTCTCCGACCCGCTGTGCTGGCGAAGCCGCCCCGCGGGGGACTTCGAGTGGAAGGGCACCACCTCGAGCGACGAGATCGTGGGCACGTTCTACTTCTACTCGGTGTTTCACGAAACCGTGGCGAACGAAGACCCCGCCCTGCGGAAGCGCGTTGCTTCGATCGTCGGCGCGATCATGGACCATATCCTCGACCACCGGTTCTACCTCGTCGACATCGACGGCCGGCCGACGCAATGGGGTCGATGGAATCCCGAGTACGTCAACACGCCCGCGGTGGGCGGCGACCGACGGCTCAATTCGATCGAGATCCTGTCCTTTCTCCAGTTGGCCTATGCCCTCACGCAGTCGCCCCGTTACAAGGACGCCTTCTACGACCTCGTGCGCAACCACGGATATGCCGAGAATACCGTCAAGTACCTGCCGAACCCCCTTGGCGAGTGGAACCACTCCGACGACGAGCTCTACTGGCTGAGCTACCACAATCTCCTGAAACACGGCTTCGACGGCGAGCTGAAGAAGACGTTCCTGCAAAGCGCCCGCGAGCACTACGACGCGACGAAGCGCAAACGGAACCCCCTGTGGAACTTCATCTACGGGGCGATCACCGGCGAGCGCATCGACCTCGACGGCGCCATCGCCGTCCTTCGCGAATTCCCCCTGGATCGACGCGACTGGCGAATGGAGAACTCCCACCGGAACGACATCACCATCGAGCGCCGCCCCGACTGCGAACCCGAAGCCACAAGGCCCCTGTCGTTTGCCGAGCGGCACGTCCACAAGTGGAACGCGAACGAACTCACCCCGGACGGCGGAGACCGGGGCGACTCGCCCGAGTCCGGCGCCGAGTTCCTCCTGCCGTACTGGCTGGGCCGTTACGCCGGCTATATCGTGGGGCCGAAGGAGGGGCCGTCGAGGTGATATCCCCCGGCAGCAAGGCGACGAGGCTGGTGGCGATGATGACGGTGATCGCCCCGGCAGCGGCCGCGACCCATGCGGCGCAGAATCCGCCGCGCCGGCAGGGCAATGTCTGGGGCGTCTGCCTCGATGTCCCCGGCGAAGCCGACACGACGGGGACGGTGCGGCTCCTCGGCCTCGCGCGACATATGGTCGGCGATTGGGGATATCTGCGGCCCGGGGCGACGCCGACCGAGGACCTGCAGGCCACGCGTCGCGCCGTCGCGATGGTCCGGGCGCATCGGCTGATCCCGATCAGCGGCGGGGCCTATCCCGACGAGGCGTTTTGCGAACCGGGCAAGCCTTGGCCGCGCCTCGATCCGGACGGGACGATGCGCACCGCCGCCCGGGCGAAGGCGGCCGTCTGGCGAAAGGCCCAAGAGGCCGGCATCCCTTTCTACGTGATCGAGGTTCTCAATGAGATCAACGGCTCGTGGCCGGCGGATCGCTATGCCCAATGGCTGTACGACCTGGCCGTTGAGGTCAAACAGGCCTATCCCGGCCTCAAGGTCTGCTCGTGCGGCATGGCCGGCAGCGGCTCGGACTATTACGACGAGCTCCTGCGAATCAAGCCCGCCCTGAAACAGGTCGTCGACTTCTGGGGGCTGCACCCGTATGGGGCCAACCATCCGCCCGAATACGGACCGGCCGAGGTCTCGCTTCGTGCCTACGAACTCACGGCCGCCGTGCTGAAGAAGCACGGCGTCAGCCCCATTCGCCTCATGTGCACCGAGACCGGCTACGAGCTGGAGTTCTCCGCCACGGGCAAGGACGCGAAGTACCCGCCGATCGACGATCACAACCGAGCCGAGTACCTGGCAAGAGCCTTCCGCGACTACTACGTCCCCGACGCGCGAATCGAGTGCGTCACGCCGTTCATGCTGTGGGACTTTCCCTGGCACAACTGGAACGGCTGGGACTTCATGCACCACGACGGCAGGCCCCGGCCGGTCTATGGGGCACTCGCCGCCGTTCAGCCGAAAACCGGCGGGCGCGACTGGATGCCGACCGGCACCGGTCGGATTCGCGGCCGGATCACCTGGGGCGACACCGGCATCGGCGTCCCGCGAGTGGTCGTGTATAGCGAGCCGGGGTTCTACGGCGCGGTCACGGATGACGAGGGACGGTTCGACATCCGGGAGATGCCCGAGGGTACATACCGCGTAAGCGCGTTTCGTGACGGATACACCGGCTTCGCCACGCGATCGGTGAGTGTCCGTGACAACCGCCCGGCGACATTCAACGGAACCGTCGACCGCGTGAGCCTGATCGCGCCGTCATTCGGTCGGCCGGGCGAGAAGGGGCTTGCCCCGCTGCCTGCGGGCTGGTCGCGCATCGGAAGTGTGACGGCGGCAAATGCCGTTCAGCTCGACGACGCCGTTGCCTATCAGGGACGACGTACGCTCCGCATCCGCGGGTCGGGCGACGGAGACGTGGGCGTCGTGAAATACGGCGGCTACTCGTCCGCGTACCCGAGCGAGGTGTTCATTGCCGAGGTGCACGTCCGGGCGGAGGCGGCAAGGCCGCGCGGCGGCCCGTGGCTCGCCGTCGATACAACGAACGGGCGCGGCGAAGTGCTCGGCACCGGCAAGGCGTTCGCCCATACGCCGCTGACCGACGGCTGCTGGCATCGCATCACGGCGGCCGTGTTCGCTCCCGCACGCTCGTCGCGTGTGCGGGTCTCGTTCGGCGTGGAGCGCGCAGCGGGGACGTTTTATTTCAGCGAACCCTTCGTCGGGGAAGCGGACTTTCCGTTGCCGTCCGACGCCCGGTTGCGAACCACCGGCTACGTGCCCCCGCTGTACGAGCAAGACCGCCGATTCTTCGGCCAGGCCGCGCCGGGCGCGGCTTCGCGAAACCCGTCCCTGCCGCTTGCGACGATCACCGGGACCGTGGCGGATTTTCGAGGCCGGGCGCTGGCCGGCGCCGCCGTGGCGTCGGACGCCCCCCTCTTCGTCGGCGTGACGGACGCCCGCGGGACGTTTACGCTGAGCGTACCGGCGGACGCACCCGTCCGTGTCCGCGCGTTCGCCCTCGGGGAGACGCCGGCGATATCCGAACGGCTCACGCTCCATGTCGGCGAAAAGCGCGAGATGCACCTGCGGACGTCGCCGCCGCCCGCCCCGCCGACACTGGTCAACGGGGGATTCAACACGTTTCATCCGAAGGAGGCCGGCCTGATCACGGGTTGGTCCACGTTCGGCACGACCGACGGGGCGTGCCGAAGCCGCGGAATGATCTTCGAGGTGCCGAGCCTCGAGGGCGAAGGGCTCTATTTCGCGCAGTCGGGTTCAAACACCAAGAACGGCGGCGCGTATCAGATCGTGCAGGCCGTGCCGGGGCGACGGTATCGCCTGAGCGGGTCCGTGTACACGCGAACCGAGGGCGAGGGCCGACAGCCGCTCGACAACAACTGCCGCCTGGGCATCGACCCGACCGGCGGACGAGACCCCGACAGCCCCGACATCGTCTGGACGGCGAGCACCGAGAGCGAGCAGAAGTGGACGCCGCTGTCGGTCGAAGCGGTCGCGAAGACCAGCCGCATCACGGTCTTTCTGCGGCATGAGATGCGCCGGGCAAACACGTGGAACCTGACGCTGTTTGACGATGTTCGACTGGAGACGGCGCCCGAGCCGATCAGCCCGGCGGGCACCCGTCCCGGAACCAGGTGATCGCCGCCGGCACCGCAATCAAGGCCGCCTTCACATGTGTGAAGCCGTCGCCGGGACGGCCGATCCGATGAAAACTCACATGATCGCCCGCTCCGGCCGCTACGAAGGCATCGAAGGCCGTCTGCGAGTTGGCGATCGGCACGCATTCGTCGTCCGGCGAGTGGAGAAGGAGCATGGGGCCGTTCGGCGTCCAGCCCGACCAGACGTCGTTGGCCCTGAGGATCCGCCCGGCGTCGCTCGTCTCGTACACCTCGTCGTCGAGCTGCCGGGCAACCCAATCGGAGTTCAGCAGGCTTCGCGGGTTGATGTGCTCCTTGTCCACGCCCAGACGGTCGGCGAGGAGCGTATCGACCTCCGTGCCGGTTCGCGAGCCGTCCATCCAGGAGAGAATGTCGGGCAGGAGGACGGGGTTGAAACATTCGTCGGGATCGAACACTTCACCCGGGAAGACGGCGTGGTAGCCGAGGATGACGTACGGCAGGAAGTAGGCCCGGGTGTATTGAAGCTCGCGGTCGACCATCAGCTTCCGCATCGCCCCGGACAAATCGAGCGGCGCCCCCATGCAGGCCGCGCCCGTGACCCGCAGCCCCGGATACCGATCGGCGTTGAGCTGCAGCTCCCGGACGGTCGCCATGGCAGCGTAGCCGCCCGCCGAATAACCCACGATGTACAGCCGGTCGTCCCAGGCGTAGTCGAACCGCAGGTCGCGATCGAACGCTTCGATGACCGCCTGGATCATGTCCGCGACGGCGTACGCCAGCGACGGACCGTGGCAGTACGGGTGATACGCGGGCGGATCCGCGCCCCCCATCCCCGGCAGGTCGGGCATCGCAACGGCGTATCCGCCCACCAGTGCGGCCGCCGCCCCGAGCACCCATTCATCGCCCGCGTTGCGCGAGGGGACGCGGTCTCGCTTCAACTCGGTGCCGTGCGGGTATGCGATCAGCGACACCGGCTTGGGAACGAAATGCAGAAGGCCGTGCGGAGGGAGGTAAAGCATACCCGTTAGCCGGATCGGGTTGCCGGCAGCGTCGCGCGAAAGATACGTGATGGGCCGGGCCTGAACCGACCCGGCGACGGACTGCTTCAGCAGCCGCTCCCAATCGATATACAATCCGCCGACGCGGCCGGGGAGGTCGGCACCTTCCACCTGAGTGCCGTATTCGTCTGCCACGAGCTGGTCGTGCGCCCCGACCACCTCATCCGGCACGTAATGGGTCGGCAATCCGACCTCGATCAGGTGCTTCGGCGGATCCGGCGGCGGCAGCAGCTTGAAGATGCAGCCCGACGACAGCCCGACGTCGAGTAGTGCCAACACGCAAAAAGCCGCCGACCGCATTGCGGCGGCCGCACGAAAGCGGCCTGCAAGGAGCCTGGCCGACCGTGGGGAAGCGTACGGGCGTTGCAGTGCCTTCATTGCGACGGATCACCCTCTGAAGCTGCATCGGCCGAACCCGGCTCGATCTCCACTGTCGCCGTGCCCGTCGCGCCGCTGATCACGTCCGTCGCGCGAAGAATCCAGCGGCCCGGCGGATCGTTCAGCGCCAGCCGGATTCGCCATTGCTGCTCGGGGCCGTCTTCGCTTCGCCATGCCCCATAATAGGGCCGTTCTTTACCGTCCGGGCCGATCACCTCGATGCGGATCACATGACCGGGGCGCGGTATGCCGCCGGCATCGACGACATCGCATGTCAGGTCCACAACACCCCCGGCCGCCGCCCGTCCTGCCGTGCGGATGCGGACGGCCCCGACCTTGTACGCCAGCCGGGCGACGACGACCGGCGCGCTTCGCTCGACCTCGCCGGACCACTCGCGGACCTCGCCGACGTACGCCTCGCGCCGCAGGTCGTATGTGTGCCTTGCCTCCGCCCACTTGAGCAACGGCCGAACGGGGATGGCCGGGTCCGTCGCCTCGGGCGGAAGGACGGCGTCGATGCGAATGTCCCCGCGCCGGTAGGAGTAAACCTTGGTCCCAAGCTTGCGCAGCGGCTCGGCCCACGTCAGTTCAAACTCCGGCCGGACGCCCGCGACGCGCTCGATCAGGCCGCGGTACGCGGCAACAGTCGCCGGATCCTCGCGACCCTCCTTCCACAGGACGCCGTTGAGCAGGATGAACCGGCCCCGGCCGTGCGGACGGACGACGACCTGCGCGGGCCGGTCCGCATCCGCCTCGACCACGCTGTCGTCGAAGCCGCGCAGGAGCATCGGCCCGACCACGCCCCTGACCGGACGAATCACCTCCATCCGCCGAATGTGCTCACGGAGCGAGGGCGCCGGCACCGGCCCCCTCGCGCCGAAATGCGCATCCAGCGGGCGGGCCGCGCGTATCCGGCAGCGCTCATCGAAACCACCCGGCAGGATGTCGGCAACGACCGTGCCGCCGCCCTCGGCGAACGCGAGGATTTCAGCCACTTCGGCGTCGGACAGGGCGAACGCCTGAACGAGGCAGAGCACACGCACATCGCCCTGCCGCAGCCTCCCCGCTCGCACCTGGCCGGAGGCGACATACTGCGGCGAGTAGCCCGCGTCGCCCAGCAGGTTCAGCAGGTACTCGTGGCCCCGGACCGTGTCGGTGGCGCCGCCTCCGGCGCGGCCGATGTGCTCGGACGGCTGCGAATGCAGCAGCGCGACCGGGTTGCCCGCCGGCCGGCACGTCGCCAGTTGCGGCCCGAGCCCGAAGCGGATCTCCCGCCAGGCGGGCAGAAACTCTGCGGTGAACGGCATGAGCGTCAGATCGGGCGCAAGCAGGCCGCCGGCGATCGTGAAGTACTCGATCATGTTGTTGCCGCCAAGGATCGACAACCAGAGGCGGTGCCGGTTGCGCGTGGGTACCTGGCGGTCCTCGACGTAGCCGCCGAACCAGTTGCCGCGCAGGACGCCCGGGCGGCCGAGGGCGTTGACGAGGAGGTTGTCGCGGTCGGCGAGGTACGGGCCCCAGAACGTGGCCTCCGGCAGCGTCCGCTCCGGATCGCCGACGGGCGAGCCCTCGGGACCGACGACGCCGGGCGGATTGATCTTTTCGATCTCAATCCGCTGCCTCCGGATGTTCGCTGCGTAGAGATCTTCGCCACACGAGAACGAATCGTGCATTCGCACGAAGCTGCCGGCGTCGCCGTCGACGGCGGCATAGGCCGGCTCGGCATCCGCAAACGACGCGAACCGCGTGCCCCAGGCGGCGTTGAGTGCGTCGATGGTGGCGTAGCGCGTCTTCAGAAACGCCGCGAGGACCTCGCCCTTGCCCGGGCGCGGCACGGAGATCTCGTCGCCGAGCGAGTGGATCAGCGCCCCCGTCGCCTTGCCGAACGCCATCAAGCCCAGATCGTCGCGTGCCTCGGCGAGGGCGTCGCCGATGACCGCCGTGAAGCCCAGCGATCGCATCT
>CAZTVU010000153.1:11017-12390 GCA_964617025.1 uncultured Planctomycetales bacterium | reverse complement strand
CGTACGTACCCGCGTCCGATTTGTCGCGTCCTGCTCGCCCTGCTGTCCGCCGCGATGGCCCGCGCCGGCCGGGCGGCGGAGCCCGCTCCCGGCGCCACGGCCATCACCATCTACAGCACCGCCACGCCGGGGGCCGTCCCGCCCGAGCTCTACCTGGAATCGCAGCGCGAGTACCCGGGCTACGGCGAACGGCCCGGCGCCGCCGTGCCGGGCTACGCCCTCGTCAAACAGGAGCGCCCGATGTCGCTGGCCGAGGGCCGCAGCGAAGTTCGCTTCGTTGATGTCGCCGCCCGGATCGATCCAACCACGGTCACATTCGAGTCCCTCACGGATCCGGCGGGTACCCGCGTCCTCGAGCAGAACTATCAGTTCGACCTCGTCAGCCCCGCCAAGCTGCTGAACCGCTACCTCGACCGCAGTATCACCGTCGAGCAGCAGCAGGGCGACAGGATGATCGCCTTCAACGGCACGCTGCTCAGCGCCGCCGGCGGGCTCATCCTCAAGGGCAAGGACGGCGGCCTCGTCACGCTCAACAACTACCACAACGTGCGCTTCCCCGAGTTGCCCGGCGGGCTGATCACCAAGCCCACGCTCGTCTGGGACGTCGTCGCGAACAAGCCCGGCGAGCACAACGTCCGCGTGAGCTACCAGACCGGGGGCGTCACGTGGTGGGCGGATTACAACATGGTCTTTGCGGAGGGCGCTGATGCGAACAGCGGCACGCTGGATGTCGGCGCGTGGGTGAGCATCATCAACCAGTCGGGCGCGACGTATCCCGACGCGAAGCTCAAGCTGGTCGCCGGCGACGTCCACCGCGCCCCGAAGCCGCAGCCCGGTTTCGGCGGCATGGCCCGAATGAAGGCGATGGAGGCCCGTGCCGATGTCGCCGGCTTCGAGGAGAAGGCCTTCTTCGAATACCACCTGTACACGCTGGGGCGTCCCGCCACGCTGCCCGACAACTCCACCAAGCAGATCGAGCTGTTCCCCGTCGCGCGCGGGGTGCCCTGCGAGAAGGTCCTTGTCTACTACGGTCTGCCCGCGGAGTTTCGCGGCTTCTTCCCGAACCCGATGGTCGACCGCAACTTCGGCACGCAGGCCAACAAGAAGGTGGACATCTATCTCCGATTCAAGAACGAGCAGAAGGCCGGCCTGGGGATGCCGCTCCCCTCCGGCCGCATCCGCGTCAGCAAGGTGGACCCCGCCGACAAGACGCTCGAGTTCATCGGCGAGGACACGATCGACCACACCCCGAAGAACGAGGAGGTGCTCATCAAGCTGGGCAGCGCCTTCGACGTGGTCGGCGAGCGCCGACAGATCGACTTCAAGATCGATACGTCGCGCGACTGGATGAGCGAGACGGTCGAAATCAAGCT
>CAZTVU010000153.1:3260-11007 GCA_964617025.1 uncultured Planctomycetales bacterium | reverse complement strand
AACCACAAGGCCGAGCCCGTCGTCGTCATCGTCAAGGAGAACCTCTACCGCTGGCTCACCTGGAAGATCACCGACTGCACGCACGACTACCAGAAGGCCGACGCCCGGACGATCCACATCCCCGTCAAGGTCAAGAAGGACGAGGAGGCGGTAATCCGGTACACGGTTGAATACACCTGGTGAGCCCCGCCGCGGCGGGAGCGATCGAACTCGTGCGCTCGCCCGACCGCTGTCACAACGCAGGGCCGGCGACACAGTAGGGCCGGCGCCCTCGCCGGCCTTCTCTATCGCCCGCGCATCAGGCCCAACCACACAGCCGACGAGGGCGTCGGCACCACAATGTAGGGTGAGCGCCGGGGCCGCCCGACGATCTCCGCGAAAGCCCGCCCGGACCCGCCGCTCACTCGTATCGTCCCAGCCGCTTCACCTCATCCAGCACCGCCCGATACGTCTCCAGCGTCACGCCCGGCGGGACGGAGTGGTCCGAATGGTAGATGTACCCCTTGTACGGCATGGCCGCCGCCAGTTTGGAGCGGACCTCCTCGCGGACCCGGTCGCGGTCATTCGTCAGCATGACCGTTACGTCGATGTTGCCGCAGAAGCCCAGCCGCGAACCGTAGCGCGGCGCCAGCTCGCGGACGTCCATGTTCGCCTTGGCCTCGAGCGGCTGGAGGCAGTCCACGCCGCTGTTGATCAGGTCGTCGATCACCAGCCGCACGTCCCCGTCCGTGTGGAAGATCACCGGCATCTTGCGCCGATGGAACTCGTCGAACAGCCGCTTGTGGCACGGCTGCACGAACTCGCGATAGTGCTCCGGGCTCATGAACGGCCCGTTGCGATACGCCATGTCGCCGTACACGAACGCCCCGTCGCACACCATGCCCGCCGCCTCGACGATCCGAAACATCTCGATGTGCAGGTCCGTGTACGTGTTAAACACATCTTTCACCCACTCCGGCCGTTCGATCATGTTGATCAGCATGATCTCGTGGCCGAGCACGTCCTTGATGTTTTCAAACGGATCGGCCACGCCGTAGCAGATGAAGCGGTCCGCCGCCTTCGCTCGCCTGTATAGCGGCCAGAACTCGTTCCACCGCACCCGGTCGGGCGAGGGCGTCAGCAGCCCCTTGACCTCCGCCCAGCGCTCCGGCGTGTCGATGCCGAACCGAACGTGCTCCGGCGTGCCCATCCGGTGCTTCCACCACCGGAGCTCCGCCCAGTTGCCGTCGCGCAGCAGTACCCATTCGTCGGTCTCCTCGAGCACCTCCGGCTCGATGAACCGCAGGCGGAAGTCCGGCCACGCCACCTCCGCCAGGTCCATGTCGAACACCTCCCACAGCGTCGTGCTCTGCGTCTCCGGGGCGACGGCGCCCCAGTCGAACATCGACCGCTCCGTGTGATAGACGAACGGGCAGCCAAGTTGCTCGCGGTAGTCCCTCTCGGTTTCAAACCAGAACTTGTCGTAAATCGGCACCCGGTCGGCCTGTCGACGGGCCAGTGTCCGAGCCACACGCTCCCGAGATGTCATTTTGCTCATGCCGCCCTCGCGTCAAAGCCTGCCGCGAAAAGCGGCCTATTATAGAACGCCGCAGGAAAGCCGAAAGGGAGGCCATGATCACTCCGAACCACGTGCGACAATACCAGCGGGAAGGCTACACGATCTGCGAACGCCTGCTCGATCCGGCCACGATGGATGCGATGACGGCGTACATGGACAAGTACATCGAGGAGCAGTCTCGCAGCCGCCGACCGGAGCACCTCGACAAGCCGCACGTGCAGGACCCGAAGTTCCTCGAGTTCTGCTCGCATCCGGCCGTCCTCGACGCCGTCGAGAAGTTCATCGGTCCCAACATCGTCCTTTTCTCCAGCCACATCATCTGCAAGGCGAAGGGCGACGGCCTCGCCGTCCCCTGGCATCAGGACGGCATTTACTGGCCGCTCGAGCCGATGAACGTGATCACGCTCTGGCTCGCCGTGGACGACTCCACCGTCGCCAACGGCTGTATGCGGGTGATCCCCGGCACGCACACCCTCGGGCCGCTGGAGCACATCGACATCGAGCACCCCGAGACCAAGGTGCTCCACCGGGGCCTGCCTGCCCGCTATGTGGACGAATCGAAGGCCGTCAACTGCGTGATCCCACGCGGCGGTTGTTCGTTCCACGCCCCGTACATCATCCACGGCTCGACGCCCAACACCTCACCGCACCGCCGCTGCGGCTACACGATGCGCTTCATGCCGCCCGAGACCCGGATGCTCCGCGACGGCCCCCTCGCGAAGTGGTTTGCCACGCACCCCCTCTACCTGCTCCGCGGCCGTGATGTGGCGTCGGTAAACACATACGCGGCATGAACCGCGGGGCGAAGGGCCGGGGCCGTACCCGCTCCCCGTCCTCGATCGTCCTTCGCGCCTGCGGACTGTGGTAGCAACGCCGCCGCTTTGCCTCCGACGGTCTGCCGCACGCCGGCGTATCCCTACGCGATCTGCGAAAAGCGGCGGCAAGGCCGCCGCAGTCCAAACGCACGGGCCGCACCGTACAACACGGGCGGGGCGACCGCCGCCGGAGTCGAAGTCGGGATAGAGTCTTCCGACGCAACCGGCGCGCAAGACGCGTGCGTCTTTCGGGTGCGGCCGGAGATTGCGCTGCGATTTTTCGCTTTTTCGCTTTTGCGCTTTCGCACGTCGCCGTATGCAACACCGGGATCGTGTGTCGCCCCGGCGAACAACCGGAGGGGTCTTGCCGGGTAAGCCGCGCGACGACTGCTGCGGGCAACTCGCTTCGGCGGTATGATCCCTCCGCGATGACACCGCCGGGCCTCTGCACCATCCTGGTGGCGACGATCCCCGCGCAGCTTCCGCTGCCGACGGTTCCGCGCGAACGCGTGACCTGCCCGGTGTGCGGGCACGCATTCGAGGCCTTCGCCGTCGTCGGCGAGCGGGCCGACGCCGGCATCGACCGGGACCTGTTTCCCCGGGCCATCGGGCCGCAGATCGAGTTCTATCGGGTGTCCACCTGCCCGGCCTGCCTGTACTCGGGATACCTGACCGACTTCACTCGCGTCGGGGTCCTGCCGCCGTACCTGATCGACAAGGTGCTCGGGCAGCCGCGTCTGCCGCGCCCCGCAGGGGTGTCGAAAGACAGCGATCAGCGGGAGATGGACGCACGCGACCGCTACGCGTTGGCGATTCAGTGTTACCGGTGGCGTCAGGCAAGCGACGAGGCCCTCGCCTGGCTGCACCTGCGGGCATCCTGGGTGGTCCGGGATACCGCGTCCGTGGCTCCGAGGACCGCGCGGCTTGCTCGCGTGGTCGAGTACGCCCAGCGATGGCAGCCGCCCCGCCGTGCCGGGGACAATCCGGCCGATAACGAGTTGCGGCTGGTCACCCATGCCGCCGCCGGCCTGGCGGAGGGGCGGTTCAGCCGATATCAGGAGCCGTACGTGCGGTTCTTCGTGGCGATGCTGCTCCGCAAGCAGGGCGAGAACCGGCACGCGGCACCGCTGCTGGAGGCCTCCCGCCGCGATCCCATACTGGAGGAGCCGCTTCGCGAGGCCGCCGGGCGAATGGCCGCCGCCATCCCGGTCGAGCAGGAGCACCAGCGATCGGCCGTCGCCTGTCTCGAGCGGGCGCTGCTGGCCGAGCAGGTCGCCGCCGCCAATCGGCCGGTCGCGATGTACCTGGTCGGCGAGTTGTCCCGGCGACTCGGTCGCGATCGCGAAGCCGTGCGATGGTTCGACCGGGCGATCGAGACCCGCGGCCTACCGACGGCGCTGGCGGCGTGGGCGGTGGAGCAGCGGGCGTGGGCGGCGGGCGAGTCGTCGCCGGCGGACGTCGCCGCGCAAGGCGCGCAAAGACGCCGACCTTGAGGAAGCGCCGCCGGGCGGCCTCGACGTTTCACGGGCTCCGCGCGTGCGGATACCGGCGAAGCCGCTGCTATTCGGATATCGGGTGCGGCAATCACACCATGCCCACGGGTTATCGCCCCGTCGCACGCGAAAGAATGCATGAAATCCGAAGAAACTCGCCCAACGAACACCTTGTGCGTTGACAATCGCGCGCCCGCCTGATACAAAGAACTGAGAGCGCGAAGGTAGAGCGAGGCACGGGTTCATCGCAGGGGAGCGCGATTCACATGGACGCGTACAAGGCCGTTTCGCCGAAGGTCGGGAAAGAGTTCAAGGGCCACAAGGTCTTCAGTGTCGAGATGGCCCAGCGCGCCCTGCCGCTCGTGCGCCGAATCGTGGTCGACATCGTCAATCAGTATTGCATGCTGCTCGAGGTGCAGAAGGAGTACCAGGATCTCCTGCGCCAAGGCCCGTCGGATGCGCTGGAGGCGGCGCGCGACCGCCGCCAGACCGTCGCGGGCCGGCTTACCGAGCTCACCGACGAGCTCGAGGCGATCGGCTGTGAGCTCAAGGACTTCGAGACGGGGCTGGTCGATTTCCCCGCCGTGCTCGACGGGCGCGAGGTCTACCTCTGTTGGAAGCTGGGCGAGGAGACGATCGGCTTCTGGCACGAGGTGCTTGAGGGCTTCGCCGGTCGTCGGCCGCTGCCGCTCCGCCGCGCGACGCGATAGTCTTTCGGCGTCTCTTCGGACGTTTTTCCCCCTTTTTCCGGTCGTCCCGGCGTGTTGCCGGCGGATTGCCGCCCGGTTGGCAACGCGCAGTCGCAGCGATGCGGCGGCACCACGGATGCTACCGAGCGGCGAGCAGAGATCGCAGGCGGTTCAGCAGTGCGCCCCGGCCAGCGGCGGCCTCGTTCCGCGGTTCGCAACGAAAAAGAATATCTTCGGGTCGGGCGTCGTCGCGGACCCGACGAATCAGCGTCGCGATCCGCCGAAAGCACTCCTCGCCCGCGGGCGTCCGCGAGCCGATCGCCGTGTTGACCACGACCACATCGCTCTCGATCATCCCGTGATACTCGGGTCGGAGCTGGATTCGTGAGGCGATCTCGGCCCCCAGGGGCGACAGGACGAACCGGCGCACATGCTGCTCCGAGACCTCAATCCGCTCCTCGATGCCGGCGGGGGTGCGGATTCGCTTCTCGTGCCGGACGCCCTCGTCGTCGTCCCACGAAGCACCGTCGAACAGGCCGAAGATCTCCGCGGCGAACGCCGACGTGTCCTCCATGACCTCCATCAAGGCCCGCGACGCCTCCTCCGGCCGACGAAAGACGCCGTGCACCTCGCCCGGCTCGGGCAGGATGAACAGTCGGTGGTCGTACGGGTGGGCGTGCCGAAGGCACGGGTCGGTATCGGCTTCGACAATGACGGTGGTTGACCGGCGCCGCCGGGCAACCTTCTCGAAGAGTGCGGGCAGGATCTCGAACACGCGGTCCGCGGAATACGTGGCCCGCTGGACGGATGCCATCGCCTCGTCGGCCTCGTCATCCGCCACCCGCAGGTCGGGCCCCTCGCCCGACGCAGTCCCATATAGCCGCACGTAGTGCGGCGGACGGCGGAGCACGTCGCGGGCCAGCAGGCGGACGAGCGTCGTCTTCCCACCGTGCGGCGGGCCGCTCACGAAGACTGCTCGCAACGGCATGTGGGAGTCCTTCTCCGCCGGCCCTGCGGGCACCTCGGCAATGAACCCCGTGCGGTCGTATTTCCTCGACAAACACCGACCGGCCCAACGGCCGGCCGACGCCGGAATTGTAGTTGATCGGATTCGGCGGCGGCAGGGACGACCCTGCCCGCCAAGAGATGTGGGGGCGGCGTGGGGCCGGGTACCGCGAGCTTGTGGCGAATGGCCCGCCGGGAGATACCGGTTTTCACCCTATTTGCGCTAGGAAACGCTTGCATCCCTGTTATCGAACCGATATAGTATTATGGGGTCGGTGGAGGCTCGGATCGTTCGGAACTCACGATCGGTCGCGGAGGAGGTGTTACGGTGTTAGGACCTCACACAATTCGGACACACAAGAGAGGAATTGTGCAGATCGGCTTTACGCTGATCGAGTTGCTGGTTGTCGTAGCAATCATCGCCCTGCTGATATCCATCCTCCTGCCGTCGCTCGGCAAGGCCCGCGATCAGGGCAAGGCCGCCGTGTGCCGGTCGAATCTTCGTCAACTGGTCTACGGCCAGACCATGTTCGCCCAGGACCACAAGGGCTACTACCCGGACATGGACATGTGGCTGACGTGGCCGCCCTACTACTGGAATCAGAATGACGACGCGAACTACACCGCCCCGATGGCCAACAAGAAGACCGGGCGGTGGGAAGGGTTCATCTTCCGATACGTCGGCAGGGATCCCAAGGTGTTCCTGTGCCCGTCGGACGACGGTCGCCGCGGCTTTACGCTCAAGGGAACGGACTTCTACTCGCAGCCTGGCGGCCACACGAGCTTTTCGATGCAGCGGGAGCTGCAGGGCCTGGCCAAGAAACCGGTCTTTGAAGGGAAATACGCCTACACGGATCCGCTCAGCCATGTTTACTTTTCGACGAACATCCTGTTGCGGACTCCGGCCCAGGTCATGCTGATGATGGAGGAGTCGGAGTTTGCCCCGCGAAATGACGGATATGTCGGGTGGACATTCGACTACGCGAATGCACGAATCATGACGCAGACGGACAAACTGACCGCCCGCCACAGCCGTTACGGCCACCTGGGGATGTTTGACGGTCACGTCGAGCGGGTCCGGGCCGAGGAAGATTTCAACACCAACACGCGGAGGGCTTCGCGGAAGTCGGGTGCGTTCTACGACAAGGTCTATTACGACGACAAGGTCGACAAGGGCTGGATCAAGGTCCGCGTCGAGGTGGCGAAGAATCCGCTGCCCGGCAAGGATCCCAAGCACAGCCTCGCGCGTCTCGACTGACCCATCGGCGGCTCACTTGCTCTACGGTGCGGGCGTGGTCGGCAGGGGGCCGATCGCGTCCAGGGCATCCAATGCGCCATCCACGTGCATGACCTGGTCGCCGCGTTGGATCGTGAGGGCGACGGCGTCGCCATCCGCTTTGAAGGCCATTCGCCGCTGCATCTCGGCATAGTTCGCCACCGGTTTGTCGTCGATCTCCGTGATCACATCGCCCGGCTCGATGCCCATCCGCCGAGCCGGCGAGGGATCGGCCACAGCGCGGATCCGCACGCCCCCGACGCCGCCGTGGTCCACTTGAACGCCGAGCAACCCGCGACGGATGCTTCGGCCCGCCGAGAGCCGCTCGACGCTGCGGCGAACCAGCCAGCCGGGAACGGCGAACCCGATGCCGGAGTCGTACAGCTCAGCGCCGGCCAGGTCGCCGGGCGCGTGGCTCATCGGGACTATGAGGCCAATCACCCGGCCGCGGAGGTCGACCAGCGGCCCGCCGTAGTTGGCCGGCGATAGTCGGGCGTCCGTCTGGACGGCGTTGCCGCCCATGCGATCGAGGCCGCTGATGATGCCCACGCTCAGGCTCACGTCATCCCCGCCGAGACCCCGTCCCAGGGCGATCGCCCACTGCCCCGTCCGAACGTCTTTGACGTCCGCCCAGTCCGGAACGGCCAGCCCTGCGGCCCGAATCCGCAGCAGGGCCAGCCGGCGAATCTCGTCTCGGGCGAGCAGCGTCGCGGCATGGCGCGAACCGTCGGCGAGGCGGACGGTGACGACCGCCGGGTCGCGGGCAAAGTTGAACGAACTGGACAGTATGAGCCCGTCGGCCGAATAGACGAGGCCCGTCGTCGGCCCCTCGCCGGCGGGAAACGCCGACGGCGACGCCTGGAGCGGCGTCCTGCCGGGGCGCGTGGTCGACGAGGGCGCGTCGGCCTCGC
>CAZTVU010000153.1:0-3228 GCA_964617025.1 uncultured Planctomycetales bacterium | reverse complement strand
AATCATCACAACGCACGGCGCTACGCGATCCGCCGCCCGCCGGACCAGGGCCTGCCGAGCCCGAAGGAGCTCGACGGGGTTCGTCGTCGGCCGGGTCGCCTGGCCGTGCACGCCGGGCCCGAACAGCAAGAGAATGGCGATGCCGATCCAGATATGGCATTGCGCTCGGCGGGACAGGAGGGAGGACTTGTGCTTCGTCATTGCGGGCGACTGGTATGCCTCCGGCTGGTTCATGCGTCTTCTGCAGATGCGGTGCCGACCGAATCGTGATGCGGGCTTCACCTCAGGCCGTGCCGATGACATACGGCGCCAGGCGTGCCGGCCGCCCCATGGCATATGAGACGGCGTAATTCAGCAGATCGAACGCCCCTGGTGCCGCGCCGGCCGGACATTCGCCCCGCGAGAGCGCATCGGCGACGCCCGGTGCGACCCGACGCTTCTCCACCACGCTGGGCTCGCAGTCGCGGCAGATCATACCGCCCTCCCCGGCGGAAAAGTACTCCAGGGCCGCCGGAGGGACTTCCTTCTGGCATGCGGCGCAGGCGTCAAGTATCGGCACCAGCCCGACGGCGGTCAGCAGGGCCATCTGGAAGCGGACGACGGCGGGGATCACCTCCGCACCGCCGGCAAGCGAGCGCAGCAGGTCCGCCAGCGCGTCGTACAGCTCGGGGTGCGGGTCGCCCTCCTCGGTGAGCTGGGCGGTGACCTCGGCGGCGTACTGGCCGGCGTAGAGGCGGCGCACATCGGAGCGAAGGCCGAGGAAGGCGTCGGTCTGCCGCCACTCCGTGAGCGTGCCGAGCCCGCTGCGACCCTCGGCACGGACGAAGACGACCGCCCCGGCCTCGAGCAGGTCGATGCCCGCGGCAAAGGCCTTCTTCGTGCCGCGCTTGATGCCCTTGGCGATCAGTCGGACCTGGCCGTGCCGGCGGCCGAAGAAGGCCAGCACCTGCGACGCCTCCGAGTAGTCGAGCCGTCGCAGGACAATGGCGTCGTCCTTGAAGAGTGACATCGGTACTCAGTCGCGAAACTCGAAGGCGTACAGGTCGGCGTCGCGGAGCATCACCCGCAACCGCACCGCCCTGCCCGCCAGGGCGCCCAGATCGCTCCGGCCGCGCCAGCTCACCACGCGGTTCACGTCGTTGGCCGTGTGGATCAGGTCGGCGTCCTTCATCGTGAAGCCCTCGATCGGCGCACCGCCGGCGTCCTGGATCTCGACGCGGGCGATGCCCGTGGCCGACGTGTTGATGTTGAGCACCAGCCGGCCGCCCCGGAACGTCAGCGGCGGCGTGGTGAACTCGCCGCCGGTGTATGCCGCCCGCACGGAGACGAACCCGTCGCGCCGCAGGACCACGCGGCTGATGACCGCGATGTTGCGGTCGGCCCCGAGCTTCGCCTCGGTGAGCAGGCGCTTGTTCTCCTCGTTGCGGTCCCAGCCGTGCAGCCAGTCGCTCGCGCGATAGTAGAGGTACAGCTCGCGGCCGGAGACGCTGGGCACGATGCCGTGGATCGCCCGGGCCGAGGCCCAGTCCGGTTCGCCCTTCATGCCGAGCGGGATGAACGGTCGGCGGTCGTAGCGTTCCCAATGGATACCGTCGCGGCTGGCGGCGAACTGCGTGTGCAGCGGCCCGGCGTTGACGGGCGTTTCCCGGGGGAACTCGGGGAGCTGGCCGCGGACGTAATGGAAGTACGCCTGGGGAAACATGAAGTAGGCGTCCGCCGCCCAGGGGTACTTGATGCACTCGCTCGTGTAATAGTCGACGAGCGGCACGCCATCGAGGGCGAGGTCCTGCTCGTCGGGCCCAAGGACGATGGGCAGATCCTGCGCGACGGGGAAGCCGCCGAGCCGGTCCGACTCGCCCCGGGCGATGGTGCGGCCCTGCGAACCGGGGTCCATCCGGTTCTTGCGGACGTAGGCGACGTACTTCTTGATGCGGTCGTCGTAGAATATGACGTTCTGCGAGTCCAGGTGGTGGCCCTTGGCCTGCGGGCGGGCGGTGAGGACCGACTTGTGCGTCGGTCGCCAGTGAATGCCATCGCCGGAGGAGAGGATGTGGATCCCCTCGCCGAAGGCGTCAAAGCGGTTGACCATGCGAAACCGCTCATCCGGCGGGGCGGTCGGGTCGACGAACACCATCATGCCGTCCTGGCCGATGGTGAGGCCCGCGGCCCCGTGGCCGATGATGATGTTGTTCTTGCGGCTGCCGCGGTACTCGATGACGCCGAGGTCGGGCTTCTCCCAGCGGATGCCGTCCGTCGAGCGGGCGTAGCAGATCGCGCCGGCCTCCTTGGCGGTGTGCCACTGCGTGTGGTCCATCGCGTGATACCACATGTGGTACGTGTCACCGTCCTTGAGCACGCTGCTGTAGGGGCCGATACCGCCCTTCTCCCACTCGCGGTCGGTGTCGATCGTCCGCTCGCCCGTCTTGCACGGCGCGTGGACGACCAGGGTGACACCCTCGGCCTTCGCGAAGAACTTCCGGTCGAGAAAGAGCTGCCGGGCCCCGCCGACGTCGATCACCTCGGCGGCCGCCAGGGGTGATGCGCCCGTCGCGACCGCGACGAGCGACCACGCGATGCGGTCAGTCATCCGTTTCATGCCGTCCTCCTGCGATTCAGGTAGCCGTCGGTCTCATTTCAACGGTCGTTGCCCCGTCCCCTGCCGTCGTTCAATAGGTCGCCCGCAGCCGAATGGTCTCGCGGCCGGGCTTGATGCGGATGCATTCCCGTCCGACATCGAAGTCGTGGTGGTCCTTGCCGTCGACCGTGACCGAGCGGATCGGCTTGCCGTCGGGATGTCGCAGCCGCAGCACGACGGCCGCCGGCGCCGACCGTGTCGGCGGCTCGATCGTCGCATCGATAACGCCCCGCGCCGTCGCGGACTCGATGCGGTAGCCGACCGGCCCGAATCGCGTCGGGGCGTTGCGGACCTCAATAACCAAGCCGTCCTTGAGCCAGTTGTTCGTCACGAGTGGGGCAAGCCAGAGTTCCTCGCCCCGTTCGAGGACGAGCATGCACCGGGTCTGGTGGAGGAAGTAGCCGGTCTCGTGCGTCTTGTTCCAGGCGCCGACGCCGCGGAAGTGCTCCTGGAGCGAGAGGTTCTCGCGGCTCAGCAGCGAGGCCAGCGTATTGAAATACGTCCGCACGAAGGGCTTCACGTCGTCGCGACGGGCGCAGATCTCGCCGTTGCGGGTGTAGTACGGCTGCACCTTCGAGAACCCGCCGAGGTTG
>CAZTVU010000152.1:7317-12445 GCA_964617025.1 uncultured Planctomycetales bacterium | reverse complement strand
CTTCGCGAGCTTGCGGATGCCGACGTGGTACACGGCGATCGGCTTCGGCCCGGCGGCGAGCGTGATCGTGCCGCCTGCGTCGTCGCCCTCCTTCGTCGCGACGTACGGGCCCGGTTTGGGCGGCGTGGACACGTTGCCGACGCGGAGCATCCTGCCCAGCCCGGCGGGCCGCACGAGCACCAGCTCGATCGCATCGCCGTCGACGGCGGCCGGCTCGATCTGCGCGGCCACTTCGCGACCGTTCTCGTCGGTCAGGGCCACGCTCTGGCCCGGTTTGCCGTCCAGAGCGCCGGGCGGCACGGGGATTCGCAGCAGGGCCCCGACGTCCGCCCCGCCGCCGGCAATCTCGATCGTGGCGGCCAGCGCGGAGGAAGACGCCACGATTCCGATCATCCAATTCGTCACGGCTGTCTTCATGAAAGGCCTCCTCATGTGCGAAACGGACCGGATGCCGGCATTCTACCGCAGGCCGGATCCGGCGCGAACACCGTCGGCACGAGGCGTGCCGGGCCAGACCGAAAAGCGGAGCCGGGCCGTGTCGGCCCGGGCCGGTTTGCGGGTTATCGCGGGATGCCCGACGAACGACGGGGCCGGGCCGGGGCGGCTACGGCAACGCGCGCAGGTTGGCCTCGACGCCGGCGAGCTGGGTCTTAAGGTCGGCCAGGCGAGTCCGCTCGCGGTCGACGACCTCGGGCTTGGCGCGGGAGACGAAGCTTTCGTTGGACAGCTTCTTTTCTCCGGCCTCGATCTGGGCGGTGAGCTGCTCCCGCTGCTTCGTCAGACGGGCCCGCTCCTGCTCCACATCGACGACGCCGCAGACGTAGATGTCGGCGTCGCGGACGACGGCGACGGCGGCATCGCCGGGGCGGGCGACGTCGGGTGCGATCTCGAGCGATTCGAGCGCGGCCATGTGCCGGATGAGGTGCGCGTCGGGGCGGAGGGCCTCGGCCGAGGCGCCGGCGGCGCGGATGCGCACCGCCGGCCGCTTGCCGGGCGGCACGTTGTACTTGTTGCGGATATCGCGGACCGCGCGAATCACGTCCCGGAGGAAGTCGAAACGGTCTTCGATCACGGGGTCCTGCCAGTCGGCCCGGGCGGCGGGCCACGGGGCGTGGATCACCAGCGACGGGATGCGCAGCGGCTTGTCGATGCCGCGGGCGGGCGCCAGCTCGTTGAGCTTCTCCCAGATCGCTTCGGTGATGAACGGGACGGCCGGGTGCAGCAGGCGCAGGACCTGATCGAGCGTGAATGCGAGCACCTGCCGAGCCACGGCGCCCGAGCAAACGGGGTCTCCCTCGCCCCGTCCTTCCCCCCGGGAAGGAGAGGAGGTAGAGCGCATCCGCGGCTTGATGAGCTCCAGGTACCAGTCGCACAGCTCGGACCAGAAAAACTCCCGGGCGGCGCCGATCGCCGCCGAGGGGTTGTAGTATTCGAGGCTTCGATGCACCGCCGCGACGGCCCGCGAGAGGCGCGACAGGATCCAGCGGTCCTCGTCGGCAAGATCCGCGGGCGTTCGCGGCTCGAAGGCGGCGCCCTCCAGGTTCATCAGGGCGAAGCGGGCGGCGTTCCAGAGCTTGTTGCAGAAGTGCCGGCCGACCTCGAACCGCTCGCTGACGAGCTTGGCCGCCGGCACGTCCGGCATCGTGCCGAGCACGTCAAACTCCTTGCCGGTCTTCGGGCACAGGTACGTAAACGTGCCGCGGCCGTGCTTCGCCGTCGCCAGGTCGATCAGCTCGCCGGTGTACGGCGAAATTGCCTGGACGGGCAGGCGGATGTCCTGCGTGCCGGTCTGCATCTCGCAGAGCACGTACCGCATCGCATCTGCGCCGTACTTCTCGATGATGTCGACGGGGTCGATGCCGTTGCCCCTGGACTTGCTCATCTTTTCGCCTTTGCCGTCCTGGATGTTGGCGTGGATGAACACGTCGGTGAAGGGAACGTCGCCGAGGTTGTAGAGTCCGGTGATGACCATGCGAGCGACCCAGAGCGTGATGATGTCGCGGCCGGTCACCAGACACGAGCCGGGATAGTAGTAGCTCAGGCAGTCCGGCCGGCCCTCGGCGCCGCCGAGCGGGGCCTGGCCGGGGTCGATCTCGGCCGTGGCCGGGTCGGGCCAGCCCAGCGTGCTGTGCGGCCAGATCGCGCTGGAGAACCAGGTGTCGAGGACGTCGGGATCCTGCGATAAGCCCGCGTGTTCGAGCCGGGCGGCGACGGCATCCTCGGCCCGGGCATCCAGCAGGCACACATAGACCTCGACGGTGTCCGAGGCCCCGGCGTTCATGAAGAACACGCTTGCCTCATCCAGCTCCGCCTGCCGTCCGTCGGGCAGTGAGACGCAAATCGCCACATCGCCGCGGTCGGAGATCTCGCGCAGCAGCGGTCCGGCGTCGACGAAGGTCCGGCGGTCCATGACGCCGCTCCAGATCGGGATCCGGTGTCCCCACCAGAGCTGTCGGCTGATGCACCAGTCGCGCTTCTCCGCGAGCCAGTTGAGATACGTCGCGGCGTAGCGGTCCGCGTCGGGATGGAAGGCCGTCTTGCGGCCGCTCGGGGAGCGCCACTCGCCTTGCACCGCATCCATGGCGGCCTGCGCGAGGCCGGGGGCGATGAACTCCTTCGCCGTGCCCCGGCCGCAGACGACGCCGCCGGGCACGTCGCCCATCCGCACGAACCACTGCTTGGAAAGGTACGGCTCGATCGGCGTCTTCGAACGGTCCGAGTGGCCGATCTCGACGAGGCGGTCCTCGACCGCCTCGAGCAGGCCGCGGGCCTGGAGGTCGGCGACGACCCGCTCGCGGGCGGCGAAGCGGTCCATGCCGCGATAGGCCCCGGCGTTCTCGTTGAGCGTGCCGTCGGGGTTGAGGATGTTGCAGATGCCGATGCGGTCTTTGTGCCGCTGCCACACGTCGTAGTCGTTCGGGTCGTGGGCCGGGGTGATCTTCACGCAGCCGCTGCCGAGCTCCGGCCTGGCCCAGGGGTCGCAGATCAGCGGGATGGGCCGATCCTGCAAGGGCAGGAGCACCTTCCGGCCGTCGTTCGCCATCGCGGCGAGCCGGATCAGCAGGGGCAGGTGGGTTTCCCGGCGCTTCTCCAGTTGCTCGATCTCGGCCTGGATCTCCGCCCGCTCCTTTGGGGGGGCGGCGGCCAGCTTCTCTCTCGCGGCGGCGATGGCCGCTTCGAGCGAAGCGGCGGGATCGGGGTGGCAGGCGACCGCCGTGTCGCCGAGCATCGTCTCCGGACGCGTCGTCGCGACGACGACGAACGCCGGCTCGCCCGGCTTGGGGTCGATCACGGGGTACCGCAGGTGCCAGAAGTGGCCGTTCACCGACTCGTGGTTGATCTCGTCATCGGATACGGCCGTCTGAAGGTGGCAGTCCCAGTTGACCAGCCGGTTGCCGCGGTAGATCAACCCGTCGCGGAACATGCGGAAGAAGGTGTGTCGGACGGCCCGGGCGCAGACGCCGTCCATGGTGAATCGCTGGCGGTCCCAGTCGCACGAACAGCCCATGATCTGCTGCTGCTTGACGATCCGCTGCTGGCACTGCTCCTTCCAGGCCCAGATGCGGGCCACCAGGGCCTCGCGTCCGATGTCATGGCGGGTCTTGCCCTCCAGCTCGAGCAGCCGCTTCTCCACGACCGCCTGGGTGGCGATGCCGGCGTGGTCGGTGCCCGGCATCCAGAGGGTGTTGTCGCCCATCATGCGGTGCCACCGCGTCAGGAGGTCCTGCATGACGTTGTCCATCGCGTGGCCCATGTGCAGGGCGGCGGTGACGTTCGGCAGGGGCATCATGATGACGTATCGCCGTTCGCGCTCGTCGGGAACGGCGGCGAAAGCCTTCGCCGCCAGCCAGCGGCTGTAGATCAGGGGCTCGATGGATGTCGGGTCGTACTGCTTGGCCAGTTCGCTCGGCATGGTGTGGCGGACGCCTTCCTCACAAGAACGAAAAAACGTCGCCGGCCCGACGGCCGGCGCACGGCGAACCCGTGTTTCCGCCGACAATTTCGTTGCCCGGGGCCGGCAAGTCAAGCATGCGGCGGCGGGCCGCTGTGCCGGTCGGGCCGCCCGGGCTATCATGGGTGGATGGATCTGCGCACGCGCATCAGCGAGGAGCTTCTGCCGTTCGTGCGGCAGCCGGCCCAGTACATCGGCGGCGAGGTCAACCAGCTCGCGGCGCCGGGAGACTGGGAGCGGGCGGAGGTCCGCGTCGCGATCGCCTTTCCCGATACGTACGCGATCGGGATGAGCCACCTGGGGTGCCAGATTCTCTACTGGATCGCCAACCATACCGAGGGCGTCTGCGCCGAGCGCGTCTACGCGCCGTGGATCGACGCCGAGCAGGTCATGCGAACCCGGCGCATCCCGCTCTTTACCTGGGACACTCGGCGGTGTGTCGCCGAGGCCGACATCCTCGCGGTCTCGCTCCAATACGAGATGGGCTTCACGAACGTGCTCGCGATGCTGGACCTGGCGGGCATTCCGCTGCGGTCGGCCGACCGGGACGATTCGCACCCGCTCGTCATCGCCGGCGGTCCGCAGGCGGACAACCCGGAGCCGGTGGCCGACTTCCTGGACCTGGTCGTCATTGGCGACGGCGAAGAGAGCCTGAAGGCCGTCCTTTCGGCGTTCCGTGAGCTCAAGCGGAGCGGCGTGCGCCGTCGGGAGATGATCGCGGAGATGGCCCGGCGGTTTGAGTGGATCTACGCGCCGTCGCTGTATGACGTGTGCTATGGTGCCGACGGGGCGATCGCCGCCGTGCGGCCGCGCGACGGCCACCGGGAGCGGATCGAACGCTGCCACACGCCGGAGTTCAACGACGCGCCGTTTCCGGTGCGGCCGCTCGTGCCGCATGTGGAGGTCGTCCACGACCGGATCAGCATCGAGATCATGCGGGGCTGCCCGAATCAATGCCGCTTCTGCCATGCCGGGTATACGAAGCGGCCATTGCGTTGGCGGCGGGTGGACCGGATCCTCGACATCGCCGAGGAGGCCTATCGGGCGACGGGCCACCGCGAGATCGGGCTGCTGTCGCTGTCGACGTCGGATTATCCGCGCCTCCGCGAGCTGGCGGCGAAGGTGAACGAGCGCTTCGCCCCGCGGATGGTGAACATTTCGGTGCCGTCGTTGCGC
>CAZTVU010000152.1:0-7307 GCA_964617025.1 uncultured Planctomycetales bacterium | reverse complement strand
TCGATGACAAGCTGGGCGACGTCCCGTGGATGGCCAACAGCGTTCGCAAGAGCGGGTTGACGATCGCCGTCGAGGCCGCGCGGGACGACCTGCGGGCCGCGATCGACAAGAGGGTGACGAACGCACAGCTTCTCGAAGGCGTGCGGCAGGCATACCTCGCCGGGTGGAACTCGGTGAAGCTCTATTTCATGGCGGGCTTTCCGGGCGAGCGGCCGGAGGATATTCGGGGGATCTGGGACCTTTGTATGGAGGTCAGCGACCGGCGGCGTGAGACCGGTCGCGGGCCGGCCGCCGTCACCGCCTCGGTGAGCTGGCTCGTGCCCAAGCCCCACACGCCGTTTCAGTGGGCCGCCCAGCCCGCGCCGGACTACTTCCGCGAGGTGCGGCACATGCTGCGATCGCTGGCCGCCCGTGGCCGGTCGGCGATCAGGATCAAGACGCACGATACGGAGCGGTCGGTGCTCGAGGCGGTCTTCGCCCGCGGCGATCGGCGGCTCGCGCCGGTGATCGAGCGGGCATACCGCCTCGGCGCCCGCTTCGACGCATGGGACGAGGGCTTCCGACCGCACCTCTGGCACGAGGCGTTCGGCCACGCGGGCATCGACCCCGCATGGTATGCCCACCGCGAGCGGCCGTTCACCGAGATTCTGCCTTGGGACCACATCGCCGGTGGGGCGTCTCGCGCCCGCCTGCAAGACCGGTACGAGGACATGCGCCGGCGACTGTCCGCCGCCGCCGAACACGCTACCTGCCAGGATCGTTCCTGAGGATTTCGGCTCGTCAACCCGTGTACGGGCAGGGGAGACGCCTCCCGGCAAACCCGTGTCCGACGCGATTTTCATCGCGACAGGCGGAGCATGCGGAGTCGCCGCAACGGGAGCGGCGTCCCGCCGCAGTCACGGCAACGGCAGGCGTTCGCAACGGCGAGAGCGGAAGACGGCCAGGTCGCGGATGCCGCTTCGCTTCGCCATGGCCGCCGCCTCGGGAAGGCCGGCGCCGATGTGCTCGGCCTTGTGCGCGTCGCTGTTGACGAGCACGCACGTGCCGCCGAGTTCCGCGTAACGACGAACGACCCATTCCGCCGGCATCGGCTCGCCGAGCCCTTGCCGCATTCCGCTGCAGTTGACCTCGGGGATGATGTCGGAGTCCAGCGCGGCGCGGAGGATTTCATCGATCAGCGCGGCGAACGGGCGGATGTCAAACGCCTCGAAGTATCGAAGGGTGTACCGTTTGACCAGGTCGATGTGGCCGAGCACATCGAAGACCGGCCGACCGTCCTTTCGGAGCCGACCGGCCAGCCTTGCGGCGTCGAGCACGGTCTCGAGATATGCTCGCGTGGCCGTCTGAGCGTCGTAGCCGTCCCAGTGTTCGCGCTGGTGCAGGGCCCGCCCGTGGAACCAGTGCACGCTCAGCAGGACCACGTCGAACTCGCGGCCGGAGAGGTAATCGAGGATGAAGTCCATGCGCTCGGGCTGGTAGCACACCTCGATGCCGTGGCCGATGAAGATGCGGTCGCCGTATCGGGACCGCAGGGCGGCGATTTCCTCGTGCAGCTTCTCGTAGTCGTATCGGCAGCTCGGCCATTCGCTCGGATGCGTATCGAAGTGGTCGGTAATCGTCACGCCGCCGAGGCCCTGCCGCATCGCCGCCAGGACGTTCGCCTCCGGGTTTTCGTCGGAGTCGGTGGAGTAGTAGGAGTGAAGATGTTGATCAAAGAGCGGCATGGGGCGGCCCGCCATCGAATGCGACGCCCCGCACGCTCGGCCGGGCGCCGGCGTCGTCGGGATCAGACCTCCTGGATCTCCCGGGTCTTTGCCGCGACGAGGTCGTCGATCTGCTTCTCATAGCGCTCGACGAGTTTCTGGATCCGTTCGCGCGACTTCTCCGCGTCATCCTCCGGCATGATTCCCTCCTTCTCTTCGGCGTCGACGGCCTTGTTGGCATCGCGCCGGGCGTTCCGAATGGCCACGCGCTGGGCCTCGGCCAGCTTCTTGACATGCGCCGTAAGTTGCTGGCGGCGTTCGCCCGAAAGCGGCGGTACCGGCAGGCGGATCACCTTGCCGTCGCCCATCGGCGTAATTCCGACATCCGAGTTCTGGATGGCTCGCTCAATGTCCTTGATCGTGGTGGGATCGAACGGTTTGACGAGGATCATCGTGGGATCGGGCGTCGTGATCGACGCGAGTTCCCGAAGCTGCATCGTCGAGCCGTAGGAAGGGACCTCGACCCGAAGGTGGTCCACCAGACCTGCGGAGGCCCTCCCCGTCCTGATTCCGCGCAGTTCTTGTCGTAAATAGTCCACCGCCTTTTCCATTGAGGCTTCACATTCGAATTCGATTTCGTCTGCGGGCATCGCTGTGTGCTCCGTCAACCCGGCCATGCTCGATCGTCCAGGCCCGAGCCAGTATTGTATTCGGTAGGGAGCGATTGCCAAGTGAGCGGCTGCATGTTGCCCGGTCGCAACCGATCTGGTATACTGCAGGGCTCTTTGGACGTGAGGATTCGATGCCGAAGCAGAAAACGCATAAGGGTCTGGCCAAGCGAGTAAAGGTGACGGCTCGCGGCAAGGTGCTCCGAAAGAAGACCTTCCGCGGCCATCTGATGAGCGGCAAGAGCGGCAGACGCAAACGCCGACTGCGGCGGCCGGTGGTAATGGTGCCGGCGGACGCCCGGCGAACGCTGGAAGTCCTCCGGCCGGCCGGCAACTGAGGAGACACAACGATGCCCCGTGCAAGAATCGGTGCGGCGAGACGTCGCCGTGTGAAGAGGACGTTGCGGGAAGCCAAAGGGTATCGCCTTGGCCGCAGCAAGCTGCTGCGCCGCGCCCGGGATACCGCGACACGGGCGAAGGTCTATGCCCGCCGCGACCGCCGTGCCCGCAAGCGCGAGTTTCGGTCGCTGTGGATCATCCGTCTGACGGCGGCCTGCCGCGACCGGGGGATCCGCTATTCGACGTTCGTCAACGGCCTGAAAAAGGCCAATATCGCGATCAACCGGAAGATGCTCAGCGAACTGGCGATCCATGACCCGGCGGGCTTTGATGTGATCGTCGGGCTGGTCCGACAGGCGCTAGATCGAGAGGCCGCCTGATATCGCCCTTTCGGTATTTGAGGACGACAACGCCCCGGCCCGTCCGCCCGCGCCAAGCGGGACGATCGGCCGGGGCGTTTGGTTCGGCAGCCGCCGCGAAGCCCCCGGGCGGTTCACATCGCCAGGATGCGGTCCATCGCCTGCGATTCCTTCTGGATGTCAGCGTCCGTGCGGTTGAACGTCTCGAGCGTCACCGGACCCCGATAGCGGATCTTCCGGAGGGCCGCCATGACGGCGGCATAGTTCACATCCCCCTGGAGCAGGTCGCAGAAGCCGGCGATGCCGCCGGGATCCCGCCTGAAGTCCTTGAAATGCACCCGCTTGATCCGCGGTCCGAGCGCGGCGATCCAGTGCTCGGGGTAGCCGAACGTGACCATGTTGCCGACATCGATGTACATGTTGACGAACTTGCTGCGGATCTCCGCCAGGTAGCGGCGGAACTCGAGCGGCGAATAGAGCATCCCGTTCCAGACGATCTCGCAGCAGGCCTGCACGCGGACCTTGGCGGCGACCCGGCCGAGCTGTTTCATGGACTGCTGCGAGAGCTTGTACGCCGTTTCATACGGAATGGGCGGGACCTCCGGCTTCCAGGGGATCCACACGTAGCCGGGCACGACGAGCATGGCGTCGGTGCCGAGGTGGCGGGCGACGCGGAGCGACTTGGCGTGGATGTCGACGGCGGCCTTGCGCTTCTTTGCATCCGGGTCGGACAGGCAGAAATCCCACCCCAGCCCGCAGGCCAGCGAGCCGATCCTGATGCCGATCCGCCTGGCCGCCTCGCGGAGCCTGCGGCAGTCGGCCTCGCTGCTGTCGGGCGTCAGGTGTCCCTGCGTGCCGACGGCCAGCTCGATGGCCTGGAAGCCGAACGCCTTGGCCTTTTCCATGGCCGTTACGGGATCAACCGTGCCCTCCAACCCGCCCGGGAAGGCCCAGTAGCTGATGCTCTTGATCATGGAAGACTCCTCTGGAAAAGCGAAAGAATGGGAAAGTGGAAAAGTGCCGAAAGGGGCTGCGCTCGCTCGCCGCCGCTTACGCAGGCTTGCGCTTTCTCAGTTTTTCACTTCTCCACTTTTTCACTTTGTGTTCCTCGCTCCATCACTTTCCTATAGCTTCGGCCTCACCGGTTTGCCGCTTCGGATGCTTCTTTCCTCGGCCAGGGCAATGGCCACGGCATCGCGGCTCTCTTTGGGCGTCGTGATGCGGGGCTTCTCGCCTTTTTCGATACAGGAAATGAAGTATTCGATCTCGCCGTAGTAGCCGTCGGTCGGCGCCATGGCCGGCGTTTCCGGCGAACCGCCGCTGAAGACCGTCAGCGGCTTGCCGCTGTTCATGTCCCAGACGACCGCCGCCTTCTCGAAGACCGCCGTGAATCCCATGTTGAAGCCGAAGCCCGGCGGCATGTCCCAGAAGCCCTCCAGGTATACGACGGTGTCCTTGCCATAACGCCACAGCGACTGCACGCGATCAATGCCCGAGCCGCGGCCGTAGCCGTGGGCGCTGACCGACTTGGGCCGGCCCAGCAGCGACAGGGCATAGTCCACATCGTGCACGTGCAGATCAAGGATCGCCCCGCCGGACTTCTTGCGATCGAGCGACCAGCTCTGCCAGGTCCAGTCGGGCGTCGTCGCCTGCCGACGGAGCGAAAGCGCGCGCAGCTTGCCGTAGCGGCCCTCATCGAACGCCTGCTTGAGCCACACGTACTCGGGCCAAAAGCGGATGCATTGGGCGATCATGAGCAGGCGGCGGGCCTTTTTCGCCGCGTCGATCATCCGGTTGCAGTCGTTGACCGTCAGCGCCATCGGTTTTTCGCAGAGGACGTGCTTGCCGGCCTTCAGGGCGGCGATCGTCACCTCCGGATGCAGAAACGTCGGCAGCGTGATGTCGACCATGTCGACGTCGGGGTCGTCCAGTGCCGCCTGCCAGTGCTCGTAGGGCTTGATGTCGCCGAGATCCTGAACGCGGCCCGCCGTGTCGGCGATGTTGCCGCCGCCCTCCGACCAGTCGCCGCGGCGACGCTTGGGGTCGGCGTCGCAGATGGCTGTGACCCGCGCGCGGTCGCCCAGCTTGGCGTACTGGTCGAAGTGGTTTCGGCCGATGAATCCGGCCCCGATCAAGCCGACGCGAATCATGGTGCGGGTGCTCCCCCGGTCTGTGGGTCCGTCACGCGGTTGGTCGGTTGCCCGCCGGGTCCGCTGCCCCGGCGGCCGTTTGCTCCCGTCGTCCATCCGGCGATGCAGGCGCCCTGCACGGGCCTCCGCACGCCCCCGAGACTCGGGGACGGCTCCGCACCGCCCGAACCGGCACTCTACGCCGGCGTTGCATACGGCAACATCGCAAAGCGGAAAAGCGAGAAAACGAAAAACGCTCGAAGGTGTGGTGAGCTCGCTACCGTACCGCCGGTGTGCCTCCGGTACGAGCTCTCGGAAGCGTCTTTCTCGCTTTTTCGCTTTTCCATCCTTGTCTTCTGCACCGACGGAGTTTATGCAGGACTGCGGCGCGACGCAAGCATGTGTTCCGAGGGGGATCCGTCTGCGGGGGATACAAAGACGGATTCGTCGAATCGGAGCATGACTACGCCGTCGCGATAGCCGTCGGGGCGGATTGCCGGGGCTCTGCCGGTGGCGGACTGAAGCAGCCAGCGGGGGAAGTCGGCCCCGGCGTGGATGGCCAGCGGCACGCCGCCGCCGAACCGCGGATTGATCTCGATCACCCGGATGCGCCCGTCCGGCGTCCGGATGAGCTGGATGGTGATCACGCCGACGCACTCGCGCAGGGCGTCGGCCACCCGCATGCCGACCTCGCTAAGGCGGGCGTCTTTGACGACGGCGGCCTTGACGACCTCGCCGCCTCGAACCTCGATCCGCCGGCGCGGGACGGCGCACCGCGGCACGCCGTCGAATCCGGTGTACACGTCCAGCGTGTGCTCGACGCCGGGCACGAATTCCTGGACGATCGGGTCGGCGACCCGGCGGGCAAGCACCTTCAGCTCTTCCAGCGAGTGGACGGCGTAGTTTCCCTTGCTCGCGCTGCCGGCGCGGGGCTTGAGGAAGTACGGGAAACGCCGGCGTTTGATCCGCAGCGCCTCGGCAAGCGTCCATGTCATCGGCGTGTCGATGCCCGCCTCGACGAGGAAGCGGTGCGTTCGCATCTTGTCGCGGCAGGTCTCGATGACGCGCAGGGAGGAGATGACGGCCCGCGCCCCGGCCTCGGCGAAGGCCTCGCGGGCGGCGGCGATCTTGGGCAGCTCGGTATCCAGCAGCGGAACGACCAGGTCGATCCTCTGCCGGCGCACGAGGTCCAGGAGCCGCGGGATGTACCGGGCATCGTGCACCGGCGGGACGAGGTGCGCGTGATCGGCATGGTAGATCGCCGGGGCCGTCCAGCTCGCGTCGGCGGCGTGGACCTCCAGCGGCACCCGCAGGCCGCGGGCCGCCGCCCGAAAGGCCTCCATGAGTTCGACGCGCCGGCCGGCGCAACTCATCAGCAACCGCAACGGTCGCCGGGCCGGGTTTCGGCCCTGCGGCTTGGGAGCTTGTCGTCGTCTCGCCATCGGGAGGCGCTAACCCTTCCACGTAAGACGCTATGTCGGCCACTCAACCGTCGGCCCAACCCGGCGGTCGCCTCAGGCGAACACCGCCGTTCGCGGGCATCGGCAACTTGTGGATTCTACCGGCCCCCACTGCTTTTGGCGATGCCCTGTTCAAGGCGACCCTGCTGCCCGTATACTGTTTGCGTGCGCGCCGGGCGATTAGCTCAATTGGCCAGAGCGCATCCCTTACACGGATGAGGTTGCAGGTTCGAGCCCTGCATCGCCCAGTCCGGCCGGCTTGCGGCCCTCGCGAAGCTCCGCGTGGGGCTTTTTCCCTCGAAAGAGGCCCATCTCTTACCGTGGAAGCAGCATCAACCTCAGAACGGTCCGCCGGTTACTTCGTCGTTGCATAACGCAACGACCGGGCTACTCAACGTGGGCATCTGAGTCGATGAGATACGGACATGCTGGGGAGCGACCTTGCGCCGTACTGTCCAGGTGCGGCCGAGGATGGCGACGCCGCGCCGCGTTGGCCCGTATCGTCAATGATATCTCCCGATTTCCGGTTCTCCCGACAAGCTTTTCCGAAGACGTTCGGGCC
The DNA here is from genome assembly GCA_964617025.1 of uncultured Planctomycetales bacterium. Lineage (GTDB taxonomy): Bacteria > Planctomycetota > Phycisphaerae > UBA1845 > PWPN01 > CAZMVY01. The sequence continues at coordinate 87 of CAZTVU010000152.1, read as the reverse complement.
GCTTCGGGCGTTTGCGGTTGTCCATTTCGCGGCATCCGTCGTCCGTCGGCGCCTGTGGACTGCGGTGGCAACGCCACCGCTTTGGCT
>CAZTVU010000151.1:11750-12465 GCA_964617025.1 uncultured Planctomycetales bacterium | reverse complement strand
GAGCGATCGTGACACTGTGGGAGGAGACCCTCGGACTCCTTGAGAAGACGGCGACGGGCGACGGCGACGCCTTCGCCCGCCTGTCACGCCGGCTTGACTGGGTCCTGAAGCTGACCATCCTCGACCGGGCGATGCGGCAGCGCCCGGAGCTGGCCTGGGGCTCGCCGGGGCTCAAGCACCTGGACCACCTCTACAGCAGCCTGGCGCCGGGCGACGGACTCTACTGGCTGTACGAGAAGGCCGGGCTCGTCGACCGGCTGGTCAGCGACGCCCGGATCGAACGCCTCGTCCACGAGCCGCCGGAGGACACGCGCGCCTGGACGCGGGCCATGCTGCTGCGCTGGGCCGGGTCGGAGGCCGTCACCCACGTCGACTGGGACAGCATCCGCTTCACGATCGACGACGGCGGCTGCCGGCCGCGGGTTCGCACGCTGGACCTGGCCGACCCGACGGCCTTCACGCGGGCGGAGGTCGAGCCGGTCCTTCGCCGCGCGAGGGATCTGGACGTCGTCCTCGACGTGCTCGGCGGATCCGACACCGCCGACCGGGCCGGCGCGACGCCGATGTATCGGAACGAAACGCCAACCCATGAAGGAGGAGCGAATCATGAGTGACAGTCAACGCATGCACGAAGTCCGCGGAGGGGAAGCGCGGATCCAGGGCCCCGGGGGCGAGTCGGACGGCGAGTCGCTCGCGGGCGCGCGCGACGCCGGCG
>CAZTVU010000151.1:10272-11692 GCA_964617025.1 uncultured Planctomycetales bacterium | reverse complement strand
CGCGGCCGCGCGGCAAACCGGAGGTCAGTAGTCATGACGGAGCGCCTGCTGGGCCTGGAAACGGAACTCGCGTTCACGGCGTTTCGCCGCGAGCCGGCCGGGGTGCCGGCGCCCGTTTTTCCGGCCCTGGGCCGACTCCTGCGCGAGGTGTCGAGGCGATGGCCCCATCTGTCCGACGGCACCGATCGCGGATTCTTCCTGGGCAACGGCGCCCGCATGTACCTGGACACCGGCGGGCATCCGGAGATCGCCACGCCCGAGTGCCCCGACCCGTGGGACGTCGTGCGGTATGTGCTGGCCGGCGAGGCCATGCTCGCGGACGCCGCCGCCGCGGCCGTTGGCGACGATCCGAAGCTGGCCGAGATCGCGTTGCTCAAATGCAACGTCGACTATAGCGGGCTCATGACCACCTGGGGCTGCCACGAGTCGCACCTGCACACCGCCGATCCGGCCGACATGCCGGCCCAGATGATCCCCCACCTGGTTTCGCGGATCGTGTATACCGGGGCCGGCGGCTTCGACAACCGCGAGCTCGGTGCGCACTTCACGCTCTCGCCGCGGGTCTGCCACCTGGCCGCCGTGATCTCGGGATCCAGCACGCACCACCGCGGCATCTTCCACCCCAAAGACGAGCCGCTCGCGCGCAACGGCTTTCACCGCCTGCACATCCTGTGCGGCGAGAGCCTCTGCTCGGAAACGGCGATGTGGCTTCGGGCCGGCGCCACGGCCCTGGTCGTGGCGATGATCGACGGCGGCGTTCGCCCGGGCGATGCGGTGGGCCTGGCCGACCCTCTGCGGGCGATGCGCACCTTCGCCCACGACGAGACGTGCCGTGACGCGGTCCCGTTGCGGAACGGCCGACGGGCGACGGCCCTCGACATCCAGCACCACTACCTTCGTCTGGCGCGGCAGCACGTCGGCGCGGCCTTTATGCCCGACTGGGCGCCGGCCGTGATCGAGGGCTGGGGGTCGATCCTGGACCGGCTGGCCCGGGGGGCCCCGGACTCCGTCGCGACGGTCCTGGACTGGGCGATCAAGCTTCGCGCCTTTCGCGATCACGTGCGGCGGCGCGGCGGCGAGTGGCCCGTGCGCGACCCATGCCCGCTGGCGGCGGAGTTGTTCGAGATCGACGCCCGCTTCGGGCAGCTCGGCCCGCGCGGCATCTTCGCCGCCCTTGATCGCGCCGCCGTGCTCGACCATCACGTGCCCGGCGTGGACAACATCGAGCAGGCGATGCACACGCCGCCCGCCCGGGGGCGTGCGCGGCTGCGCGGGGAGTGCATCCGCCGGCTGGCCGCCGAACCGAGCCGCTACATCTGCGACTGGCACGCGGTGTGGGATCTGCGGGATCGCCGCCGGCTCGACCTCACCGACCCGTTCGCATCGAAGGAGCGGTGGCGGAAAACGTGGGATGCGCCGA
>CAZTVU010000151.1:0-10262 GCA_964617025.1 uncultured Planctomycetales bacterium | reverse complement strand
TGTCGCGCTGAGCTGGTTCCGCGCTGGAGCGAGCCGCCGGGGCCGCTGCCTCCGTTCGAGAGAGCTTTGCTCGCGTGCGGTACGGACGAGACGCCCGACGGTTTCCACGTCGGCGAGCGCGTGCTCGTCCGCGGGCCCGATCCCGCCGCGGAAAGCGATCCGGGCCCCGGCCGCTGGGTGGACGCGATGAACGAGTACATCGGCCGGGAGGCCGTCATCACGCTGATCCGGCCGATGCCGCGGGCGCGGGGCGGGGTCGCGATCGCCCGCCTCGACATCGACGGCGGCCGGTGGGCCTGGCGTACGACGTACCTCCGCCATACGCCGGGGGAGACGATCCCCTTCTGACGCAACGCCCGGCCGGTGCCGGCGGACCGATCAGAAGAACGGCAGACCGACGTAGAAGCTGAAGATCTGCTCTTCGTCCTCGCCGTCCTTGACGATCGGGAAGGCGAGGTCGAACTCCATCGGCACGGTCCCGAAGAAGGGCAGCGTCAGGCGCACGCCGCAGCCGACGGACATCCGCCAGGTGTGGATGGAGATCTCGCGCTCGACGGTGCCCATGTCGACGAAGGCGACGCCGTGGATGATCTTCTCGTAGAGGGGCACGACGTACTCGCCGCCGCCGAGGAGCATGAAGTCGCCGCCGACCTTGTCGTCGCGGACGCCCTGGCGCGGGCTGATGCCGCGGAACTCGAAGCCGCGGAACGACCCGATGCCGCCGGCGTAGAACCGCTCGAACATGGGCGTGTCGCCGAACATGTAGCCCAGGTTGGCCCGGGCGCTGAAGACGTGCTTGCGGTCATACTCGTCGGTGAGGACGGTCCAGTGCTGGCTGAACGAACTGGTGATCTTGGAGAACGTGTAGTCGCCGCCGAGCACGCCGGCCTGCTCCCAGCCGAGGCGGAACTTGTGGCCCTTGGTCGGGTTGAAGACGCTGTCGGTGGTGTTGTGGATGAGGGCGGGCTCGACGCTGGTGAGGAAGTTGGTGCCCTTGGCGTCCTGGATGTCCTCGGCCGCGAGCCAGTCGACCTCGCTGATGCGGATCCACTCCGTGCGGAAGCCTAGAACGCCGGTCCAGTTCTTCAGCAGGCCGCTCTCGAACCGGTGGTCGAAGCTCCAGGTCAGGCCGAGGCGCTGCTCGTCCCAGTCGTCGCGGTCGCGCTGGAAGTAGTAGAAGCTGGTGCTCAGGCCGACGGGCTGGTCGAGCAGGTACGGCTCGCGGAAGTCGAGGCGGTATCGCTGGTACTCGGTGCCGGGCTCGAGCTGGATGCGGGCCGTCTGGCCGGCCCCGCGAAAGGCCTTGCCCTTGAAGAATTCGTCGGCGTTGCGCGGGAAGTCGAGGATGTCGAAGTTGGTGTTCTCCAGCACGATGTTGCCGACGAGGCCGGAGTCGCTGCTGACGCCGGCGCCGAGGAGGAAGTTGTTGGTCTTGGCGTTCTCGGTGACCTGGACGACGGCGTCGCGGACGTCGGGCGAATCGCCGACGGGGGTGATCGTCGCCTCGGTGAAGAGCTGCGTGTCCTTGATGCGCTTCTCGGCGTCGCGGACCTTGGTGATGTCGTAGATCTCCTCGGGGAAGAAGCGGAGCTCGCGGCGGACGACCTTGTCCTGCGTCTGGGTGTTGCCGTGGATCTCGATGCGGCCGACGGTGAACTGGCCGCTCTCGCTGATCGCCAGGGTCAGGACGACCATCGCGGGCTCGTCGGCGAAGACGCGGGAGGGGGTGACGGTCGTGTAGATGTAGCCGCGCCGGCCGTACTCGGTCTCGAGGGTTTTCTGGTCGTCCTTGAGCTTGAAGGCGTCGAAGTACTGCCCGACGCCCAGCGACATCTTCGCAAGGATCTCCTCGGTCGTCAGGATCGTGTTGCCGGTGACGCGGATCTCCTTGATCGAGTAGCGAATGCCCTCGTTGATGACGAAGACGAGGCGGAGGTTGCCGCGGGTTTCGTCGAGGAATTCGGGGCGGTACGACACCTCGGCCTCGAGGAAGCCGTGCTCGCGGTAGAAGGTCTGGATGTTCTCGGCGTCGCGCTGGGCCTTGTCGGCGTCGTACTCGCCGGTGCGGAAGATCCAGATGTAGGTCTTCGAGCTGACGAGCCGGTCCAGATCCCTGGGCTTGTAGGCGGCGTTGCCTTCGTAGGCGATCTGACGGATGCGGACCCGCGGACCCTCGACCACCTGGTAGACGACCTGCTGCCGCGTCCGCAGGGCCTCCTCGTCGACGGTGACCTCGACGTAGGCGTAGCCGCCGTCCTTGTACTTGCGCTCGATCGCGTCGCGGCCCTGGTTGATCAGGAAGCGGTCGACCGGGTCGCCGACGCCGAAGTCGATCTCCTTGAGGAGGTCCTTGGTGGCGAACTTGACGTTGCCGCGGATTTCGAGGGACTCGACGACGGGCTTTTCGCGGACGACGAGGACGACGGCGACCTCGTTGTCGACGGGCTCGGGCGTGGCGCGGACGTCGAGAAACCGCCCGGTGCGCAGCAGCCGGCCGACGTCGTCCGACACCTGACGGACCGAGTACGGCTGGCCCGCCGCGGTCCGGATCTGATTGCGGACGTAGCCCTCGTCGATGCGCTCGAGGCCCTGGATCCGCACCTCGCGGACGATCCGGCCCTCATAGGCGGATGCCGGGGCGGTGGCCGGGGCCTGTGCCCGCACGGACTGGACCAGGACCAGGGCCGCCGCCCCGGCCCAACACGCCGCCCGAAGGAGGCGGCCCGCGGGATGTCGATCGGAATTGCACATGTTCCGGAACTCGCACCGAGTGGTCGATGAACCCACCGTCTTCGTCCGCCGCGCCACTGCGGCGGGATCATATGCAAAGTGCCGCGGGCTGTCCAAGGGCGCGCCGGCCGCAGGGCGGGCTACGCCGATGCCGGGCGGAGCGCCGGGCGGCGGCGGCCGCGGAGTGCGGCGATCGGCCGGAGGATGCACTGCTGGATGATCCGGCGCGAGATGAAGTGGCCGATGCGGAAGAAGCCGTAGGCGGCGTACGGGAACCAGCGATGGTCGAACACCGCCCGGGCCGGGCGCGACGTGGCGGCGGCGGCAAACGCCTCGACCGTCCTCGCCGAGAGCCCTGCGCCCTTCATCCACAGCACGGCCCGCAGGAGGATGGTGAGATACGTGTCCGCAACCACGTGGTACTTGCTGCCGTACGCGTGCTCGTACTCGGCCCGGTGGCGACCGGCGAGGACGCCCTCGGCGACGGCGCGATCATGCAGCGGCGTGCTGGGGTAAAGCGCCAGCGGGAAGACCCGGACGATCGCCGGGCCGCGATGGTGCCGGGCGGCGAAGCGGATCGTCTCGATGACGTTCGCGTCGGGCTCGAACGGGTTGTTGACGATGTAGTGGTACTCGGCCGGCAGGCGGTTGTCGGCCAGGAGGTCGATGCTCCGGGCGACCCGCTCGAGCGGCGTCCGGCGGTCATAGATGTCGTACAGCGTGTTTTCCGAACCGCTTTGGATCCCCATGCTGACCAGGGCGATCGGAAGGCGGCGCAGCGACCGGATCTTCGCCGCGGAGATCGTCGTCGGGAAGGCGTCGAACTGGAGCGGCAGATGGATCCGCCGCGCGTAACCGTCGGCGAACTCCTCGATCTGCTGCTCGCCGCGGATCAGGAAGAGGTCGTCGACGATGTTGACGGCGTTGATCGTCGGGAACTCCCGCATCCGCGTTTCGAGCTCGCCGAGGATGCTCTCGTTGCTCCGCATCCGCACCCATCGGCCCTTGCCGCGGTAGATCCGCTGGAAGGCCGCGTTGTTGCAGAAGGCGCACCGGCACGGGCAGCCGCGGGTCGTCTGGATGCGGTAGCGATCGAGGACGCCGCGCAGGATGTCCGGCCGCGCCGCGACGAAGCGGTCTCCCTGGGCGACGTAGTGCTGGTTCGCCAGCTCGTAGTCGGGCAGCGGAAGCGCATCGAGGTCCTCGGCCAGCGGGCGGACCTCGTTGCGAATGACGGTGCCGTTCCGCCGGAACCAGAGGCCCTCGATCCGGGTCGGATCGCGGCCGGCCTGGAGCGTGTCGGCCAGTTCCGCCATCGTGTGCTCGCCCTCGCCGATGCAGACGATGTCGGCCGCCTCGAGCGATTCCTCCGGCGCGATGGTCGGGTGGATGCCCCCCCAGATGATCGGCGCCCGGATGCCGGCGGCGCGGAGCGACTCGGTCAGGACGCGGGCGCGATGGAACGTGTTCGTCATCAGGGAGAGGCCGACGAGGTCGGCATCCCGCACTCGGTCGGCGAGCTCGGCCAGCAGGGCCGGCGGGAAGTCGGCCTTCGCCGTGTCGCGCTTGTTGGCCATGAAGAGCATCCGCACGTCGTGGCCGCGGGCCTTCAGGAACGCCGAGACGTAACGCAGGCCAAGCGCCAGGGGATGGGCATAGGTCGCCACAAGCGCGATCTTCATGCGCGGTCTCCCAAGCAAGGACAGGCAACGGGCTGTACGATAGATTGCCGACGTCGGCGGAGATGTCAACCCCTTGCGGGTTCCGGGTTCCGGGTTTCGGGGGCCGGGTTTCGGGTTTGGCATCCCGCCCGTTCATCCTTCATCGCCCCGCGTTCATCGTGGTCTCGGTTGTCGCCACAACCCCCGGCTCGCACAGGGGTGCCAAGGCGTCGCTCCCTCGGGCAGGACGCCTCCGAGCTGCTGCATCGAATCGCTACGGCTTGAGGGCGGGTCGCGTCGCGGGCAGGTCCGCGGCGAACTTGATCGTGCAGGCGGTCTGCGCAGTGAACTTGCGGCCGGTCAGGAGCTCGGTGAACTCGACGCGGACCGTCAGCTCGCGGTGGGCCGGCGGGCGGCGATCGGGCGGTGGCCAAGGGCATCGGACCGTGAAGTGGTTCGTCCAGAGGCGGCCGCTCCACGCCTTGCGGGTATGGTCCACGTCCCAGTCGCCCCGGCAGACGAGCGATCGCTCCGGCGGATTGGCGAGGTCGAACACCTCCATGCGAATGGAGCCGGCGGCCTTGATCACATGGCCGTCGGCATCGAGCGGCTGAATGTAGGCCACGACGCCCTCGTCGCCCGGTCGGCCGTCCTCGTCGTAGCCCCCCGTGAGCCGGTCGAGCACGATGCGATCCACCGTGACCAGCTTCGCCATTCGATCGGGGGCGATGCGCTGAAGCGTCGCGATCTGGCGGGCCTGCGCGTCGCGTTCCTCCTCGAGCGTGACGATCCGCTTCTCCAGGTCGACGATCTGCTTCTTCTGCGCGTCGATCTGCATGCGGAGGCCGGTCATCGATTCCCGCTGCGCATCGCAGCCGAACAGCAGCAGCGATGCCAGGACCGCGGCCGCGCGCGGGAGAGACGCAACGCCTCCGCGGCTCACCGGGGACGGCCGGATCGTTTTTTCACTTTTCCACTGTCTCACGTTCCCGCTTTCTCCACGCCGGTCACTCCTCTTCCTTCGGGCGACTCGGCGGCGGCTCGGGCACGCGTTCGAGGATCTTGTCCACGAGGCCGTACTCGATGGCCTCCTGCGCATCCAGCCACTTGTTGCGGTCGCAGTCCTTCTCAACCTGCTCCACGGGCCTCCCCGTGTGCTTCGAGAGGATCTGATACAGGCGGCGGCGGAGCCGGATGATCTCGGCCGCTTCGATGCTCAGGTCGGTCGCCGGGCCCTCCAGCACCCCGCCGATCAGCGGCTGGTGCACCAGGAGCCGCGAGTTGGGCAGGACGAAGCGGTGGCCCTTGGTTCCGCCGCACATGAGCAGGGCGCCCATGCTGGCCGCCAGGCCGATGCAGTACGTCGCCACCGTGCAGCGCAGGAACTGCATCGTGTCGTAGACGGCCAGACCGGCCGAAACCGAGCCGCCGGGCGAGTTGATGTACATGTGGATCGGCGAGGCGCTGTCCTCGTTGGAGAGGAACAGCATCTGGGCGATGACGACGTTGGCGCTCTCGTCGTCGATCGCGCCGCCGAGGAACACGATTCGGTCCTTCAGCAGCCGCGAGTAGATGTCGTACGCCCGCTCGCCGCGGCCGGTCTTTTCGATCACGATCGGGACTAGGTGCTGGTTGATCGCCATCCGGGGTATCCTCTCGTGCGGGCCGCAGGCCGGTCACAGGAGTCGTCGGCCCTCGCCGGGCCGGCCCACGGCCTCGGCCCTGTGCATCAGCTCTTCGCGCCCTTCTTCTTGCCATCCTGCTCGCCGAGGATCTCATCGACAAGCCCGTATGCCTTGGCCTCGGCGGCACTCATGTAGCGGTCCCGCTCGGTCTCCTGCTCGATCTTCTCGATGGGCTGCCCCGTGTGCCGGGCCAGGATGTCGATCAGGAGCTTCTTGTCCTTCAGGACCTCCTCGGCCTGAATGCGGATGTCCTCGGCCTGGCCCGTGATGCCGCCGTACGGCTGGTGCAGCATGACCTTGGCGTTCGGCAGGGCGAACCGCTTGCCCTTCGCGCCGGCGGCCAGGATGATCGCCGCCCCGCTGGCCGCCTGCCCGATGCAGTACGTCGAGATCTGGCACCCGAGGAACTGCATGGTGTCGTAGATGGCCAGCGTCTGATCGACCAGCCCGCCGGGCGAGTTGATGTACAGGTTGATGTCCTGGTCCTTGCGGATTGACTGGAGGTACAGCAGCCGCATGATCGCGATGCTCGCCGTGCGCTCCGTGATCGGGCCGGCGAGGAAGATGATCCGGTTCTCCAGCAGCATGTCCTCGACGGACATCTCGCGATAGCGCTGATACGGCGGATACTGCTGGTTGTACGTGTCGAGCGGAAACGAAAGGTCGTTCATCGGATTCATTCCTGTTGTTGGGGGCCCCGAGCCTGCCGGCGCCCGCGTCGGCCGGCGGACTCCCGCCGGTTCCACACGCCGTGGTCCTCGCTCACGTGGCATCTTCGCTTCCGGTCTTTTCCGCGGCGGCTTCGGGGGTCGGCGCCTCGGCGGCGGCCGGCGCGGGGGCCTCCGGGCCGTCCGTCTCGATGATGTTCGCCTGGGCCATCAGGTGGTCCACGATCTTTTCGTCGCGGAGGGCTATGTACAGCGACTCCAGCCCGCCGCTCTTGATCAGTTCGTCGCGGACGCGGTCGAACCGGCGATTCTGCCGCTGCGCGATCGCCGCGATCTGGCCGTTGACCTCGTCCTCGGTGACCTCGGGCTGAACGTCCTCGGCGATCTTCTCCATGATGAAGGCGAGCTTCAGGTCGGTCGCCGCCTCGTCGCGGGCCGTCGTCTTCAGTGCGTCCATCCGCCGCTCGACCTCGGCCTCGGGCACGCCCTCGCGATACAGGTCCAGCATCCGGCGAACGACGACGCGATCGGCCTGACGCTGCGACAGGCGATCGGGCAGTTCGATCTTCGTGTGGTCGAGCAGGTACTTGTAGACTTGCGACCGCATGCCGCGCCGAACGGCGTCGGCCAGGCGCGCCTCCAGGTCGGACCGGAAGTACTGCCGGAACTCCTCCGCGCTGTCGAAGCCGACCGACTGCACCAGCTCGTCCGTCAGCTCGGCCTTGCGGAACCGCCGGATCTGTTTGATCGCAAACGCGAATTCCGCCGTCTTGCCGCGAAGTTCGGCCTTGTCCGAATCCTCCGGGACCGTGCCGCAGATCGTCCGAGTGTCGCCCACCCGTGCGCCGACGAGCGTCTCGCCGAGCTGCATGAGCGTGACACCCTCGATCACCTGGGGGCGCGCCGCGACAAACGCGTGATGACATTGCCGTCGACCGTCACCGTAAAGGCGGCCAGGAGAACATCGTCCTTCTCGACCACCGCGTCCTCCATAACCTCGAATCGGCCCCGCGACAACAGGAACCGGTCGACGGCTTCCTGGACGTCCGCCTCGGAGATGCCGACCTTGGGCTTCCGGATCGGGATGCCCTCCAGCGCAGGCAGCTCGAACTCCGGCCGCACCTCGACTTCGCACGTGAATGTCAGCGCGCCTTCCCGCGGCAGCTCCAGGTTCTCGAACGCCTCGCGAACGCCCATCAGCTTCTCGGCGGGGATCTCGGGCTCGCCGCTCTCGGCCTTCACCGGCTTTTTCGGCTTGCACCAGATCAGCGGATCCCCAATGACCTTCAGGTCGGCCTTCTCGATCGCCGCCAGATAGCCGTTGCCGAGCAAATCCGACGTGATCGTCTCGCTGACCTCGCCTCCGAAGCGCTTCTCGAGCAGCCGCCGGGGCGCCCGGCCCTTGCGAAACCCCGGGACCACCGCCTCGCGGGACAGATCCGCGTACTGCTTTTCCAGCCGCTCGTCGATCGCCTCGCGCTTGATCGTGATCGTCAGCTTCTTTCGGAGCGTGCCGATGTCCTCGACCGCGACTTCGACGTGCTCCTTGAGCTTCTCGATATCCGAGGGCTCCGCCACGGCTTCATCGCCGACCTCGACCTGCGACTCCGTCGGCTGCTCGTCCTCGTGTGTCAGTTCTTCATCCGGCATCGATGCGGCTCTCCGTTATTCCGTGGATTCGCTGGTTCGCTCATGCGAAGCCTGCCGACCCGGGTCATTCGCCGCCCGGCGGCGACCGACTCGCGACACGTTCCGCGCCGCCGGTCGCGCCGGCGAAAACCGACTCCGCCCGCCCCGGCCCGGTAGTCCATCCGGGACGGTGGCCCGCCCCGGCCGCGCCCTCACGAGACACGAACGGCCAACCCCGCAAACCGGCCAGACGTTGCAGTCGGCCGATCCCGCCCCTGCCGGGCGGCGTTTGCGCGATTGGCCTTCACTCTTTCGTCTGCAGCCAACGCCTGGCTCTGCGGCCGGTACCCTGCAGACGACTCGCGTTGTTCAAGCGGGTGATGGGACTCGAACCCACGACAACCACGTTGGCAACGTGGTGCTCTACCAATTGAGCTACACCCGCGTCCAACAAACCATGATTACTATATCGACAAATCGCCGCGCTTCAAGCCCCCTTCTCCGCAACTGCCCGCCTCCGGGCGATCGACGGCCCGCTCGGCCGCGACCGCGGGGCGCGAACCGCCGAGCTGGGCGGCCGCGCCCGATCCCACAAGCCAGACGCCCAGGAGTATCAGGCCCACGCCGACCCACTGAGCCGCGCTCAGCCGCTCCTGGAGGTACAACCCGGCGACGATGACAATGATCGCGAACCCGACCGTAACCATGATCGGATAGGCAATGCTGATCGGAAGTCCTTTCAGAGCATAAGCATACAGTCCGACGTTGGTCGCGAAGAGGAACAGGCCCAACAGCAACACCCAGTTGGTCGCCAATGCGGCCGCCACGGCCGCCGTGCCGTCTGCGGACGAAACACCACTTGCTTTGAATCGCTCAATTCCGAATTTGACCATCAGGTTTGCCGCCGCATTCAGGAGAAGGGCTCCTGTAAGCGCAACAAAATAAATGTAATGCTTCATGTAAGGCACTCCCGTTGGGCTATCTCAGGCATGATAAGGGATGGTCCGGGACGAAAACAAGGCGGGGGTCTTCGTCCGCACGGCGGGTGCTATTGACCTTGGGGCCGGGTTGACTTACATTGACGCCGCGCGGGTTGGATGACCCGCTAATCCGTTGTTGTCAAACGGCTAGCGCGCCGTGAACACGACGTCGGGCGGCACCAGGGGCGCGTCGGAAACGGGACGGGATGATATATTGGCGGACACCAACGGATCGACTGCCGATATCTTCGACCACAGGGCACCAGCCTCAACGAGACCGAACCTGGAGGTGACGAGTGCAAATCGTCGTCAGCGCGCGGCATGCCGACATCACGAACGAGATGAAGGAGTACGCCCAGCGAAAGGCCTCGAAGCTTCTCAAATACTACGACCGGATCCAGGAGATCGAGGTGATCCTCGACCAGGATTCGGCGGCGCGCCGGGTCGAGATCATCGTCAACGCCGAACACAAGAACATGTTCGTGGCCAGCGAGAACGGCCCCGACCTGTTCGCCTGTATGGACCTCGCGGTGGACAAGATCGGCCGGCAACTGACCCGGCACAAAGAGAAGCACCGCAACCGCAAGCATCCTCAGGGGTAATCCGGACGGTACCATGAAACTGTCGTCATTCTTCGTCAAAGAGGCTATCGTCGCCGAGCTTCAGGCGACGGATCGCAACGGCGTGATCCGGGAACTGGTGAATTCGCTGGCGGCGTGCGGAGGCATCGACGCCAAGGAGGCGCCCGCGATCGCCCGGGCCGTGATTCAGCGGGAAAACCTGGGCAGCACGGGGTTCGGCAAGGGCGTGGCGGTGCCGCACGTCAAGCACCCCGCGGTCACGAAGATGGTGGCGACGCTGGGCCGCTCGAGCACGGGCGTGGATTTTGCGGCGCTCGACCGCGCGCCC
>CAZTVU010000150.1:9281-12593 GCA_964617025.1 uncultured Planctomycetales bacterium | reverse complement strand
CGATCCCTCGGACCGGATCCCCTGGTGCGGCTCGCACACGAAGTCAAGCCCCCCGCGGCTGAGCCAGTGATAGCGCCGGGCGTAACCGGTCGCGTCGGACATGCCCTGCTGGACGACGCACCATCCGCCGTCGTCGGCGAAGAAGAACGTGTGGGCGTAGAGCTCGTAGCCGTCCTGGACGGCGGCGCTGTCCACCTTGGCGGACATGCGGGAGGCATAGATGAGCCGGTCGCCGTCGAGCGAACGTGCGTCGCTGACGGCGGCGATCTCATCCGGCGTTCGGCGCGAGACGCCGCCCTTGCCCCCGGCGACGTGAATGCCCAGGTCCGCCCCGCAGATCCGATACGCCTCCTTCATCGCACCGCAGGTGACGGTCGTCAGGCCGCTGGAGTGCCAGTCGAAGCCGAGGACGCAGCCGAATGCCTGAAACCACGCCGGATCGGCCAGCCGGGCGAGCATCTCGGCCGGCCCGTACTCGATCACGATCGTCTGCGCGATCGCCGCCGCCATGCGGTGCATCCGCTTGAAAAGCCACGCGGGCGCCTTGCCGCCGTGCAGCGGCAGATGGGCGATGGATCGCTTCAGAGGCATACGAGGCTCCCGACGACGATCGACAGTGTACCCGGGGGTCGGATCCCGAGCGACAGGCCCGGCGGTTCGCGGGGTGCAATCCGTGTCGCAAACCGTTAGGTTGTCGTTCGTCCGCTGCTCGTGACGCCGTAAAGGGCAAGGCGCGAGCACTCGAAACTCAACGCACGCGTCCGGATCATGAGGCTTCAGGTTCCCGCATTTGCAGGCGCCCGCCGCGGCCAGGGCGCGGGCGGATGGATCGCCGAACGGATCGCCGTGGCCGTGGGCGTCGGCTTCGCCGTCTCCTCGCTTCTCGGGCCGGCAATGATCATTGGCGGCACGGTGTACGTGGATGGCGTGTTCACGCTCTCGCCGTGGCGCAATGTCTTCGGGGATCTGCCGCGATGGGGCACGCTCTTGGGAAACACCGCGATCGCGGCGGCGGCGGCGGGCGTCATGTGCCTGACACTGGGCGGCGTGCTGGCGACGGCGCTGTTCAAGACGAATGCGCCGCTTCGTCGGCCGGCCATCGCGCTGCTTCTGCTGGCGGCCGCGCTGCCGTTGTACGTCACCAGCGCCTCGGCGTTCTCCATCGCGGGCACCGACCGCTGGCGGGGCAACGCCCTGGCGGTCGGCGTCATTCATGCCGTCGCTCACCTCCCCATCGTGGTCCTGATTATCGGTGCGGCCCTCCGATCGGTCGCGGCCGCTCTGGAGGAGGCGGCGATGATCGATGGGGCCGGGCCGCTCCGCGTGCTCTGGAGCATCACGTCCCGCACGGCCGCCGGCGGCTGGATCGCATCGCTCGTGCTGGTGGTCCTCTGGGTAACGACCGACTACTCGGTCTCCGACGTGCTCCTCGTCCGCACTTTCGCCGAGGAGGTGTACACGCAGTACCAGCTCCAGGGTCGTCCCCAGGAGCCCGCGCTGGTCTGTATTCCGCAAATCATCCTCTTTGGCGCGTTGCTGTGGGCGCTGCGCGAGGGCTTCCTCCACGCCGGGCCGAGTGAGGAGATTGCGGCCTCGGCCGCACAGCGGCGGCGCTTCGATGTCGGGCGGCGCCGGTGGGTGCTCGGCCTGGGCGCGTCGGCGGTCGGCCTGGTCCTCGCCGTCGGCCCGATCGCGTCTCTGGCCCTGCGGCTTCGTCGGGGCCGCCCGCTCACGGAGTACGTCGCCCTGTTCCTCCCGGAGATCCGGACATCGTTGGGGACGAGCATTGCCGCAGCCGCCCTGAGCGCGTCGATCGGTCTGGGGCTGGCGTGGCTGACCGTCCGCCGCCCGCGGTGCCGCAGGGTGGTTGCGCTCTATGTGGTCCTGATGCTTGCCGTACCCGCGCCGGTCATCGGCATGGGCCTCATACAGGTGTTCAACCGGCCCGGCATCCTTGGCGCGGTGTATGATTCGCCGCTGATCCTGGTCCTGGCGTACGTGTACCGCTTCCTGCCGATCGCCGTCATCCTGATGCTGCCGGCCGTGCGGGCGGTGCCGCCGGGGTGTGAAGCGGCGGCCCGGGTGGACGGATGCGGGGCCGCGGGATTGTGGTGGCACGTGGTCGGCCCGCTGTGTCTGCCGGCGATGCTGGTGACCGGATTCATCGTCATGATCCTGTGCGTGGGGGAACTGCCCTGCTCGCTGTTGGTGACGCCGCCGGGGTTCAGCACGGTCGGGGCACGGTTCTTCAGCCTGATCCACTACGGGCTGTATCCCGACGCGGCGGCGCTGTGCCTGATCTCGATCGGGGTCATCATCGTGCCCTGGTGCGGGCTGACGTGGCTCTGGCGCCGGCATCTGTTACGCTAACGGCCGGAAACCACGGAGGTGCTCCGATGATCGCACGATTCTTCGCGTGGGCGGTAGCAGTGTCGGTCGCGGCGTCAATGGTCGGGTGCAGGCGGGACCAGGCCGCCACGACACAACCCGCCCGCGAGGTCGTCGTGTACGCCGCCCTCGACCGCGAGTTCGCCGAGCCGATCCTCGAGGCATTCACCGCACGAACGGGGATCAAGGTCCTGCCGCAGTTCGACACGGAGTCCACGAAGACCGTCGGACTGACCAATCGCATCCGCGCCGAGCGAAACCGTCCCCGCTGCGATGTGTTCTGGAACAACGAGATTCTCAACACGCTGGCCCTGAAGGCCGAGGGGCTGCTGATGCCCTGTGATCCGCCGCCGCCCGAGGCGGCAAACTATGACGACGCATGGAAGGACCGCGACGGCTACTGGTTCGGCTTCGCCGCCCGTGCCCGCGTGATCCTCGTCAACACGACGCTCGTCGCCGACGAGTCGTACCCCCGGTCGATTCACGATCTGGCCGACCCGAAGTGGAAGGGCAGGACGGGCATCGCGAAGCCGCTTTTCGGTACGACGGCATCGCACGTGGCGTGCCTGTTCGCCGCTCTTGGGCCCCAGGCCGCAACCGCGTACCTCGACTCGCTGAAGGCCAACGCGGTTCAGGTGCACGGCGGCAACAAGGGCTGCGCCACAGCCGTCGGCAATGGCACCGCTGCGTTCGCCCTGACGGACACCGACGACGCGATCGGCGAGTTGGAAGCGGGCAAGCCGGTGCGGATCGTCTATCCGGATGCCGCGCCGGACGGCATCGGTACGTTGTTCCTGCCGAACACGCTGGCCGTCGTCAAGGGCGCACCGCATCCGGCCGAGGCGGCGGCCCTCGTCAATTATCTGCTTTCGGCGGAGGTGGAGGCCCGTCTGGCGAACGGACCCTCGGCCCAGATTCCCCTGA
>CAZTVU010000150.1:0-9271 GCA_964617025.1 uncultured Planctomycetales bacterium | reverse complement strand
CCCCAACCCTCGCGTCAGGGGCCCCGGGCAGACCAAGCCGATGACCGTTGATTTCACGGCGGCGGCCGTGGCGTTTTCCCAAGCTCGCGAAGTCGTCGAGGCCCGCTTCCTTCGATGACATGCCCCGATTCCTTGGGCTCCCGACAAGCTTTTCCGGAGACGGTCCGGCCACGTTCGAGCGTTCACGGATATCCGCTTCGCGCTATCCATCGTTCATCGGCGCCTGTGGACTGCGTTGGCAACGCCGCCGCTCTGGCTCGGACGGTCCGCCGCACGCCGGTGCGTCCTGGCGCACCGCAGGGAAAGGGGCGTCAAGGCCGCCGCAGTCCAAAACGCGCCGCCGGCGCCGTGCATGACGGGCGGGGCAACCGACGCCCGAATCGAGATCGGAGCAGAGCCTTCCATCACAACCGGCGCGCAACGCCCGCGCATTTTGGGATTGCGGCCAAGGGCTGCGCTGGGATGAACCGCTTCATTGTCCGCCCGAGCCCCCGGCGGACGCTCCTGCGCGAGGGCCTATAATCACGCGGGAGGACTGCAAGATCGGGTTCGAGCCGTGTTGATGGCCGGGCCTGCCGATACAGACGTAGCGGCGGACGGCGGCGGCACGACGGCGGCCTGACGCGGTTATCGGAACCGGATACACTGCCCATCGTGAGCACGGCAGGCAGCACAATTCGGACCGAGGTTCGAGGGATTGCGCGGCACGGGTTCGTCTACATGGCGGCCGCGATCCTCTCCAAGGCCGTCGGCTTCCTGATGATCCCCGTCTATACGCATTACCTTACGACGGCGGACTACGGCCGGCTGGAGCTGCTCGACCTGACCGGCACCCTGATCGCCATGCTCACCGGCATGGGCATGAGCGCCGCTGCGATGCGGTACTACTACGACTCGGACGACCCGCAGCACGGGCGAGTCGCCATTTCAACGGCCTTTCTGGGCGGGTCGCTATTCGCGGCCGGCGGAGCGATGATCCTGGTTTTCGGATCGTGGCCGCTGTCCCTGACCCTGCTCGGGGACGGCTCGCTCTACTGGTACGTCGTCATTCTGGCCGGTTCGCTGCTGCTCGACAGCTCGTGCAGTGTGGCGCAGTCCTACATGCGGATCCTGGGCCGGTCGGGGCTGCTGACGACGATCTCGCTGCTGCGTCTGGTTGCCGGACTGTCGTTGAACATCGTTTTCGTCGTCGTGTACCAGTTGGGCGTGGCGGGGGTCCTGCTCGGCGGGCTGGGCGGCGCGCTCGTCGCGTCGGCCGTCCAGGCGGTGTGGTTGCTCCGGCGCGTCGGGGTACGTTTCGACGGCGTGATCTTTGGTAAGCTGTGGCGATACGGGCTGCCGCTCGTGCCGTCGGCGTTCGCGACGTTCGTCGTGGCCTATGCCGACCGGTTCCTGCTCCGCAACTTCGGCACGCTGGATGACGTCGGCGTATACTCGCTCGCCTACAAGTTCGGGTTTCTCGTGCAGTTTCTGCTGATCGGACCGTTTCACACCGTGTGGGATCCGCGAATCTTTGATGTGGTCAAGCGACCCGACGCGAAGGAGACGTTCGCCCGGATCCTGACCTACTGGTTCGTCGGGCTGACGTGGGGGGCCCTGGGGCTGTCGGTCGGGACGTACGCCATGATTCCGTTGATCTCGCCGGAGCCGTATTGGGTGGGCCGAACGTACGTCTGGCTGATTGCGCTGGGCTACGTGTTCAACGGCCTGCATGTGTATTGTCGCCTCGGCCTGTTGGTTACGGACCGTACGCGAGCTATCGGCAAGACGGTCGGCCTGCTGACGCCGTTATGGCTCGGCGTATATGCCGTTCTCATCTGGCGGGCGACGGCCCTGGGAGCGGCCGTCGCCACCATGATCTCGTACCTGGGCAACTGGATCGCGATTCTCGTCGTCGCGCAGCGAGCTTATCCGTTGCCGATCGAGTGGCGAAGGCTTGCAACGGCCCTCGCCGTTTGCGCCGCCGCGTACGCGACGGCCGTGTACGCGGTCCCGGGGCAATCCTGGACGGCGTGGGCGGCGCAGGCGGTGATTGTCCTGGCCTATCCGGGCGTGCTGCTGGCCACGGGCTTCTTCCAGAAAGCGGAGAGAGAGGCGTTTCGGCACTGGCTGGCGAGTATTCGGGGGCTTCTCGCCCGGCGGACGACAACGCCGGCCCCCGTCGTGCAGGCGGCAAGTGCCGGTTCCACCGGTCCACACGAGGGGAGCGCGTGAACGCCCAAGCTGCCAACCATGCGCCGGCGATCCGCATCGCCATCTCCGGGTGGTACGGACACAGGAACCTCGGAGATGACGCGATTCTCCGCGTTCTGGTCACGGAACTCGGCCGACGGCTTGGCTGTTGTTCCTTCGCCGTGCTGACCGATTCCGCCGAAGGTGTTCGAATGGAGCCGCCGCCGGGCTGCCGAATCGAGTCCGTCCCGCACCCGCCGCTCTACAGGCTCAGCCACGCCCGGTACCCATCGGTGTGGGTGCAGTCGGTTCTCGCGTGGCGACGATTGGTGCATGCCGACCTGTTTGTCCTGGGCGGCGGCGGCCTGTTACGCGACAACTTCCCGCGAAGCAACCTGCTCCGCCTGCTCGACGAGGTACTTCTGGCCCGGCTGGCCGGCGTGCCGGTCGCTCTCTTCGCCATCGGAGCGGGGCCGTTTATCACACGGATCGGACGCCGCCTGATCCGGTCCGCCGTTCACCTGGCGCGCTCCGTGACGGTTCGAGACCGGGCCAGCGCAGCAGCCCTGCGCGACATCGGCGCGCCGCCGTCGCGCATTCGCACCGAAGCCGATCCCGCGCTCCTCCTGGCGACCGCGGTCCCCCCCTGCTGCCCGGCGTCGGGCGGCGGCCCGAACATCGGCATCTGCCCGTCACGCGGCATGCTCACGGGATTCGCCGGCGGCGCGCCCGGCAACCCTCGGCTGGTCGAGACCCTGGCCGACGTGGCGCTTCGTCTCGTCGAGCGCCCCGGCGCTCGCGTGTGGCTCATCCCCTTCTGTCGGAGCTCGACCGGCGACGATGACGTCGCGCTTTGCGAAGAGATATGGACGGCGGCGAATCGCCATGCGTCGATCCGGGTCGCACCTTGGATTGCTGATCCGGAACAGGCAAAGGGCTTGCTCGCACGGATGGACCTCATCATCGGCGCGCGGCTGCATTCGCTGATCTTCGGCATCGGCGCCGGCGTGCCGTGCGTGGCCATCAATTACGAGCCGAAGGTTGCGGGCTTCATGGCAGATATGGGTCTTTCGGACTACTGTCTGGATCCGCTTGCGTTCACGCCGGAGCGAGCGATCGAAGTTGTGCGTCGCCTGCTCGTTGAATGGCCGTCGGCGGCCCCGGCGATCGGGAAACGAGCGGCGTCCGCACAAGATCGCGTCCGCCGGGCCCTGGATCGGCTCGCCCAACTCGCCCTCTCGCACGCCCGCGTACACCGAGGGCGGGGCGCGCCGTCGTTTCGTCCCGTCCCCGCCCGGTTTGCGTCATCTCCTCACCCATCGGCTCCCGAAGGTTCCGTCAGCGTCATCATTCCCGCGTACAACGCCGAAGGCTTCATTGCCGATGCAATTGACAGCGTGCTCGGACAGACCTTGCCGCCGTATGAGATCATCGTCGTCGACGACGGCTCCACGGATGGGACACTGGATGTGGTACGACGGTACGGAGATCGCATACGGCTGCTGCGCCAGCCGAATCGCGGCCCGGCCGCGGCCCGCAACCTCGGCCTCGCCAATGCCCGGGGGGAGTTTGTCGCATTCCTCGACGCCGATGATCTCTGGACGCCGCGAAACCTGGAGCTTCAGGTGAGGAGAATCGCCGAGGACCGTCGGCACGTTCTCTCCTACGGCCGGGTCCGACCCTTCGTGGGAGAGCCTCCGCCCGCGTTTCGCCGGACGGAGCCGACGGGCGATGCCTGGCCGGAGGGCGATGTCGAGACGTCGCTGATCCACGACACAATCTGGGCGACCTGCGCGGTCGTGGCGCGGCGAGACGTGCTCTCGCGGCTTGGCGGATTCGACGAAGGACTGCGTATCGGGGAGGACTATGACCTCTGGCTTCGCTGCGCCGCCGCGGGATCGGTGCGATATACGCCCTACTACGTCGCCGCAATCCGACAACACGCCGCCAGCACCACGCGGACCAGCCCTTACCGAACCGTGCCGCCGCCCGTACGGGTGATTCGTCGCCACCTTCGGCGGCGTCCGCATCTGCGGCGGCGGATCGGCGACGACATCGTGCGGCGTCGCCTGGCCCGCTGGTACCTTGAGTCCTCGCTCCACAGCCTGGACACGAACCGGTTGGCCCCGTCGTTCCTCCATTTCGCACTCGCCGGCTGCCTGGCGCCGTCCAATTGGCGTGCCGTCCGCCTGTATGGGATGAGCCTCGCGCGCTCGTTGCTGAAGTTCACGATCGGCTGGCTGCCGCGGGCGGATCGCCGCAGCCCGCTCCGCCCCGAACCGCTTGCGCCGGAGGCCGCGCCATGATCAAAGTTCGCCTGATCGATCGGCCGGAGGCGTGGGACAGCCTGGGCGGGGCGTGGGACCGTCTGTTGGAGCGCAGCGCAACCAACAGCGTCTTCCTCACGCACACATGGTTGCGGGCATGGTGGCGATGGTTCGGCGGTCCGTCGGGCCGTCTGCACATCGTGGCGGCTTTTGACGGAGACGACCTCCGCGCCGCAGCCCCGCTGTATCGATGTCGCATGCGCTGCGCCGGCGTGGCGGTGCGATGCCTGTCGTCGCTGACAAACTCACACACACCGAAGTACGACTGGCTGTGGCGGCCGGACGCCCCGGAGGCCCTGGAAGCCGTCGTTCGCCATCTGCGCCGGGACCCATCGTGGGACATGCTCCGGCTGGACTACGTGCCGGCGGAATCGTCGACGGTGCCTTTCCTGCGAGCCGCCGCGGGCCGCCACCATTTGCGTTTTCACCGTCAGTGGTGCATCAGCAGCCCTTTCGTCGACGTCACCGACACCTGGCAGGAGCACCAGCAGCGGATCTCGTCCGAACTCCGCTCCAAGACCCGCAAGTCGGACCGGCGTCTCCAGGAATTGGGGCGGCTCGAGCTGGCGGACCGTGCCGACGCCGCCGACCTCCGAGAACAGCTCCGGCGGGCGATGAACGTCGAAAAGGCGAGCTGGAAGGGCCGGGCAGGCACGGCCATCGCCGACCACCCCGAGGAGGTTGCGTTCTACACGCAAGTGGCCGAGGCCGCCGCACGCCGCGGCTGGCTGCGTCTGTACATGCTCGAGCTCGACGGTCGCGCCATCGCGTTCAACTATGCACTCACGTACAACGACGCGTACAACTCGCTGAAGATCGGCTATGACCCGGCATACGAGAGGCACTCGCCCGGCAACGTCTTGCGGATGCGTGTGATGCAGGCCCTGTTCGAGGAGCGTCGCTTTCGCTGGTACGACATGCTCGGCGCGGTCGCGCCCTGGAAGCTTCGGTGGGGGTCGCAGGTCCGCGACCTGGACACGATCTGCCTGTTCGCCCCCCGACCCAGCGCCTGGGTCGCCTACTGGCT
The DNA here is from genome assembly GCA_964617025.1 of uncultured Planctomycetales bacterium. Taxonomy (GTDB): domain Bacteria; phylum Planctomycetota; class Phycisphaerae; order UBA1845; family PWPN01; genus CAZMVY01. Next base: position 3,745 of record CAZTVU010000150.1, on the reverse strand, counting down.
CCGATTCGGAATCCCGGCTCACCTGGAGGGCTATCCCCGGATCCGGTCGGCCGTTCGACGAATCCGGGCGCGGCTCGCCGCCCATGGGAATGATCGCACGAACCCCGGAGCGACGCCATGAACCGCTCGCTTCCGCGCCAACCGCTTCTGCGTTTCGGCGACCTGGCCGTCTTCTCGCGGCCGGCGGCGGCACACTTTCCGTTCACCGCCCCGCGCCAACGATCCTTCGCCTTCGCACGAAACGCACTGGCCGCGGCCCTGCGAGCGTTGCGACTGGGACCGCGGGACGAGGTTCTGCTCCCCGCCTTTCACTGCGTCACCGTGGTCGAGCCGGTTCTGCACGTCGGCGCGGCGTGCCGGTTTTACAACATCACACGGGATCTGGGTGTCGACTGGACGTCCCTCTGCGCGGCGGTCAGCGAGCGAACCCGAGCAATCCTGGTCATCCACTTTCTGGGCTTTCCCGAACCGCGACTCGCGGATGTCGTCGCGCTATGTCGCGATCGCGGCATCTACCTGATTGAGGACTGCACGCATGCGCTATTCTCTGCCCCGGCCGGGGTTCCCCTCGGTCGCGAGGGGCACCTGAGCCTCTTCAGCTTTCGCAAGACCCTTCCCGTTCTCGGCGGGGCGCTCCTGGTCGCCAATGACGACGCCACCCCCCTGCCGGATCCGGCCCGGCCGGCCCCCTGGGCGTACTCGCTCCGCGCAATCAAGGCGATGCGAGATCTGCGGACGGCCCGGCCGCCCGCCGACGATGTCGCCGGCACCCCCCCCTCGGCCCCAGCGCGCGACGTGCCCGCGGCGACCGGCGAGGCACCGACCGGCGGTACGGACGGCTGGCTCTACGGGTACGACTTCAATCCCGACCTCGACAACCGGCGCGGCTCCCGCGCGGTGCTGTCGCTGGCGGTACGATTCGATCCCGCCCGCATCCGGCGGCGGCGGCGGACGAACTTCTGCCGACTGGCCGGGGCCCTGAGCTCGCTGCGCGGGGTGCGCATGCCGCTCGGGTCGCCGCCGGACGGCGCATGCCCCTGGGCGTTCGCCCTCGACGGGCTGGGCCGCAATGGACTCGACAAGAGCCTTCGGCGGATCGGCGTGCCGGCCTTCACGTTTGGCGAGGTGCTCCACCGGGCGCTGCCGCGCGGCGCGTACCCCGACGCGGAGTACCTCTCGCGGAACCTGATCCTCCTGCCGGTGCATCAGAGCCTGAGCGAGGTTGAGATCGCGCGGATCGCGAAGGCGGTACGGCACACGGTCGAGGCGACATGAACATCTACATCGTCCGTGACTGGGATTCACTTCGCGGCCGCTGCCAGGAATGGGACGCGATCGTCGGCATCGGCCGGCCGGAGGACGCATTCGTCACGTTCGAATGGTGGGATGCCCTACGAGCCGCTTTCGGTCGGTCAGACTGCGAACGAACGCTCGTCGCGGAAGAGGGAGAGCGTCTCGCCACCATCTGGCCGCTGCGCATCGTCTCCCGGCGCGCCGCGCGCGTCCTCGCCTTCTCCGAACTGGCCGATCCGAGCGACTGGTTCACGCCGCATTACCGCATTGCCTGCGCCGGGGACGCCGGTGTAATCATCCGGCGATGCATCGAGTTCCTCCTGACTTCCGTCCCCGGCTGGGACGTGCTCGAGGTCCGGCGGCTGATCGTCGGCGATGAGACCCACGTCGCCCTGGCATCCGCGGGCCGCGGGCTCGGCATGGACGTCGAGTGCCGGCCCGGCCCGATTTCGCCCTATGTGCCGATCGCCGGCACTTGGGAACACTTCCTTGCGAAACGTTCGGCGGGACTGCGCAAGGAGATCCATCGGCGGGAACGGCAGATTCGCGACCTCGGGCGGGCGGAAGTCGAGGTGCGCATCACGCCCGACGAGCTTCGCGAGGGCCTGGCCGTCATCCTCGATATCGAGCGGCGAAGCTGGAAGCACGGGCACGGGTCGGCCATCACGTCGCGCCCCTGGGAGCAGGCATTCTACACGCAGCTCATCGAAACAGCCGGCGCCCGGCGCTGGCTTCGCCAAACAACGCTCCGGCTTGACGGGCGGCCCATCGCGTATGACCTGAGCATAATCCGCGGGAGGCGATGGGCCAGTCTCAAGAGCAGCTTCGATGAGGCGTTTCGCGAGGTCTCGCCCGGCACCTATCTGCTGTCGCGCCTCCTCGAAGCCTGCCATTCGAGCGGCGCATCCGAGTTCGACTTTCTCGGCGAGCCTGATCCGTCCAAGATGCGATGGACGCAGCACACGCGCCGGCATGTCAGCCTGGCCCTCTTTCGGCGGAACCCCCGCGCCCGGCTGCTCCGCGCATGGCGAACGTTCACGGCAGACCGGCATGCGGCAGCGGCGCCCACGCCCGTACCGGGCGGGGGCGGGCGATCCGCCGCTACGTAAGCGCACCCGACCTGCGCACGCGCCTCGGTTTCGTATCCGGTGTCGCGCGAGCGCCGCGCGAGGCCGAGAACGCAACGAAACGCGTCCGGACGCGATTGTCGGCCGACATCGGCGGCTGACGGACCGACGTGCAGCCTCCTGATTGAACCCAACGGAAAAGACCGCTTGTGCATGGCAATGCGCACGGGTAGAATGCGATTCGCGCGGGCGTACGCGATAAGGAAGCCGTTGCGGTGCCCCGGTCGGGCCGAACGAACGGACCGGGGCTGCGGCCTGAACCGGAGGTGCAGAATGGGGCAATCCGCAGTTGGGCATAGGCCGCTTGAACCAACCGGGAGGCGAGACAGCAGCGTCAATGGCTGGCGAATTCGTCCCCGACAGTCGCGGGCGCGGCGCACCGCCGCGAGAGGCGAGCGCGCCGTCGCGGCGATGCTGCTGGCGATAGCCGTGGGCGACCCGGTGCGCACGGCCGGCGTCGATGTGGTCAGCGTGGAATTCGTAGGCCAGTACGGCGGAATCAGTTGGACGGTAGCCGTTGAGGAAGGTCTGGTCTACCTGTGCACAGGCGCGCGACTGGCGGTTCTGGACGTGGCCAGCCCGTCAAGTCCGCGCGTGCTGGGATGGAGCGAAACGCTGCCGGAGACGATCCGCGGCGTGGCTGTTTCCGACGGCCATGCGTACGTGGGGGACGGCCCCGCCGGCCTGAAGATCATCCGGATCTCGGACCCGTTTTCGCCCGTCTGCGTTGGCGGTTATGAAACGGGCGGTATTGCCCTCGGCGTAGCCGTTCGCGGCCGCTATGCCTACGTGTGCGATTACACCGCCGGCCTGGTGGTCATCGACATCTCGGACCCAGCGTCGCCGACCTACGTCGGCCGTTACAGCAGCAACCTGCGAGCGCGCAGTGTGGCAATCCGAGACAACTACGCATATGTGGCCTCGCACAACAGCGGTTTCCAGGTGATCGACGTTTCGAATCCGGCGTCGCCGGTCCGCTCGGGCATTTGTGCAACGGCGGGGTACGCGTACGACGTAGCCCTCGCCGGCAGCTATGCGTTCGTGGCCAGCTCGGAAGCCGGCGTGGAGGTGATGGATATCTCCGACCCGGCTCTGCCGGTCCGCGTGGGCGGCTGCGACACGAGCGGCGAGGCACGCAGCCTGGCCGTCGTCGGCACGCATTTGTACGTGGCGGACTACACCGGAGGCCTGCAGGTACTCGACATCTCCGATCCCGCTTCGCCGGTCCTCTTGGGCAGCTGCAGCACGCCAAGCTACGCGCAGGACGTGGCCGTGGCGGGTTCCCACGCCTACGTCGCCGGTCACGACACCGGCGTGCAGGTAAT
>CAZTVU010000149.1:2824-12597 GCA_964617025.1 uncultured Planctomycetales bacterium | reverse complement strand
ACCTGCCGACACCGCTGGATAAGCGAATCTGACCGACAGGCGTGAACGGTTACGGCATCGGAATGCGGCGTCCCGCACCATTGCCTTGTACTCCTCCCTGTGGCTGTAGTGAAAGCCGTCAAACATCAGGTAGCACAGGTGCTCATGGTGGGCGTCGGCGGCGCAATCCGTGTTGTGGTGCCGGGTCATGTCATCCATCGCCATGTTCTCCTTTGCTCGGTGACCGTACGGCCTCCAAGCCTCCGCAGGTCTCGCTGCAAGCCCGTTCGAGCCCGTCCGACAGGGCTCGACACCCTCGGCCCCGGCCGCAGCATGGGAGTGTAGGCCGCTCGGTGAAAACGGCCAGTACGGCGCCTCTCAGCCGGCCACTGCGAACCGCGCGCGTTGTATCGTGCAACGGCCGATACGACCGGACGGAACCAGGGGCGTTCCCCGTTTTCGCCGGCGGTCGTTTGCCGTGCTCACGATCGGACTTTTGCTATCGTCTTTTCCAGCAGTGCCGGGACCTGGTCGGGGGTTACCTTGGCGTACACCTCGTCGTTGATCATCACGACGGGCGCCAGGCCGCAGGTGCCGAGGCAGTGAGCCTCATGAAGGGAGAACAAACCATCCGTCGTGGTCTGGCCGAACTCGATGCCCAGTTCGTCCTTGAACTTGGCGGCGACCTTGTCGGCCCCCTTGACGTAGCAGGCGGTGCCCATGCAGATGCTGATCATGAAGCGGCCTTGCGGCTGGAGCCGGAAGAAGTGGTAGAACGTGGCCACGCCCGACACCTTCGCCGCCGGCACCCCCAGGAGCTGCGCAACGGCGTCCAACTGCTCCGCGCCCAGATACCCGAAGTGTTCCTGCACCCTGTGCAAGACGGAGATGAGCCGGCTGGCCGGTTCCGGGTCCGTCCGGCAGGCCTCGACGAAGTCGGCGATGTCCTGCGTCAGTGCCGTCCGGCACGACTGTCGGACCTGTTCCCAATTGTCGGTGGAGGTGGTGCCGGTCATCGTATCCCTCGGGGCAGTCTGGCCGCGTAGTGCGTGTGCAGGAGCTCGTGGGCCTTTGGGCCGCCCGGCTCGCCGAGGAACTCGGCGTATAACGTGCGGATCGCCGGGTTCTCGTGCGATCGGCGCAGCTCCTTGGCCCCGTCAATCGAGTAGAGCGCCTGGGCCCGGGCCTGCAAAAGCGCCGGGTCGAGCGCCTTCATCCCGCGCGGCGGATAGGGTTGCCCTCCGCCGCCGATGCAGCCGCCGGGACAGGCCATGATCTCGATAAGGTGAAACGCCTTCTCTCCGCGAACCACCTTGTCGAGCAGGACGGAGGCGTTCACCAGCCCGTTGGCGACGCCGACGTTGAGCGTTCGGTCGCCGAGCGTGATCGATGCTTCGCGAAGCCCCTCGACGGCGCGGACCTCGGTGAACTCAAGCTTGTCCACGCGACCGCCGCTGAGCTTCTCGGCCGCCGTCCGCAGCGTGGCCTCCATGACGCCGCCGGTTGTCCCGAAGATGTCGCCCGCGCCGCTGGAGGTTCCCAGCGGATCGTCGAAGTTTTCGTTGGGCACCGTCCAGAAATCGGCGCTCGGCGTGGTCCAGTAGTCGATGCCGAAGGACTTCGCCATCCAGATCAGTTCGCGGGTCGTCAGGACGGCATCGGTGTAGGGCCGGCCGTCGGGGGTGTAGTGCTCGGGCCGCCGGGCCTCGTACTTCTTGGCCACGCACGGCATGACGGCGACCACATAGATCTTCCGCGGGTCGATTCCCGTTTTCTGTGCGTAATAGGTCTTGAGCAGGACCGAGGTCATCGACATGGGCGACCGGCACGTGGACGCATGGGGGATGAGCTGCGGGTAGAACTTCTCCAGGTAGCTGATCCATCCCGGCGAGCACGAGGTCAGCATCGGCAGCGGGCCGTTGCCCTTGAGACGCTCGATGAACTCGGTGGATTCCTCCACGATGGTCAGATCGGCCCCGAAGTTCGTGTCGAACACGGCCTTGAAGCCGAGGACGCGCAGGCCGGCGACCATGCGGCCCGTGAACGGGGTTCCGGGCGGCCGGCCGAATCCCTCGCCGATGGCCGCGCGGATCGAAGGGGCCGTCTGCACGACCACGTGCTTGTCCGGATCGGCGAGGGCGGCCCAGACCTCGTCCGTAGCGGACTTCTCGAGGAATGCGGCCGTCGGGCACACGTTGATGCACTGGCCGCACTGGATGCAGACGGACTCGTCCATCCGGGCTCCGTGGGCCGGGCTGACGACCGTGGTGAAACCGCGCCCCTGCTGGCTGAGGTTGTGGACGCCCTGAACCTCGGCGCAGACGCGCACGCACCGGCCGCAGAGGATGCACTTGTCGGGCTCGCGGACCACGGCGTGGCTGGAGGCGTCGATGTCGAAGTGCTTGCGCCGGCCCTCGAACAGCCGCTCGCGGACGCCCAGGGAATAGGCCAGGTTCTGGAGCTCGCAGTTGCCGTCGCGCTCGCAGGTCTGGCAGTCCTTCGGGTGGTTGTCGAGCAGCAGCTCGAGGATGTCGCGGCGGGCCTGGCGGATGGCGGGCGAATTCGTCTCGACCACCATGCCGTCCCAGACCTTCACGGAACAGGCGGCCATGAAGTGCCCCATGTCCTTCACGTCGACGACGCAGACCCGGCACGAGCCCATGAGGCTCAGGTCGGGGTGGTAGCACAGCGTCGGGATGCGGATGCCGAATCGTTCGGCGGCCTGCACGATCGTCAGACCTTCCTCCACCGCCGCCTTCCGGCCGTCGATCGTCAGGTTGACCATCGTCTTCTCTGTCACGGTACAGTCCCGCCGAGACTCGATCCGTCAGATTCTCTTGACCGCATTGAACCGGCAGACCTCAAAGCACCGGCCGCACTTGACGCACCGGACCGGGTCGATCTGGTGAGGCTTGCGCCTCTCGCCGGTGATGCATGTCACCGGACAGTTGCGGGCGCAGGCCATGCACCCGACGCACGTTTCACTGTCGATCTCATAGTGGATGAGCGACACGCACCGCTTCGCGGGGCACCGCTTCTCCAGCACGTGGGCGTCGTACTCCTCGCGAAAGAAGCGGAGCGTGCTCAGGACGGGATTCGGCGCCGCCCGACCGAGGCCGCAGAGCGACGTGTTCTTCACCAGCATCGCAAGCCGCTCGAGCTTCGCGAGATCCTCGGGAACGGCCTTTCCGGTCGTGATCCGCTCCAGGATCTCCAGCATCCGCGTGGTGCCCTCGCGGCAGGGCGTGCACTTGCCGCACGATTCATTCTGGGAAAAGGCCAGGAAGAACTTCGCGATGTCGACCATGCAGTCGTCTTCGTCCATGATGATCATGCCGCCCGAGCCCATGATCGAGCCCAGGGCGAGCAGGCTGTCGAAGTCGACCGGGGTGTCCAGGGCGTTCGCCGGGATGCAGCCGCCGGCCGGCCCGCCGGTCTGGACGGCCTTGAGCGTCTTGCCGTTCGGCACGCCGCCGCCGATGTCGAAGACGATCTCGCGGAGCGTGGCCCCCATGGGGATCTCGACAAGCCCGGTGTGCTGGACCTTGCCCGCCAGCGCGAAGACCTTCGTGCCGCCGCTCTGGGGCGTGCCGATCTGGCTGAACCACGACGCGCCATACTGCAGGACAACCGGCACGTTGGCGAAGGTCTCGACGTTGTTGATCACCGTCGGCCTGCCCCACAGGCCGGCCTGCGTCGGGTAGGGCGGTCGGACCCGCGGCTGGCCCCGTTCGCCTTCGATGGAATGGATGAGGGCCGTTTCCTCGCCGCACACGAATGCGCCGGCGCCCAGCCGGATCTCGAGGTCAAAATCGAACCCGGAGCCCAGGATGTTGCGGCCCAGCAGGCCGCGCTGCCGGGCCAGGTCGATACCGTTCTCGATCCGCTTGACCGCCAGCGGATACTCGGCCCGCACGTAGAAGAACCCCCGGTGTGCCCCGATGGCAAACCCGCCGATCGTCATTCCCTCGATGACCGAGAACGGGTCGCCCTCCAGCATGCTCCGGTCCATGAACGCGCCGGGGTCGCCCTCGTCGGCGTTGCAGATGATGTACTTGACGTCCCCCGGCTGCGACGCGGCGTCCGCCCACTTGCGGCCCGTCGGGTAGCCGCCGCCCCCGCGCCCGCGAAGCTTCGACGCCGTGACCTCGCGGATGACGGCCTGCGGGTCGCCCCCGTCGAGCACCTGGGCGAGGGCGGCATAACCCCCGGCCTGAACGTACTCCTCGAGGCTCTCGGGATCGATCAGGCCGCTGTTCCGCAGGGCGATGCGCGTCTGCCGGTTGAAGAACGACACGTCGCCGTACTGGTCGAAGAAACGCTGCGCGATCGACCGCTCCTCGACGCACAGCCGACGGACGATGCGGTGCTCGAGGACGTGCACGCGGATGATTTCGTCGAGGTCCGCCTCGGTTCGCACGCGGTAGACGATCTTGTTCGGGCGGACCAGCACGTGGACCGCCGTGCCCGCCGTGCCCTCGCGGCACAGGCCCAGGCAGTTGGCCGGCAGGACCCGGGCGTGGTGCTCCTCGACGCCCGCCGCCCGGAGCTTCTCCTGCAGGAGTTGCCGGTAGTCCTTTCCTCCGACGGTCCGGCATCGCGGGGCGCCGCAGACGAGGAATTCATAGACCTGGGTGCCGCCCCCCGCATCGAGCATGAGGTCGTACTGCGGCTGGCCGTCCACGATGTGCCCGGTGAAGATCCGGTGGACCTTGTCGCGGTCGACGCGCTGGTACTTCGTCGGCATCAAGCCGGGGATCAGCACGTTGACGATCGGTTCGCAACTGCACCGGCCGGTGCAACCCACCCGCCGCAGCGCGATGTCCGTGCGCCCGGAGGCCGCGATGTGCTTGCGAAACTCGTCGAACACGTCGCCGGCGCCGGCGGCGTTTTCGCACGTGGCCGAGCCGATCTGCACGCGAATCTTGCGTCCCTCGCCGCGTTCCTCGAACGAGCGGGCGACTTCGGCGGCGATGTCGCGATACCGGGCCATGGCTCCGGCCATGCGTTGGATCCTCGTGGCGTCCTCTCTCGTCGCTCCGGTGCGGGGCGTCCTTGAGGCACGAGTCTATGGCGCCAGGGTCCTTTCGACAACCTCGAGCATCGGCCGACGTCGGGCGGTGCGGGTCCGGCGCTACACGGGGGGCCAGTCGCGCGGGCCCACGCTGATGAAATAGCCGTTGCCGGTGATCGGAAATCGCTGCAGATAGCGGGCGATCGAGTCGGCCGTGACGCGGTTCACGCGGTCGAGACGTTCCTCGACCGTGCGCGGGCGGCCGATGTAGTCGATGTCCTCCACAAGCTGGGACAGGCGATAGTACGGGGCCTCCGCCTCGGCGGCGAGGGAGGTGCGGCGCTTGTTGCGGACGCGCTGGACCTCGGCGTCGGTGACGCCGCTCGCGGTGACGGCGTCGGCCTCCCGCTGCATGGCCTCGGCGAGCTTCTCGGCGTGCTCCGGATCGCCCATGCCGTAGAGGACCATGAGGCCGCAGTCCTCGTAATTCTCGTGCCACACGCTGGCGCGGGGCGCGAGGCCCGCCTGAACGATGTTCCAATAGAATCGGGAGTTGTCGCCGCCGAGAATGGCGGCGAGGGCTTGAGCGTCTTCGTCCTGTTCGTCGCGCCCGGAGGCGGCGGGGAAGGCCAGCAGGATTGCCTGCTGGTTGAACCGCGTCACCTGCTGGACCGCCGTGCCCGCGTGGAACGCGGGTGGTCGGCGGCCGTCGGGCTTCGTGGGTACGGGCTCCCAGCGGCCGCAGAGACGTTTCGCCGCGGCGATGAGCGCGGAGGGGTCCACTGCCCCGGCGGCTAGGAGCACCATGTTGTTTGGGGCGTATCGCCGGGCGAAATACTCGTGCATCCGGTCGCGCGTCAGGGCTCCCACCGTCCTCTCGTAGCCCAGGACGGGCCACGCCATCGGGCTGCCGGCGTAGGCCTTCTCGTGCAGCAGGTGGTAGGCGAGGTGGTCGATGTGATCGTTCGACATGGCGATCTCCTCGATCACCACCTTCTTCTCGGTGTCGAACTCGTCGCCGGGAAGGACGGACTGCATCAGGTCGGCGAGCAGTTCGAGCTGTCGCTCGATGTCGCCGGATCGGACCCAGCCGTGGTAGAAGGTGCGGTCCTTGCTGGTAAAGGCGTTGTAATAGGAGCCCATCTCGTCGAAGTCGATGTTGATCTCCCGCCAGGATCGCCGGGGCGTCCCCTTGAAGCACATGTGTTCGAGAAAATGGGACACGCCGGCGAGCTCGGGCGTCTCGTCCCGGGCGCCCGTCCGGACGAGAAAGCCGCATGCGGCGGACTTCACCTGCGGCATCACCTCGATGCAGATCCGCAGTCCGTTGGCAAGCTGGTCTTCGACAAAGAATGACATACGTATTCCGTTGTTCAGTTGCTCAGTTGGTCGGTTACTCGGTTGCTTTGCCGTTCCGTTAGTCCGTTGGTCCGTTATTCCGGCAAGAGGTTACTCGGTTGCTCGGAGAATCCGTCATTCCGTTCGTCCGTTCTTCCGCTGTTCCGGGCGATCGCTTCTCGCGAGGTCGGCGGTTCGCCGTCCGTTCATCATTCATCATTCCGCGTTCATCGTTTCTGCTGCTTGGTTGCTCGGGCTGTGCCCCCAAACCCTGAACCCGGACCCCGGAACCCGGAACCCGAACCGCCTCCCTCTCGTCGCCTCGTTCCGCATTCATCGTTCTGCATTCCTCGTTTCCCCGGCCTCCTCCAGCTTTCGCGGTCCCAGTGTGACCACGCTGAGGCGGTCGCGGGGGTGGTCGGCCAGGTAGCGCTGGATGTCCGAGACCGTCACGGCCCGGACTTTCGCCATCTTCTCCTCGATCGGAACCGGATGGCCGTAGTGGAACAGGTCGCCGACGAGTTCGGCCGCGTGCGCCCGGGTAATGTCGCCGCGGGTCTCGGTCCGTGCGACGATGCCGACGATCGCTCGTTCCACTTCGGCGGTCGTCAGATCCTCCGAAAGCCGGTCCACCTCCCGGAGGAGCGTCTGGTAGGTCTTGTCGCACCGCTCGGGCGTGGTGCTGGCGCCGAGGTGGATCATCCCGGCGTTGCGGGGGTGCTCGTGCCAGGCGGCGACCCAGTAGACGAGTCCCTGCTTCTCGCGCACCTCGGTGAACAGGCGGCCGCTCATGCCGCCGGAGAGCACGCCGAGCATCACCCGCTCGACCGGGTAATCGTCGTCGGTCGCCGGCACGCCGGGATAGCAGATGCCGATGTGCTCCTGCTCGAGCGGCTTGTCGTGGTGCGTGCGGATCGCGGCGAATTCCAGCGGCAGCGGGTCTCGGCCGGCCGGCTCGCTGGAGCCGAAGCCCTCGAAGCAGCGTTCGAGCTGGTCGATGACGGCCTCGGGGTCGATCGCCCCGGCGACGGCCACGAGGAGGCGCCCCGCGGTGAACGTCTGCCGCCAGTAGCGCTCGATGTCGGCTCGCGCAATCTTCTCGATGCCTTCTTTTTCGCCGAGCGGGTGGCGGCCGAGGACGGGCCCGTACGCCTGGCGGGTGATGAGCTTCTCGCAGAGCGACTGCGGATCATCTTCGAGCGAGGCGAGTTCCTGCACGGCGAGCTCCACCGCGACCGTGCAGGCCTCCTCGGGAAACGTCGGCGTCCGGAGCATCTCGGCGTGGAGCTCGATGGCCTGCGGAAGGAATTCGGGCAGGCACAGGCAACTGAAGGCCGTGGTGTCGCGGCCGGTGGCAGAGGCGCGCTGGGCCCCGATGGCGTCAAACGCGTCGAGGAGGGCGCGGCCGTCGCGCCGGGCCGTGCCCTTGTCCAGCGTCTCCTCCACGAGGCGCGCCATGCCCGGCTGATCGGCCGGCTCGTGCGACGCCCCGGCCAGGACGCGGATCTCGAGCGCCGCCGTCGGGCGGCCGTTCATGGACTCGGCGGCGAACTCGACGCCGCAGGCAAGCCGGCGGTGAATGAGCGTGGATTTCATGGGCGAGGGTCTCCGGGTCAGTGGGCCACGGGGGTCCCCAGGCGCCGGGCGACCTCGGCGAGCTTGGCTTGCAGCAGGTCCTCCGAATCGGCTTCGAGGTTCAGGCGGAGCAGCGGCTCCGTGTTCGACGCGCGCACGTTGAACCACCAGTTGTCGTACTGGACCGTGATGCCGTCGAGGTAATCGATCTTCGCGTCGGCGTAGTCCCGCGCGAGCTGCTTGATGGTGGCCTCCTTGTTCTCATTCTCGAAGTTGCGCTCGCCCGAGGTGGCATAGCGAAGCATGGGGGCGACCAGCTCGCTCAGGGGGCGCGCGGCCTCAGAGAGCAGGTTGACGGTGTGTACGAAGGCCAGCATGCCGCTGTCGCAGTACCAGTTGTCCTTGAAGTAAAAGTGGCCCGACAGCTCGCCGCCGAAGATGCCGTGCGAGTCGGCGAGGGCCTTCTTCATGAAGGCGTGGCCGACCCGCTCGCGGCGCGGGACGCCGCCGGCCCGGCGAATGACCTCGGGAACGATGCGGCTGGAGCGAAGGTCGTACACGACGGTGGCCCCGGGGAGCTGCTTGAGGAAGTACTCGGCCAGGATGGCCGTCATCACGTCGCAGCGGATGATCTCCGCCCGCTCGTCGACCAGGATGAGCCGGTCCGCGTCCCCGTCAAAGCAGATGCCGAAGTCGGCCTTCATGCGCCTGACCTTGTCGCGGAGCTGGGCCAGGTTCGCCTCGATCAGGGGGTTGGGGTCGTGGACGAACTCCCCGTTGTGCTCGAAGTTGAGGGGGTGGATCTCGAGTTCATCGATGTCGCCGAACAGGATGGGGAACCAGCGGCCGGCCATGCCGTTGGAGGCGTCGACGACGATCTTCATCTTGCGCGGAGCGCGGAGGTATTGGCGGATGAACTGCTTGTAGGGCTCCGCGAGGTCCCGCGTGTCGAGCGAGCCCTCGGCAACGCCGGAGGTCTGCGAAAGGCCCTTGGCGATCTTGCAGATCTCGCCGAGGCCGGTGTCGGCCCCGACGGGCTTGCCGCGCTTGCCGCAGATCTTGAAGCCGTTGTAGTGGGCGGGGTTGTGGCTGGCGGTCGTTTGCACGCCGCCGCAGGTTTGAAGGTGGTTGACCGCGAAATAGATCTGCGACGTGTCGATCATGCCGATGTCGATGACGTTCATGCCGGCGGCCCGCGCCCCTTCGATGAAGGCTCGGGACAGCTCCGGGCTGGTCTTGCGCATGTCGCGTCCGACGGCGATGGCGGCGCTGCCGGCGGCGGGGCGGTCGGGGCCCCGAAGCTGGCTCTTGAGGAACTGGGCGGTGGCGTTGCCGATGCGCCAAGCGACATCGGCGTCCAGGGGCTCGGGCGTCTCCCCGCGGACGTCGTATGCCTTGAAGACCTTTTCCAACATCTCGATTTTCTCCTTGCCTCGCTGGGCGGTCCCGCTGGCGGGGGCGGCGCGTGCGGCCTTTTCGTCGTCGTTGAACCGGCACCCCTTGCACTTGGGGAAGTTGGACCGTCGCCGGCCCCGACAAACGGCATCCGATATCCGTATGTGCTCTTCCCCCGGACAGAATCGGTAGTATTGGTCCATCGCTTGCACGGTATCACCCGCGTCCCGGAGGGGGCCGCTCCCCGGGGCACGTGATCGTAGCAGGATCGGGCGTCGTTAGCCAAGGCGACGTTGGCACGGCTGCGGAAACGAACCGGGCGGGACGTTGAAGGCCGAGCAGCCGGCATGCGAAGCCCGCGGCCCACAACGGACCCGCTGCCCGTCCGAAGGAAGAAACCCCAGCGTTGCATACGCCAACGCTGGAAAACGAAAAAACGAGAAAACGAGAAACCGAAAAACGTCTGATGATG
>CAZTVU010000149.1:980-2814 GCA_964617025.1 uncultured Planctomycetales bacterium | reverse complement strand
AGTGCACTCACTACCGCACCGCGGGGGTATGCCCGATACGGTCCTCCGAACGTGTTATTTCGCTTTTCCGGTTTTTCGCTTTCTCGCTCTTCCCTCGTTGCAAAACGCAACGACGGCGGAAACTTCGTCGAGTGGGCATGGGGTGTGGCCGGCGATATGCTGGCGTGGTAGCCGGCCTCGGCGTGGCGGCCCCCGGCTCAGTCGGCCGGGAGGCGGCGGTTACACGCGGCGGTCGGCGCGGGTCAGGAAGGAGACGTCGCATGAGGCTTCATCGAGTCTGCATGGTGGCAGTCATTTGCGCGGGGACGGTCGGCCCCGTGGGCGCGGAGCAGGCCGGGCGCAAGCCGAACATCATCTTCATCCTTGCGGATGATCTCGGCTGGGGGGACCTGAGCTGTTACGGGCACCAGCGACTGCGAACGCCTCGGCTCGACCGGCTTGCCGCGCAGGGGACGCTCTTCACGCAGTTCTACGTCAACGGGTCGGTGTGTTCGCCGAGCCGCTGTGCGTTTATGACGGGGCAGTACCCGGCGCGTCACCGGATCCACGGGCACTACGCGCAGCACGACCAGAACGCGGAGCGGGGCATGTCCAACTGGCTCGACCCGAAGGTGCCGAACGTGGCCGCCCTGCTCCGGGGGGCGGGGTACGCGACGGCGCACTTCGGCAAGTGGCACCTCGGCAACGGGCCCGGGGCGCCGGAGCCGACGGCGTATGGGTTCGACGACGCGCGGACCATGGTGTCGGTGAATCCCGGATGGGCGGAGCCGCCGGAGACGTTCTGGGCGAAGTCCAGCGCGGCCTTCGTGGATGAGGCGGTTCGGTTCATCCGCGCAAACCGGGACAAACCGTTCTACGTGAATGTATGGACGCTGGTGCCGCACGCCCCGCTGAACCCGACGGACGAGCAGATGAAGCCGTACGAGCGGTTTAGTTGGGGCCAGGGTGTGCGTCACAAGAGCGCCGAAACGATCTACTACGCCGCCGTCACGGATCTCGACACGCAGGTGGGGCGGCTGCTCGATGAACTGGAGAGGCTGGGCCTGGCGGACAACACGCTCGTCGTCTTCTCCAGCGACAACGGGCCGGAGGACATTCACATCACCAATGCCGGGCACAGCGGGGTCGGTTCGGCCGGGCCGTTTCGCGGGCGCAAGCGGAGCCTGTACGAGGGCGGGATCCGTGTTCCGTACATCGTGCGGTGGCCGGGACGGGTGCCGGCCGCAAGGGTGGACGATGTATCCGTCGTGGCGGGGGTGGACTTCCTGCCGACGGTGTGCCGGCTGGCGGGCGTCGATGTGCCGGCGGGGCATGCGCTCGACGGCGAGGACGTCAGCGACATCCTGCTGGGGCGGCCGCGGGCGCGGCGGGGGCCGCTGATGTGGGAGTGGCGGTTTCACGTGTTCGGCGAGCCGTTTCACCGCAGCCCGATCCTGGCGATCCGCGAGGGTGACTGGAAACTGCTGATGAACCCCGACCGGAGTCGCGTGGAGCTGTACGACATCCCGCGCGACCCGACGCAGCTCAACAATGTGGCCGAGAAGCACGCCGATGTGGTCGAGCGGCTCTCGGCGAAGGGGCTTGCCTGGCAGAAGACGCTGCCGCCGGGGCCGTTGGAGCCGTCGGCCGGACGCGACGACTACCCGTGGCCGGGAAGGCGGACGGGGGCACGCCGGCGGTAGGTGGGACCAGGCCGGTGGGCGTCGCGGAATAAAACGCCGTCGTTGCATAACGCAATGACGGAAAAGCGAGAAAGCGAAAAAGCGGAAAAGCGAGAAAACACGTTCGGAGGACCGTATCGGGAATACCCCCGCGGTGCGGTAGTGAGTGCACT
>CAZTVU010000149.1:0-947 GCA_964617025.1 uncultured Planctomycetales bacterium | reverse complement strand
TCGTTTTCTCGTTTTTTCGTTTTCCAGCGTTGGCGTATGCAACGCTGGGGTAAATAGTCCCGAACCGGTGCGGTTTACCGGGGTGCTCGGGGCTGACGTCGGCGAAACTCATTGAGGACACCGACTTTTTTCGTGTAACCAGTTCGAGGGCTCGCGGATCCAAAGCGGTAGCCCAGAAGGGCGGTGCCTGCGCGTAAACAGGATCCGCCGACCCTGCTGCCCGACCCACATCCTGGAGGTTTCGCGATGTCGTATCGAAATCCCTGTCTTGCGCGGATGGGTTGGCCGCAGGTGAGGATCCTCTCGGGGGTCCTCGCGATTGCGGTGGGGGCGGTCTCCGGGCCTCGGGCGGCCTATGCGGTATCGGCGGCCGCGCTCCAGGCCCACGCCGGGATCAATGAATACGCAGGGCCGGCGACGTGCGTCGAGTGCCACGAGACCCAGGCCGAGGGGATGTTCGGGTCGGTGCATTACCAGGAAACGGGGCCGACACCCAACGTCACCAACATTCCGGGCACTTCGGGCAAGGGAGAATTGGGGTTCAACACCTACTGCGGCGCGATCGTCAGCTCCCGGCGGGTCGCTTGCTGGACGTGTCACGTGAGCTACGGCAGGGTGCCTCGGCCGACGATGACAAGCGACCAGCTCCACAACATCGACTGCCTTGTTTGCCACCAGGACGCGTACAAGCGTAAGGTCGGGGCGCCGACGGAACTCCTCTCGTTTACGGACTATGCGGGCGTCAGCCGCACATGGCGGCTGCCGGTGGAGGATGCGGGCGACTTCACCGTCGTGCCGGATGAGGCGAACATGACCCTTTCGATCGTCGAGGCGGCCCGGACGGTTCATCCGCCCACGCGCAGCTCGTGTCTGCGATGCCACGCTTTTGCGGCGGGCTCGGACAATGGCAAGCGCGGCGATCTTTCCACCGTGAGCGCGAACCCGCC